>CAZKTF010000262.1:0-4885 GCA_964555565.1 uncultured Planctomycetota bacterium | reverse complement strand
GTCGCACGGAGCCCCCCGCCCGCCACGAGGCCCCCGCTCCGGCCCCCGCGCCCCGCGTCTCGACCCCGGCTCCCCCGCCGCCGGTCGTGGCGCCGCCTCCCCCGCCCCGCCGCGGGCGCCACGGCAAGGACTGAAGAAACAGGGGTCTGACCTCGGGCGCCCATGGGGCGGCGCAGCACGTTGCGCGAGGCGCCCGGGGTCTGACCCCTCTGTCTGACCTCGGGCGCCCATGGGGCGGCGCAGCACGTCACGGGGTCTGACCTCGCGCGCTCAGGTGGCGCGCCCTCGCCCGGCGTTCGTCGGCGCGCGGGGTCTGACCCCGTGCGTGGCTCGCGAGGCGCCCGGGGTCTGACCCCTCTGTCCGTCTGTCTCACAGCTCCGTGTACTTCCTCGCCGTCCCCCGGGCCTTGGCAACGGGGTACTTCCGGGCGGCCTTCCGGAGCTTGCGGAGGGTGGCGGCGTAGAGGTCCACCCCCGCGGCGTCGGCGAGGGAGAGGAGCAGGGACTGGACGTCGGCCATCTCGTCCGCCACGGCCTCGCGGCCGCGGCGGGAGGCGAGGTGGGCCGCGACCTCGCGCGCATCCTTCCACTGGAAGTGCTCGAGGAGCTCCGCGGCCTCGAGCGCGAGGCTGATGGCGAGGTCCTTCGGGTTGTGGAACCGCTTCCAGTCCCGGGCGTCGCGGAAGGCGAGGACCCTGCGCAGGAGCTCCTCGTAGGGCCTCCCGGGCCGTCGCCGCGCGCGCACTAGTACTCGATCCCCGGGCGGGCGCCGAGGCCCCCGTCGTAATAGTGCTTCACCTTGCGCATCTCGGTGACGAGGTCGGCCCTGGCGACGAGCTCCTCCCAGGCGTTCCAGCCCGTGAGGACGAGTTCGGCGCGCGGTCCCCGCGCGTGGAGGTCGAGGAGGCGCATGACCTCCTCCTTCGTCAGGATCCCGGTCATGACCGCCGAGAGGACCTCGTCCAGCACGATGAGCCGGTAGCGGCCCGACGCGATCGACTCCTCGGCAATCCCGTACCCGCGACGTGCCTCGGCCAGGTCCTCCGGCACGTTCCCGAACCGGAAGGTCCCGTCGGGGTTCATCCGCTCGCAGCCCGTCGGGAAGAGGTCCATGCCCTCCAGGCGCCTGAGGACCTTCCTCTCCCCGTAATGCTCGTTCTCCCCGTCGTAGCCCTTGTCGAACTGGACGAGGGCCACGCGCCAGCCGTTCCCGAGCGCGCGCAGGCAGAGGCCGAGCGCGGAGGTGGTCTTCCCCTTCCCCGCGCCCGTGTAGACCTGGACCCGCCCCCGGGCTAGCGGGTCCCGCTCGGGCGGGAGCGCCGGCCGCGCGCGGACCTTGCGCCGCCGCGCGCCCCCGCGTGCTTCGCCCGGGCCTCCTCGCGCTTGATCCTCTGCCACTGCGCCTCCACCTCCCCGGGCGTCGAGGCCGTCGCGTCGCCGAACACGTGCGGGTGCCGCCGGACGAGCTTCGCGTGCGCCCCCTCCACCACGGACGCCATGTCGAACCAGCCGCGCTCCCGGGCGATCTCCACCGTGAACACCAGGTTGGCCAGGAGGTCCCCGCACTCCTCCCGGAGGTGCTCCGGGTCCCCCTCGCCGATGGCGGCCACGACTTCGTCGCACTCCCCGCGGAGATATTTCCCCAGGTCCTCGAGCGTGCGCTCCCGGTCCCAGGCGCAGCCCCCGGGGGCGCGCAGGCGCGCGAGCAGCGCGACGAGGGCGTCGAGGTCCGCGGACCCGGGCACGGGCGGAGTCTATCCGCGGCCCGGGAGGCTCGGGGCTATTTCAGGGTGAGGATGGTCTCGGCCCCGTCGCGGCGGACCACGACGTCGATCGCCCCCACGCGGTTGGCGAGCGGGCTCGTCGCGGCCCCCACGTACTCCTCCACCGTGCCCACCCGGACGCCGCCGATGGAGAGGAGGACGTCCCCCTCGCGCATCCCCGCCGCCGCGGCGGCCGAGCCCGGCTCGACGGACTTGACCAGGACCTCGGGCGGGACCGGGACGCCGGCCTCCGGGGCCTTCCCCGGGCCCGGCCCCTGCGCCACCGAGACGCCGTTGAAGAGCTGGCGGACCCGGTACTCCGCCAGGACCGCCTCGACCACGCGCTCCTTCCCGTCCGGGGCGCGCAGCGAGAGGCGCACCCGCGTCCCGGGCGCCCGGCGCTGGATGAAGGAGGCCAGCTCGGGGACGCTCGAGACCGGGGTGGCGTCGAGCGCGAGCACCCGGTCCTCGGCCCGGACGCCGGCGGCCGCCGCGGGAGAGTCCTCCTCCACCGCATCGACCTCGACGCCGCCCTCCGCGCCCTGGCGGAGGAGGACGCCGAGGAGCCCCCGCCGCACGCGGCCGGACTCCTTCACCTCCGCCACGATCCGCATGAGTTCCGCCGCGGGGACGAAGGTCCCGGGGCGATTCGTCTCCGCGGCGACCGCGAACCGCGCCGGGGCGGGGGCCTCCGTGCCCGCGGGCGCCACCGCGCCCGGCGCGCGGGGCGCGCGGGCGAGGAAGAGCGGGGAGGGAGCCGGGAGCGACCGGGGCGTCACGGCCATGCCGAGCACCCGCCCGCGGACGTCCAGGAGCGGGCCGCCCGCGTCCCCCGGGAAGACCGGGACGCTCGCGGTCACGAAGGCGTCGTAGCCGCCCACGGCCCGGTCCACGGCCGTGACGAGCCCGAGCTCCATCGAGGGCGCGAGCGCCCGGGCCCGGCCGAGGAGGACCACGACGGAGCCCGCGGAGGGCCTGGCCTCCACGACGAGGGAGAGCGCGCGGACCCCCTCCACCGGCTCGACGCGGAGGACCGCGACCCCGGCGATCCCGTCCACGCCGAGCACGCGCCCGTCCCGCTCGGCGCCGCCGAGGAAGCGCACGCGCAGGGACTGGAGCGGGCGGTCCCCCAGCTCGGCCGTGGTGAGGACGATCCCCTCCTCGACGAGGAACCCCGTCGCGCCGAGGCGCTCCCTCGGAGCGTGGGTGCGCAGGACCGCCTCGATCCGCAGGCGCTCCCCCTCGGCCGCGTCGGGGACGGCGCGCAGCCGCGCGACGCGCTCGGCCTCGACGCGGACCACGGCCGGGCCGCAGCGCTCGGCCAGCGCCCGGACGTCCCGGTCGAGGGACTCGAGCGCGTCCTGCGCCGCCGCCGCCCCGGCCGTCGCCAGGAGGAGGAGCGTCGCCGTCCCCACCCTCACCCGCACTACCTGACCCCCATCCCCGTGGAGACGGGGACGACGCGGGGCTCGTCCTCGACGGTCACCCTGCCGGGGTCCACCCCGGGGGGCAGGGTGATCCACCGGACGACGCCGCGGGCCGGGTCGTCGAACAGGAGCGCGCGCTCCCCGGGCTTGAGCGGTGTGCGCAAGGCGGTCGTCTCCACAACCCCGGGGACGGCACCCTCGCGGGCGGCCGCGGGGACGGCCCCCTCGCGCGCGACGAGGGGCGAGTCCCCGGAGGGACCCTGAAGCGGGGTCGCCGGGGCCTTCCCGCCCGAGGAGAGGAACAGCAGTGCGGCCGCCGCCGTCCCGAGGCCCGCCGCAAAGGGGAGAGCCGCCGCGCGGAGGATGCGCCAGGGGGCGCGCGCCGGGGCCGGGGACGGTTCCCCCGGGAGCCGGGCGCGCATCCGCTCCCAGGCCTCCGCCGGGAGGTCCTCGTCCCCCCAGGCGTCGAGCGCCGCGAAGCCGCGGCGCACCTCCTCGAACAGGGCGCCGCAACCCCCGCACGCCTTGAGGTGGACCCGGGCCCCCTCGGCCTCGTCGGCGCCGAGGACCCCCTCCACGTGCTCGACCATCAGCTCCCGCATCCGCTCGCAGTTCATTCCGCCTTCTCCGTTTCGCCGCCGGGTCCGACCGCCGGCCCCGTCACCGGACCTCCGCCGCCGTGATCCCGCGGCGGCGGAGCCCGTAGAAGATCTTCGTCCGCGCCCGGCGCAGGCAGTTCTGCACCGTGCGGCTCGTGAGGCCCATCGACGCCGCGATCCGCTCGAAGGTCATCCCGTGCCAGTGCCGGAGCACGAGCACCGTCCGCTCGCGCTCCGGGAGCGACTCCACGAGCGCCCGCACCGCGTCCCGCACCTCGTGCCGGGAGGCCTCCGCGGGCGGCGGCGGGAGCGCCCCGGGGAGCCGCTGCGACAGCGGCTCCGCCTCGCCCTCCTCGCCGCCCACCGGGGTCTCGAGAGAGACCGCGACGCGGTAGCGCCGCGCCCGGAGGTAGTCGTAGGAGAGGTTCATCGTGATCCGGTAGAGCCAGGTCCCGACCCGCGCGCCCTCCCGGAAGGTCTCGGCCCGGTCCCAGGCGCGCAGGAACGTCTCCTGGACGATCTCCTCGGCCCGCCCGGTGTCGCCCACGAGGCGGAGCGCGAGGTTGTAGAGGCTCCTGGCGTTCTCCTCGTAGACCTTCCGGAAGACCTCGGGGTCGCGCAGTTCCATGCCGCGGATCCGCCTTTCGGGAGACGAGCAGATGATACCCATCTTGGCGGCGGACAAGGCCTTGCGACCTCCCTGGCGCCCCCGGACGGGCGCCGCACCCCCGGTTGGACGGGCGCCCGCGCCCCCCGTGGAAGGCGTTTCCCCGCCCCCGGCTGGGTAGAGTCCGGGCGTGGGCAGGCGGCCGGCGGCGACTTCCCCGGCGCGGGACCTGGCGGTGGAGGTCCTCCGCGGCGTGGAGGCGGGGCGGGGCACGGCGAGGGACCTCCTCGACGGGGCGCTCCGGGACCGGCCGCTGGGCCCCCGGGACCGGGACCTCGCCCGGGAGATCGCCTACGGCGCCGTGCGGAGGCAGGGGACGCTCGACCACCTCCTGGCGGAGCGATCGAACCTCAGGCTCGGGAAGCTCCACCCCGCCGTCCGGGCGGCGCTCCGCGCGGCGGCCTACCAGATCCTGTTCCTCGACCGGGT
>CAZKTF010000261.1:0-4918 GCA_964555565.1 uncultured Planctomycetota bacterium | reverse complement strand
TGCTTCATCCCGAGGGAGATCTCCTTCTTCTCCTTGTTGATGTCGAGGACGACGACCTCCACCTTGTCCCCCACCTTGACCAGCTCGCTCGGGTGGGTGACCCGCTTCGTCCAGGACATCTCCGAGATGTGCACGAGCCCCTCGAGGCCGTCCTCGATCTTCACGAAGGCCCCGTAGTTCATGATGTTCGTGACCTCGCCGTTCATGCGGGTCCCGATGGGGTAGCGATCCTCCACGCTCTTCCACGGCGAGGGGGTGAGCTGCTTCAGGCCGAGCGAGATCCGCTCGCGCTCCTTGTCCACCTTGAGGACGAGGACGTCCACCTCCTGGTCCACCCGCACCACCTCGCTGGGGTGGCCGACGCGGCCCCAGGACATGTCCGTGATGTGGAGGAGGCCGTCGATGCCGCCGAGGTCCACGAAGGCCCCGAAGTCCGCCAGGTTCTTGACCGCCCCGCGGCGGATCTGCCCCTCGGCGATCTCGGAGAGGAGCTGGCGCTTCTGCCGCTCGCGCTCCTCCTCGATGAGCTTGCGCCGGGAGACGACGATGTTCATGCGCGACTCGTCGATCTTGATGATCTTGGCCTCGACCTCCTGGCCGATGAACTCCGAGATGTCCCCGGTGCGGCGGATGGAGACCTGGGAGGCCGGGAGGAAGACCGGCACCCCGATGTCCACGAGGAGCCCGCCCTTGATCTTGCGGGTCACCTTGCCGCGGATGACGTCCCCCTCCTTGTGGGTGGTGACGATCCGCTCCCAGCCGCGGAGGCGGTCCGCGCGCCGCTTGCTGAGGACGATGGAACCGGTCTCGTCCTCCACGGACTCGAGGAGGACCTCGACCATGTCGCCGATGTCGATGGCGGTGGGGTCCTCGAACTCGGAGATCGCGATGATCCCCTCGCTCTTGTAGCCGACGTCCACCACGACCTCGTCGTTGACGACGTTCACGATGCGGCCCTTGAGGATGGTGTCCGCCTCGAAGGACTTGATCGAGTCCTCCACGCCGGGCGGGAGAGGGGACCCTCTGGGGCCCATGATCTCCTCCACCCGGCGCTCGACCTCGTCCGGCGGGAGGTCGTACTTCTTCAGCGCCGTGCGCGACTTCATCGAGGCTCCTTCTTCCGGGCCGGAGGGACGTCCGCGGCGCGCGCCGCGGGTGCGTCCCGATTCCAGCCGCCGCGTGTCAAGGGACCGTCATGCGGCGCCCTCCCCCTCACGGGGAGCGCGGGCCGCCCCGCCCCGGTCCGGAGCCGGCTGCGGCATCACCGGCCCGTCCCGGAGGACGAGGAGGCGGCGGCGGAGATCCGCCGCCACCTCCCGGTCCTCCCACGACTCCGGGTAGCGCACCGGGCGCCCGAAGGCCACCCGGATGCGTCCCGTCCCCGGGAACCTCCGTCCCCGGGGCCACGCCTCGAAGGCCCCCTGCACGAGCACCGGCACCACCGGCACCCCGGCCCTCCGGGCGAGGAACGCGACCCCGCCCCGCATCTCCCCGAGCGAGCCGTCCGTCGTCCGGCTCCCCTCGGGGAACACCACCATGAGCCCGCCCCCGGCCAGCCGCTCCAGGACCGTGCGCATCTCCGAGGGGCCCGGCCGGTCCCTGCCGACAGGCACCACCCCCAGGTCGCGCAGCAGCACCCCACACCAGCCCGGCCGGAACAGCGTGCTCCGCGCCATGAACCCCACGGGCCGCGGGGACCCCGTCGCGATCACCAGCACGTCCAGGAACGACTGGTGGTTGGAGGCGAGGATCGCCCCGCCCCGCGCCGGCAGGTGGCGCCTCCCCCGCACCCTCAGGCGCCAGGCCAGGGTCGCGGCGACCCGGCTCAGCGCCCGGCCGAGTTCATAGAGCACCGGGGGGCTTCGCCTTCACCGCCGCGAGCAGCCTCTCGAGGACCTGCTCCACGGAGAGCCCCGTGGTGTCCAGCCTCTTGGCGTCCGCGGCCGCGTGCAGCGGACTGGCCTTCCGTCCCGAGTCGTGCGCGTCGCGGGCCGTCTGGGCCGCCAGGACCGCATCGACCGGCTCGCCGGTCTGTCGGGCCCGCCGTCGCGCGCGCTCCCCGGGATCCGCATCGAGAAAGATCTTCACGGCCGCGTTCGGAAACACGACCGTGCCCATGTCGCGGCCCTCGGCGACGACCCCCCCGGGCGCGGCGGCGAAGCTCCGCTGGAGCGCGAGGATGCCCTTGCGGACGCCGGGGAGCGCGGCCACCTCCGGGACGACCCGCGTCACCTCGGTGCCGCGGATCTCCACGGAGACGTCCTCGCCGTCGAGGAGCACCCGCTGCCCCGCCGGGGACTCCTCGAGGGACACCGTCGTGCCCCGGAGGAGCCTCGCCAGGGAGGCCTCGTCGGCGGGGTCAACCCCGTTTCGGAGGGCCTTCAGCGTGAGCGCCCGGTACATCGCCCCGGAATCCAGGAACCGGAAGCCCAGGCGCCCCGCCAGCATGCGGGCGAGCGTGGACTTCCCGCTCCCGGCCGGACCGTCGATGGCGACGACGAATGCCGCCGATCGGTCCGGGTTCCGGGGGCGCAAACCCCCGAGGCTAGCCGGGGCCGGGCGCGCCGCGGAAGGGATTCCGGTCCCGCCCCGGGAGAGAGGCGGAGCAAGGGGTCAGACCCCATTCTCCTGGCCTGGGCCAGGAGAATGAGGTCAGACCCTAGACCTGGCGCAGGAAGCGCCACCGGCCCCCCGCCCGCTCGAGCCAGTTCGCCCCGTCCTCCCAGGCGCCGAGGACGAAGACCTCCCGCGGGCGACCCTCGACGACCAGCCGGTGGCGGACCCCCCAGTGGACGTGGCCGCAGACGAGGGCGTCCGCCTCCTCGCGGCGGAGCAGCGCCCGGACGCGGCGGGCGTCGAGCCCCATGCTCGCGCAGGCCTTCCGGGCGGTCTCCCCCTTCGAGGCCGCCCGCGCGCCGCCGGCCAGCGCCTCCACGGCGCGGTCCGGGAGCCCCTCCACCGCCGCCCGGAGCGCCCGGCCCCGCACCGCCCTCCGGAAGGCCTGGTACCGGTGGTCCCCCGTGCAGAGGAGGTCCCCGTGGGAGAGGAGGACGCGGACACCGTCCACCTCCAGGCGTGCGAGGTCGGGGAGGCGCTCGATCCCCAGGGGCCGGAGCGCGTCCTCGAGCGGGAAATCCCGGTTCCCGGGGAGGAAGGCCACGCGCGTCCCCGCGCGCCGGAGCGCCGTCAACGCCTCCAGGATCTCGCGGTACCCCGGCGCGGCGGCCAGGCGCGCCGCCGGGAGGGCCTCGAAGAGGTCCCCGAGGACCAGCAGCGCCCCCGCGCCCCGGGCCGGCCCGCCGAGGAAGGCGAGGAAGGCCCGGAGCGTCGCCGGCGCCTCGGGGCTCGCGTGGACGTCGGAGACGAAGAGCGTGCGCCCCGACGACGCCGGGTTCACCGGGGACGGCACGGGGCCCTCATCGCGCCGGGGGTCCCTCGGGCCCCTTCTCCCCGATCCCGTAGCCCTTCACCTTCTCCCACAGGCTCTTGCGCGAGATGCCGAGGACCTTGGCCGCGCGCGCCTTGTGGCCCCCCGTGAGGCGGAGCGCCGCCAGGATCGCCTCCTTCTCCGCGGCCACCCCGACCTCCTTGAGCGTGCGCACCCCGCCGGCCACGACGGCGGGGAGGACGGCGCTCCTCTCCCCGCGGCTCCGGAGGAGCTGGTCCTTCGTGAGCACCCCGTCGTCGCCGGCGAGCGCGATGGCCCGCTCCACGGCGTTCTCCAGTTCGCGGACGTTCCCGGGCCAGGCGTAGCGCGCCATCTCCTCGAGGACCTCCGGCGCCACCGTGTAGCGGCGCGCCCCCCCGTAGATCCGGACGAAATGCTCCACGAGGAGCGGGACGTCCCCGGGGCGCTCGCGCAGCGCCGGGATGGAGATCCCCACCACGTTCAGCCGCCAGTAGAGGTCCTCCCGGAACTCCCCGTCCCGGACCGCGTCCATCAGGTCCACCTTGGTGGCGGCGACGACGCGCACGTTCACGGGGACCGGCTTCTGCCCGCCCAGGCGCTCGACCTCGCGCTCCTGGAGGACGCGCAGCAGCTTCGGCTGCATGGAGAGCGGGACGTCGTCCACGTCGTCGATGAAGACCGTGCCGCCGTCGGCCCGCTCGAACTTCCCGATCTTCCGCTCCTTCGCGTCCGTGAAGGCCCCCCGCTCGTGGCCGAAGAGCTCGGACTCGAGGAGCGTCTCCGGGAGCGCCGCGCAGGAGATGGCGACGAAGGCCCCCTCCCGGCCGGAGAGCCCGTGGACCGCGCGGGCGACGAGCTCCTTCCCCGTGCCGCTCTCCCCCTCGATGAGGATGCTCGCGTCCCGCGGGGCCACGCGGCGCACGACGTCGAACACCGTGCGCATGGAGTCGGCGCCCCCCACGATCCCCTCGAGGGCCACCGGCGCGGCGGCCGCGGGGCGGAGCGCGCTCAGCTCCGCGATTCGGCCGACGAGCCGGACCATCTCCTCGTTGTAGAAGGGCTTCTGGACGTAGTGGAAGGCCCCCGCCTTCATCGCCTCCACGGCGGACTCCACGTTCCCGAAGCCGGTCATGAGGATGACCTCGGTGACCGGGTTGCGGGCCTTGGCGTGGCGCAGGACCGCCATCCCGTCCAGGCCGGGCATCCGGATGTCGGACACGACCACGTCGAAGGCCCCGGCGTCCAGGGCCCGCACCGCCGAGGTCCCGTCCCCGACGGCGGTCACCTCGTGGCCCGCCCCGCGGAGCGCGTCCCCGAGCGTGACGGCGATGGCCTTCTCGTCGTCGGCGATGAGGATCTTCAAGGACGGTTCTCCGGCGGCCGGGTGCGCGGGATTGTAACGGAGGGCGACCCGCTACCCGAACGCCCCCTCCAGCGCGCGGACCCACCGCGCGGCGGCGCGGCCCGCGCCGAAGGCCGCCCGGTCGGGGGGGCGCGGGCCCCGGGGCG
>CAZKTF010000260.1:0-4992 GCA_964555565.1 uncultured Planctomycetota bacterium | reverse complement strand
AATCACGCCGCGGAATCACGCAGTCGGACGCCGAACTGCGGAAGTTGGGCTAGCCCGTCCGGGGGTCCGCGGGGTGGACGAAGACCTCTTCCGCCTCGCCGAGGCGGATCGTCGCGGTGCCCTCGGGGGCCTCGACGCGCACCGCGCCCGTGGCGCGGGCGTACGCGCGCAGGCGGGCCCGCGCGTCCTCGAGGTCGCTCACGGCGGCCGCACCCCTCTCCAGGGCGGCCACGGCGTCCGCCACGGCGCGTGCCGCCTCCTCCGCGGCGGGGGTCTCGCTCGGGAGGAGCGAGGGTTCCTCGATGCCCTTCTGGCGCAGCGCCCATGCGTGCTTCTTCTCCGGGCAGAGGTCCCAGTAGGGACACCAGTCGCACAGGCGCGAGACGCGCGGCTCCCACCGCTCCTCCGCTTCGATCTCCCGGATCCGCCGCAGGGCCTCGGCCAGGGTCCCCGCCATCTGCTCGCGCGATCGGACCGAGACCAGTCTCTCGTCGAAGCGCAGGTAGTGCCAGACGAGGCGGACCCCGGGGGCCCCGGGCCACAGCCGCTCCACGCCCGCCTGGTAGAGCGCGAGCTGGCGGTCGGCGTCCACGTCGGCCTGGGAGGGGAGCGTGGTGGAGGTCTTGTAGTCGTGGACCGCGAGCCAGCCGTCGGGGTCCCGGGCCACGCGGTCGGAGAAGCCCTCGATGCGCGGCCCCTCGGGGAGGTCCACCGCCACGCGCACCTCGACGCCCAGGGTCTGGTCCGCGCGGAAGGGCGCGTGGCGGCGGAAGTAGCGCCTGAGGCACTCCTCCCCCGCCCGGCGGTGGTCCTCGGGGGCGAGGGAGGGGTTCACGACGAGGACCGCCCCGTGCCACTGCGCCTCCCAGGAGCGGTGGTACCGGTCGAGGACCTCCTCGAGCGGCGGGACCCTCCCGGCGATGACGTCGCGGTAGAGGGACTCGAGCGCCTCGTGGACGCGGCTGCCGAGGAAGGCCTCCACGCCCTCCAGGTCGCGCCGCACCCGGTCCACGTACTTCAGCCGGTAGCGGAGGCGGCACTCCTCGAAGACCGAGAGGCGCGAGTGGGAATAGACGGCCATGGGCGGAGCGGCCGATTGTAGGTCCCGGCCCCCCCGCCGCGGCGTACCATCCGCTCCATGGACGCTCGCTCCTTCCTCGAGGACGCGGGCGGGCGGGCCGAGGAGGCCTACCGCCGCGAGCTCCGGCTCCTGCCCTTCGAGCGCTTCCTCGATCTCGTGCTCGAGGACCCCTACGCGCTCGGCCGCAGCGCGGTCCAGTACCTCGTGGACGCCGTGGACCACTTCGGGACCCGCGAGGTCCCCGCGATCGGCGGGACCGCGCTGCGCCACGGCATCTGGGACGCCCCCTTCGACGGGGGGCGCGGCGCGGTCCACGGGCAGGAGGCGGCGCAGGAGCGGATCGTCAGGCTGCTGCGCACCGCGGCCGAGGAGGGCCGCCTCGACCGCGTCCTCGTCCTCCACGGCCCCAACGGGAGCGCCAAGTCCACGCTGGTGGACACGCTCTTCCGCGGCCTCTCCCACTACTCGCGGCTCCCCGAGGGGGTGCTCTACCGGTTCCACTGGGTGTTCCCGCGCTCGGGGACCGGGGAGGAGCTCGGGTTCGGGGGCGGGCGCGGCCGCCACGAGGAGCCCGTGGACACCGGGGACTCCTACGCGCTGCTGGGGCCCGAGGAGATCGCGGCCCGCGTGGCCTGCGACCTCCGGGACAACCCGTTCCTGCTCCTCCCCCGCGGGGACCGGGCGCGCCTCCTCGCCGACGCCGCGGAGCGGAAGCCCTTCCGCCGCACGCTGCGCCACCTGGCGGAGGGGGACCTCTGCCCCAAGTGCAAGGCCATCTTCGAGGCGCTGCTGGCGGGGTACCACGGGGACCTCCGGAGGGTGCTCCGCCACGTGCAGGTCGAGCGGTGGTTCATCGACCCCCGCTTCCGCCGGGGGGCCGTGGTCGTCCCCCCCCAGGGCAGCGTGGACGCCTCCGTGCGCGAGGTGTCCGCCGGGATCTCCTCGTCGTCCCTCCCGCCGCTCCTCCAGCACGTGCCGCTCCTCGAGGCCTCCGGCGACCTCGTGGACGCCAACCGCGGCGGGCTCGAGTTCTCCGACTTCCTCAAGCGGCCCATCGAGCTGTTCAAGTACCTCCTCGGGACCTCGGAGAAGGGGACCGTCGCCGTGGGACCCTTCCTCGCCCACCTCTCCGTCGTGCTCTTCGCCACCACGAACGAGAAGTACCTGGACGCCTTCAAGTCGAGCCCGGACTGGACCTCCTTCAAGGCGCGCATGGAGCTGGTCCCGGTCCCCTACCTCCTGGAGCCCGGGAGGGAGGAGGCGATCTACCGCGACTTCGCGGCCTCCATGGCCCCGGGCCGGCACGTCCCGCCCCACCTCCTGGCCGCGCTGGCCCAGTTCTCCGTCCTCACCCGCCTGGAGCCCCCCGACCCGGAGCGCTACCCCGAGGGGGACCGCCGCCTGGTGGAGGGCCTCACCCCGCCGGAGAAGCTCCGCCTCTACGAGACGGGAGAGGCCCCGGAGCGGCTCGGCGCCGCCGAGCGCCGGGCCCTGCACGCGGCGCTCCCCGAGGTGCGCGACGAGTCAAGGGACTCCCCCCACTACGAGGGCCGCTTCGGGGCGAGCGCGCGGGAGATCCGTTCCGTCCTCTCGGGCGCGGCGGCGGACCCCGAGGGGCGCGGCTGCCTCTCCCCCGATCTGGTCTTCGGCCACCTGAAGGGGCTGCTCCGCGAGCGGACCGTGTACGACTTCCTCAAGATCCAGCCCTCCGCGGGCTACCACGACCCCGACGCCTTCGAGAAGGAGGCCGAGGCGGGCTGGACGCGCCGTTCGCTGGACGACATCCAGGAGGCGCTGGAGCTGGTGCCCGCCCGGGAGTACGAGCGCCGCTTCGAGCGGTACGTCTCCCACGCGGTGGCCTTCACCCAGAAGGAGCGCCTCCGCAACGCCGTCTCCGGGGAGCAGGAGCCGCCCGACGAGGACGTGATGCGGTCCGTGGAGCGGCTGCTGAAGGTCCCCGAGTCCCCCGCCGTGTTCCGCCAGAACCTCGTGGCGCGGATCGGCGCCTACGGCCTGGAGAACCCCGGGAAGAAGCCGGACCTCCGGGCCCTGTTCCCCGAGGTCCTCCGGGCGCTGCGGAAGGACTACTTCGAGACCATCCGGTCCCGCATCAAGGCCGTGGAGTCGCGCATCCTCTCCGTCGGGTCGGAGGAGTTCGAGCACCTGGACGCGCCCCAGCGCGAGGAGGCGCGGAGGGCGCTGCGCAACCTCGAGGGGCGCTTCGGGTACTGCGCCACGTGCGCGCGCGAGGCGGTGAGCGCGGCGAGGAAGATGCTCGAAGAGTAGAGGCTGCGGAACGGCGGCCCTGAGCCCGGGGCCCTGGGCAAGGACAGGGGCACCGGGCAGGAAGGAGCAAACTCCTCTCCGGGTCGCGCGCGGCGTTCCCTCCGCGGAACCCGGTGACGATCCCGGGAACCGCCCGTAACGAGCGCCGGGTCCTCCACGCTCGCGCGCCCCGCGCGCCGCGTGGCACCGCCCTTGCGCTCTCCTCCCCCGTCGCGGCTCGCACGGGCCCATCGACCCGCGAAGGTGGCCGCGCATCGGAGGGAGAACCATGCGCCCGATCCTCGCGCCCCTCGCCGTCGTGGCCGTCCTCATCGTTCCCGCCGTGGTCCTCGCCCACGGAGGCGTGTACCGCGGGCCGAACGGCGAGGTCCCGCCGGGCAGCCGCACTCCCGAGGACCCGCCGCCCCCGGACACGGGTGGCCCCACTCCCACGCCTCCCGACCCGAGCGGCACGCCCACGCCCACGCCCTCCGGCCAGCCGCCCACCCCCACGCCCTCCGACGGTCCGGGCCCGACGCCCTCGGGCGCGGGCCCCGGGACCCCCGCTCCCGCGGCGCCGTCCGGGCCGGGGACCGCGACGAAGCGGCCGACGGCGAAGCGATCGATCTCCTTCGATTCCTGGGTCTTCTGGTGGGGCTACAACCGCGACGAGTTCGTGGACGCCCGGCGCGCCGGGTCCCCCTCCGCCTCGGGCGCCGCGTCCGTGGCGCTCGTGGCCGGCGGGCCGTCCTCCGGTCCCGTCCTTTCCGACCTCGCGGTGCGCGGGAAGGTCCTTCCGGCGCTGCGGCGCTTCGCCCGCGAGGCCGGCGTGGACCCCGACATCCGCTCCGCCTCGCTCCTCGGCCTCGCCAAGGCCGGGGACGCCCAATCGATCCCCCTCCTGCTCGTCTCCCTGCGCGGCGGGGACCGCGACGACCGCGACGGGCTCGTCGAGGAGTCGGCGGCCCTGGCCCTGGGCATCCTGGGCGAAGGCACGCCGGAGGTCCGCGCCGCGCTGGCCGGGACGGCCTCGGACGGGACGAGGCGCACCCGGACGCGGGCCTTCGCGGCCGTGGCCCTCGGGCTCCTCGGCCGCGAGGCCGCGGGTCCCGGGGCCCTGCCGGTGCTCGAGGCGCTCGTGACCGCCCGTTCCCCCCACCGCGACGTGCCCTGCGCCGCGCTCCTGGCCATGGGGCTCCTCGGGGACCCCGCGGCGCTCCCGCACCTCCTCCGCTGGGTCGCCGAGGAGCGGGCCGGGGAGGCGGAACTGGACGACGTGACCCTCTCCTACGCCGTGGGCGCGCTCGGCCGCATCGGGCGCACCGGCCTCGGCGGGCCGGAGGGCCGCGAGGTCGTGCAAGCGCTGGCCGACAGGCTCCGCACCCGCGGCCTCGCCGCGCGCCGCTCGGCGGCGATTGCCCTGGGACAGGTCCTCCCGCAGGGGGACGAGGCGGTCCAGGCGCTCGGGGTCCGCATGCTCGCCGAGGTCGTCCGCTCCGGCGGGCGCCACGGGATGGATGGGCAGACGGTGCACTTCGCCCTCGTCTCCCTCGGCCGCGTGGCCGGGGCGCCGGGCTGCCCCGAGGGGGTCCGCGCCCGCGCCGCGGAGGTCCTGGCGGCCTGCTTCCAGGACGCCTCGACGGACG
>CAZKTF010000259.1:0-5001 GCA_964555565.1 uncultured Planctomycetota bacterium | reverse complement strand
GGCCGCGAGCGCCAGCGCACCGTCCTCCGCCGGGACGCGGCCGGCGAGCAGGGCCTCGCGCAGGGCGGGGACGGCGGGCTCCGCGTCGGGACCGAGGACCCGCAGCCTCCAGGCGGCGTACAGCCGCACGACCGGGTCCGGGTCCTCGCGCAGCGCGACCGCGCACCGCTCCGCGGGGGGAGCCGCCTCCTCCCCTTCGGCCGCGCGACCCGGCAGCGACGCGGGGAGGAGGGCCACGGCGAGCAGCGCCGCGGCGGCGACGGCCCTCCGGGAGCGTGGTCCGGGCATCGGCATCGCCTCCCCTCGCGGGGAATGCTACTCGCGGGCGGGGCGGCAGTCCAGCCGGGGGGCCCGCGGGGACGATGTATGTTTGGAGACCCCCGAATGCTGACATAACATTCAGGATTGCAGGCCGTGGAAGGCCCCGGGGTCCGTCCCCGGGGGAGGAGGCAGGCCGTTGCGCGTCCTGTTCGTCTACCCGAACATCGACTGCCCCCCCGGGGTCAACCACGGGCTCATCGCCCTCTCGGGGGTGCTGAAGGCCCACGGGCACGAGACGCGCCTCGTCTACGCCTGCGACGCCATCGGCCCCGTCCCCTCCGCGGAGGAGGTCGCCGCCGTGGCCCGGGAGTGGAGCCCCGGGCTCCTCGCCTTCTCCTGCATGACCCAGCAGTACGAGTGGGCGGTCGGGGTCTCGAAGCACCTGCGGACGGCGTTCCCCGAAGTCCCCCAGGTGGTCGGCGGCGTCCACATCACCATGATCCCGGACGAGGTCTCCGACGACCGGGTCTTCGACTACTACTGCGCGGGCGAGGGGGACTACGCGCTCCTGGAGCTGGTGAACCGCCTGGAGCGCGGCCAGGACACGACCACCTGCCCGAACATGCGCCTGTGGAAGGACGGGAAGAAGCACGTGAACCCGGTCCTCCCCTTCCCCGACCTCCAGACCCTCCCGCCGCTCGACTACGACCTCTTCGACATGGACGCCGTCCTCGACGCCAAGAAGGGCTGGCTCTCGATCCTCACGAGCCGCGGGTGCCCGTACAAGTGCACCTACTGCTTCAACAAGGAGATCGTGGACCTCTACCGGGCCGAGAAGGCCGCGAAGTCCCCGAAGGAGTTCCTCCGCAAGTACCCCATCGGGCGCGTCCTCGGGGAGATCCGCGAACTCAAGCGGAAGCACCCGCAGATCAACACGGTCATCTTCGACGACGACCTCTTCACCCTGGACAAGCCCTTCGTCACCGAGTTCTGCGAGGCCTACAAGAAGGAGCGCTTCGACCTCCCCTTCGTCGTGAACGCCCACGTGCAGGTCTTCGACGACGAGATGGCCTGCGCGCTCCGGGAGGCGGGCTGCATGATCGTGAAGTACGGGCTCGAGTCCGGCAGCGACCGGGTCCGCCGCCAGGTCCTCTGGCGCTACATGACCAACGACCAGATCACCGAGTCCTTCGGCGCCGCGCACCGCTACGACCTGCACACGAGCGCCTTCGTGATGATGGGCCTCCCCACGGAGACCCGCGAGGAGATCCTCGAGACGCTCCAGCTCTGCGCCGACGTGAAGATGGGCCGGTTCCGCTGGGCGGTGTTCTTCCCCTTCGTCGGGACCGCGGGCTACAAGATGGCGAAGGACCTGAAGCTCATCGACTTCGAGAAGATGAAGCGGATGGGGAACTACTTCGACGGCTCCTGCCTCCACTTCAGCGACGCGCACGACCTCTTCATCGTGAAGCTCTCCAAGTTCTGCCACTGGTACGTGAACGCGCTGAGCGACTGGCCGACCCGCTCCATCTACGAGAGGCTCGTGGCCGAGATCGAGCCCATGGACCGGGCCACCTTCGAGCGGGAGTACCCGCGGCTGCGCAAGACCGACCGGGAGCTCTCCGACGAGCTCATCGAGAAGGACCTCACCCACTACACCCAGCGCTACAGCCACGTCATGGGCGTGCGGAGCGACTTCGTGAAGTGGGAGCGGCAGCGCCTGCAGAAGATCGCCGGCGGGTCGAAGGTCACCTACACGCTGGACTGATGGACGGCGGGCGACCCAAGGGTCGCCCCTACAACGGCGGTGGAAACGGGGCCTCTGTAGGGGCGGGGCTTGCCCCGCCCGCCGTGTGTCTGCGGGGGGTAGGCACCGGGCTTGCCCCCCCGCCGTTCAAACCGTCGTCACCACGGGAACGGCGGGCGACCCAAGGGTCGCCCCTACAACGGCGGTGGAAACGGGGCCTCTGTAGGGGCGGGGCTTGCCCCGCCCGCCGTGTGTCTGCGGGGGGTAGGCACCGGGCTTGCCCCGCCCGCCGTGTCCTACAAGTCCTTCGCGGGGACGAGCGCCCGGGCCTCCCGGGGCCCGGCCGGCGTCCAGTCGAAGGAGAGGTCCTCGTACCCATCGAGGTGGACGGAGACCTGGATCGGGAGGCGCCGGCGGTCGGGGTCCGGCTCCCCCGGGGGGACCCGGACCGCCCTGCAGGTCCCCGAGACCCGCGGCCGGAAGCGGGCGACGGGCTCCCCCCCCGGGAGCGTCACCTCGTCGCTCAGTCGATCGAGGGGGACGGAGACCGCCACGAGGAAGACGTCCGAGGTCGCGCCCTCGTTCGAGAAGGAGGCGTCCACGCCGCTGCGGCCTTCCAAGGTGAAGGCGGAGGTCGCCGTCGCGGTCTCGCAGGCGGACGCCTCGCGGAACTCCCCGAGATCGAACAGGCCGTCCCTTCCGGCCTCCACCGCCGGGGGCTCGGCGCGCCCGCCCCGGCGGCCCCCGAAGGCGGCCCCCGCCCCGCCGCCGACGCGGATCACCGAGATCTCCGTCTCATCCTTCCCCGTCAGTATCCCCCGGAGCCGTTGCCAGGGAGGAAAGTAGGGCCGTCCCGCGGTCGTCCGCCCGCGGTCCGCCCGCCTCCCCGCGCGCAGGGACCCGCCGTCCTCGTCGTAGACCTTCAGCCGCGCGCGGAAGGTCCGCGGCATGGGGACGCGCGCGGCGTGCTCCGTCTCCGCCCCCTCGACGCGGAACGAGGGCGGGTCCTCCGCCGCGGCCCGTCGCTCCGGGCAGGCGAGGCGGTACTCCCCCGCGGGCAGGTTCTCGACGCGGGCCTCCGCCCCCTGGACCGCGACGGCGGCCTGCCGCTGGTCCCCGGCGGTCCACCTGCGGTTCCCCGGGGCGTTCAGGCGCCAGAGCTCGACGTTCATGGTCACCGGGGCGCCCGTGTCCGCGTCCAGGAGCCGCAGGACGAGGGCGCACTTCCCGGTCTGCACCGGGTCGGAGAAGTCGTCCGGGGCGGAGCCGTCCTTCGGCGCGGGACGGTCGTCCTCGGGGACGCGGGGCGCCGCGGGCGCGGGAGGTGCCGCGGGGGGGCGCGGCGCCTCCCGCGGCGGCGACGGCCGGGGTGGACCCACGACCGGGCGGGGCTCCGGGCGGGGGATGCCCGGGAGCGGGGCGGACTCCAGCGAGCGGATCGCGATCCAGCCGGTGAGGAGGACGGCGGCGAACAGGACGAGGCCGAGGACCCCGCGGCGCATGGTCACTCCAGTCTACCGCCGGAACGGAAGGGGCAAGGGTAGGGGTAGGGGTAGGGGTAGGGGGCGGGGGAGCGCCGGACCCGGGGACGGTCCCCCGTCCGCGCTAGGATCGCCCCATGGCCTCCTTCAAGGACGCGAACTGGGGCACCCTCATCCCCCGGTTCCTGCTCGGCGTCGTCTTCCTGTTCCACGGGGGCCAGAAGCTCTTCGGGCTGTTCGGGGGGACGGGGCACGAGATCCAGCAACTCGCGGACGGGATCCAGGCCTGGGGCTGGCCGATCCCGGGCACCTTCGCCCGCGCCGCCGCGGCCACGGAGTTCTTCGGGGGGGCATGCGTGCTCATCGGCCTGCTGACCCGGTTCTGGGCGGCGGGCCTGTTCACCGTGATGCTCGTGGCGGCGTGGAAGGTCCATGCGCCCCACGGGTTCTCGCTGCCGAACGGCTTCGAGTACACCTTCGTCCTCGCGATCCTCGCCCTCTCCCTCGTCGTGCAGGGCGGCGGCGCGTTCTCCTTCGACGAGATGTTCTTCAAGAAGAAGGCGGCCAGGCCCAAGAGCCCCGGGAGCTGAGCCGCCCGACCGGCGCCGTTCCTTGACTTCGCCCTCCCCGCGCAAGTCTCATGGTCCGCGGAGGGCGAAGAGATGGCCTCGTCGGCTCCGACGGAACGCCTCGAGTCGGTCGTCATCCGCTTCGCCGGCGATTCGGGCGACGGGATCCAGATCACCGGGAGCCAGTTCACCTCGACCGCGGCGCTCCTCGGGAACGACGTGGCCACGCTGCCGGACTACCCCGCGGAGATCCGCGCCCCCGCCGGCACGCTCCCCGGCGTGAGCGGCTTCCAGATCCACTTCTCCTCCGGCGACATCTTCACCCCCGGGGACGCCCCCGACGTGCTCGTGGCCATGAACGCCGCGGCGCTGAAGGTGAACCTCGCGACCCTGCCGAAGGGGCGCATCCTCATCGTCAACACCGAGGGGTTCGACGCGGGCAACCTCTCCAAGGCGGGCTACGCGAAGAACCCCCTCGAGGACGGCTCGCTGGACGGGTACCGCGTGATCCCCGTGGACCTCACCACGCACACGCTCAAGGCCCTCAGCGACACGACCCTGTCGGCCAAGGAGCGGATCCGCTGCAAGAACTTCTTCGGCCTGGGCCTCGTCTACTGGCTCTTCTCGCGGCCGCTGGACGCGACCCAGCGCTGGATCGAGCAGCACTTCGCGAAGAACCCCGAGATGGTCCGGGCGAACATCCTGACGCTCAAGGCCGGGTACGCCTGGGCGGACGCGAGCGAGCTGTTCCAGGGGCGCTACGAGGTCCCCCCGGCGCCGCAGGATCCCGGCCTCTACCGGAGCCTCTCGGGGAACCAGGCGCTCGCGCTCGGGCTCGTGGCGGCCTCGGTGCGCTCGGGGCTCCCGCTCTTCATCGGCTCCTACCCGATCACCCCGGCCACGGACATCCTCGCGGAGCTGGCGCGCCTGAAGCCCCAGGGCG
>CAZKTF010000258.1:0-5010 GCA_964555565.1 uncultured Planctomycetota bacterium | reverse complement strand
CGGTCGAGGTCCCCGGGCGGACCCGCGGGCACCGCGTTCCCCTCGGCGGAGGCCTCCGCCCGGGCGTTGCGCGTGGCCGTGTCCTCGTCCGCGGGGGCGCCCGCGTCGAAGGCCGCGCGGAAGTACCAGCGCGCCTCGGGCCAGCGGCGGAGCCGCGCGAGCGCCTCGCCCATGAGGGCCTGGGCGTCCCGGTTGCCGGGGTAGAGGCGGAGCGCCTCCTGGAGCGCCTCCACGGCCCCGACCGTCCGCCCCTGCCGGAGGCGCGCCCTCCCGAGCCCGCTCCAGGCCTCGTCGCGGTTCCAGGGGGCCTCGACGTCCGTGGCGCGGAGGTAGGCGTCCGCCGCGGCCGCCGCGTCCCCGGCCCCGAGGTGCGCGCGCCCCTCGTTGAGGAGCCGCACGACCTCGAGGTATCCCCACCGGCCCACCACCACCCGGTCCTTCGGGTTGAACCGGATCGCGTCGCCGTAGCGCCGGAGCGCGTCCCCGAGGGCGGCCACGGCCCGGTCGGCGTACCGCTGCCGCGCGGCCGGGTCCGAGGCGAGGCGCGTGTGGGAAGACCAGTAGGAGTTGAGGTCCTCGCTCGCGCGGGCGTCCATGGCGGCATCGGTGGCGCGGCCCGCGGCCTCCAGGCGCGCGCGGAACTCCATGGCCTCGCGCGGCGCCAGGCCCGCGAGGTCCGCCGCCTCCTCGGGCCGCTCCCGGAGGTCGAGCATCGTGACCAGGTTGTCGTGGAGGAAGGTCGTGAGGGTCCCCGAGAACACGGGCCGGAACTCCAGGTCGGGGCGGTCGTCCACCATGGCGCGCACGGGCACCGGCCGCTCCCGGAGCCACCGCTCCAGGCGCTCCCCGCCGCACACCCTGAGGCTCCACCACTGGGCCAGGTCGTCAAGGCCCGCCTCGCGGAGGTCCTCGCGCGGCGCGCCCTGGAGGAGCCTCTCCGCCGACCGCGCCACGGGCATCCCCTGCGGCCCGGCCGTCCCGACGAGGGCCGCGGTCTCCTCCACGAACCAGAGCGAGGAGTGGGGGAACACGTCCAGGAAGGAGCGGACGAGCATGGCGAAGTCGTCGCTGGAGATCCCGTGCACCGGGATCCACTGGCACATCGCCCCGCCCGGGGAGAGCCGGGCGCGGCAGAGTTCGTAGAACTCCCTCGTGTAGAGGTGGACCGCCCCCGGGGTGTAGGGCATGAGCGGCTCGAGCGTGATCACGTCGTAGGAGTCCCGGGAGGCGAGGACGAAGCGCCGCGCGTCCTCGACGAAGACCCGGACCTCGGGCCGGCCGCCGCGCCCGGCGCGGTCGAGCACGCCGCGGTTCACGGAGGCGAAGCGCGGCGCCACCTCCAGCACCTCGCGCGAGATCTCGACCACGTCCAGCCGCTCCACCGAGGGGTGGACCGAGAGCGAGCCGGCGGTCGTCCCCGTGCCGAAGGCCATCACGAGGACGCGCCGGGGGTCCGCGGCCAGCACCACGGGGATGTGCCCGAGCATCCGCATGTAGCGGTAGCGGCCCTCGGTGGAGGCGGCGAGGAACTCGTCCGTGTAGAGGGAGGTGTACCCGTTGCGGACGTTTTGCACGACGCTCGCCGTCCCGGCGCGCCCCTCCCGGGACTCGACCAGCACGTTCTCGCGGCCCCGCGGACCGAGGAAGACGTGGGAGCGGAGGATCATGTACTCGCCGGGCCTCCCCGCAGCCGCGAGCGCGACCGCAACCGCCGCCGCGGCGGCCATTCCGGCCCACCGCCGCGCGGTCCCCCGGGGCGGGCGCGGGGCGGCGGCGAGCGTGACCGCCCCCGCCAGCACCGAGAGGCCCGCGAGGACCGCGCCCGTGGCCCGCGCCCCGAGGGCGGGGACGAGGAGGAAGCCGGCGGCGAGGGAGCCCAGGACCGCGCCCAGGGTGTTGGCCGCGTAGACGCGCCCGAGGCGGTCCCCCAGGTCCCCGACCCCCCGGGCCGCGACCCGCACCGCCAGCGGGACCACCCCTCCCATGAAGAAGGCCGGGGGGCCGAGGACGACGAGCGCGGCCAGGACGAGCCCGAGGGCGTGGTGGGACGGGCCGTCGAGGGCCGAGGTCGCGGCGCGGATGGCGCGGGAGACCGCGTAGTGCTCCCGCAGCAGCGGCAGGACGGCCGCCGCGGCGACCCCCGCCGCGACCTGGACCCAGCCGAGGAGCGCGAGCGGCTCCCGGGCGCGGCCCGCGAGACGCCCGAAGACGAAGGACCCCAGCGCGCTCCCCAGGAGGAAGGCCCCGAGCATCGCGGAGAAGGTCGCCGTGAACCCCTCGAGGAAGAACACGAGGAGCCGTGTCCAGACCACCTCCGCCGCGAGCCCGACGAACCCCCCCGCCAGCGCCGCGAGCATCGCCACGCGCATGGGGTCAGACCTCAGGCGTTTGCGAACAGTGGCCTCAGCTCCCTCGTGTCGCTCCCCAACGTTCGCAAACGACTGGGGTCTGACCCCTTGCTCCTCAGCACTGGCGTTTGCAAACGACTGGGGTCTGACCCCTGGTTCCGCTCCCCCCTGCCCCGCCCGCGCATCTCCCGCCTGCACGCCAGCCAGCCCCCTCGAAAACCCCCACGCGGCACCCGCCACGAGCAGGTTCACGACCGCCGCCGCCCGCGCCGCCCCGTCCACGCCGAGCGCCTCGATGAGGACGAAGCCCGCGGCCAGCGCCCCGGCCACCGCCCCGAGGGTGTTCGCGGCGTAGAGGGCCCCCACGCGCGCCCCGACCGTGGCCGGATCGACCACCGCGGCGCGCGCGATGGCCGGGAGCGTCGCCCCGAGGAAGGTCGTGGGGACGAGGAGGAGGAGGAACGCGGCGCCGAGCAGCAGGGGCTCGCGCCCGGCCACGGTGAGCGCGTCGATCCGGAGGAGGAGGTCGAGGACGGGCGGGAGGAGCAGCGCCCCGACCGCGGCGAGGGCCTCGAGGGCGGCGTAGAGCGCGAGCGGGTTCCGCGCCCGGTCCGCGCGCGGGCCGCCGAGCCGGGCGCCCAGCGCGAGCCCGAGCATGAAGGCCGCCAGGAGCAGCGCCACCGCCCCCGCCGTGGAGCCCACGAGGAGGACGAGCCGCCGCGTCCAGCAGACCTCGTAGACGAGCGCGGTCGCCCCCGACGCGCCGAAGAGGAGGAGATAGGCGGCGAAGCGACGCATCGGGGTCAGACCCCGCCGCTCATGGGAGGCCGTTTGCAATCGCTCACGCGGGGTCTGACCCCACGGCGCCGCCCCCCGCCTAGGTGAGACCCAGCATGTCGCCGAGGGACTTCTCCGGCGCCGCGGGGCCCGCCCCCTCCTTCGCCGCGCGGACCTTGTCCCGGAGGTGGTAGACCGCCGCGAAGGCGCCGAACTCGTCCTTCGCCTTGAGGAGGCCGGCGATGGTCTCGAGCTCCTTGAGGATCGTCTCGTAGGCGGCCCCGGCCGCGGTCGCGGTCTTCTCGTACTTCGCGGCCTTCTCGCCGAGCTTGCGGGCCTCGTCTTGGAGGTGGCGGACCTTCAGGGCGATCTCGACCCGGGCGAGGAACTCATCCCGCCGGATCGGCTTGTGGATGTAGTCGTCCGCCCCGGCCCGGAGCGCGTCGAGCTTGACCTCCTGGGCCGACTCCCCGGTCACGAGCATGATGTAGGTGTCCTGGAGCCCCGCCTCCTGGCGGACGAGGCGCGTGAGCTCCGTCCCGGACATCTGGGGCATCAGGACGTCGGAGACGAGGAGGTCGGGCTTCTTCGCCCGGACCAGCTGGAGGGCCTGGGCGCCGCCCGCGGCCACGAAGACGTCGTAGCCCTCCAGGCGGAGGACCTTCTCCATGAGAGACCGATGGGTCTCGTCGTCGTCCACGAGGACGATCTTGAGCATGCGGGGCCCCTTTCTGGAGCAGGACGGGCGTGTGACCCCGCATCCATTATCGGCCGGACCACCCTCCCCGCCTATAGACTCCGCCCCTGCGGCCGGTCCGGCCGGGGTGGCCCGGGCCGGGGGGCCGGCGGGGTGACACCCGTCACGCCGCCTCCGGCCGAAACCAACGGCCGCCGCGGGGGTTACAGGGGCGAGGTGCGATGGCGGACCCGGACGCCGCGCTGATGCTCGCGCTCCAGCGCGGGGACGAGTCGGCCTTCGCGACGCTGGTGGGACGGCACCGCGAGCGGGTGCTCCGGCTGGCCTACCGGTACCTCGGGGACGAGACGTCCGCCGAGGACCTCGCGCAGGAGTCCTTCATCCGGGTGTACCGGGCGAGGCTCTCCTGGCGACCGACGGCGAAGTTCTCGACCTGGTTGTACCGAGTGACCGCGAACGCCTGCCTGAACGAGATCCGGGCCCGCCGGGCCCGCCGGACGGTGGAGGCCACCGCCCCGGTCGATCCGCGTCCCGGGCACGAGGGGGAGCCCGCCCTCGAGGCGGCCGACCACCGCTCCCCGGGGCCGGACCAGGCGGCGCTCGACGGGGAGCGGGCGCGCGTCGTGCGGGAGGCCGTCCAGGCCCTCCCGGACGACCAGCGCCTGGCGGTCCTGCTGAACAAGTACGAGGGCCTGGGGTACCGGGAGATCGCCGACGCGATGGACCGCTCCGTTCCCGCCGTGAAGAGCCTGCTCGTGCGGGCCCGGGAGAACCTCCGCAGGTCCCTGGCCCGCTTCGTCCGGCCCCCCGAGAGGGCCGCCCGGAGGGCCGGCGAAGACGCAACCGAGAACGCCGCCGAGAAAACCAGGAAGTCCCGGGAGGACGCGCGATGAGGTGCGAAGAGGTCCGTGAGAACCTGACGGCCTTCCTCGACGACGAGATCGGCGGGGCGGCCCGCCGCGCCGTGGACGACCACCTGGCGTCCTGCCCGGCCTGCGCCGCCGAGCGCGACGCGCAGTCCGCGGCCTGGGCGCTCCTCGACCGCTACCCCGCGCCCCCCGTCCCCGCGGGCTTCGACGCGCGCGTCCTCGCGAGGCTCCGTGGCGATGGCGGGGCCCGGCCCGCGGGGCGGCTCTTCCGCCTGCCGATCCCCGCGGTCGCCGCGGCGGCGGGGCTCCTCGCGGTGGC
>CAZKTF010000257.1:0-5033 GCA_964555565.1 uncultured Planctomycetota bacterium | reverse complement strand
CCCCGCGGTACATCCCCCCGAGCTGGGGGACCGTCACGTGGCTCTCGTCCACCACCACGAGCGAGTCCGGCGGGAAGTAGGAGAAGAGCGTGGCCGGCGGCTCCCCCGGCGCGCGGCCGTCCAGGTGGCGGGAGTAGTTCTCGATCCCGGGGCAGAACCCCATGGTGCGCAGCAGCTCCAGGTCGTAGCGGGTGCGGCGCTCCAGGCGCTCCGCCTCCACGGCCTTCCGCGCGAGGCGGAGGACCCCGAGCCGCTCCTCCAGCTCCGCCTCGATGCCGTCGCAGGCCGCCCCGAGCCGGTCCGCCGGGGTGACGTAGTGGCTCGCCGGGTGGACGACCGCCTCCCCCGGCTCCTCCAGGACCTCGCCGGTGAGCGGGTCCACGAGGGAGAGCCCCTCCACCTCGTCCCCGAGGAATCGCACCCGCACGACGCGCTCGTCCTCGTAGACGGGGAACACGTCCACCGTGTCCCCGCGCACCCGGAAGCCCCCGCGCCCGAGCTCCAGGTCCTGGCGCCGGTACTGGATGCGCGCGAGCGCCCGGAGGAGGTCGTCCCGGTCGAGCGCGTCCCCGCGGGCGACGCGGACGCCCATCCCCTCGTAGGAGCCGGGGGAGCCGAGCCCGTAGATGGCCGAGACCGTGGCCACCACGAGGCAGTCGCGGCGCTCGAGCACGCTGCGGGTGGCGCTGTGGCGGAGCCGGTCGATCCGCTCGTTGATGCTCGCGTCCTTCTCGATGTAGGTGTCCGTCGTGGGGATGTACGCCTCGGGCTGGTAGTAGTCGTAGTAGGAGACGAAGTACTCGACGGCGTTGTCCGGGAACAGGGCGCGGAACTCGGCGTGGAGCTGGGCCGCCAGCGTCTTGTTGGGGGCGAGGACGAGGGCCGGGAGCCCCAGGCTCGCGATCACGTGGGCCATCGTGAAGGTCTTCCCGCTCCCGGTCACGCCCAGGAGCACCTGGTGGCCGGGCCCGCGCCGCGCCCCCTCGAGGAGCGCCTCGATGGCCGCGGGCTGGTCCCCCCGCGGGAGGAGGTCGGTGCGGAGGGCGAAGGGGGCCACGGGGGGATCCTAGCGGCAACGTCGGGCCCCGGGGCCCATCGAGCCCCACACCCCGAAGACACACGGCGGGCGGGGTAGTCCTCCCCGGGCTCGGCCCGCCACTGGCGGGCCTCGAAACCCCCGGGGACCCCCGCCCCTACTCTTTTTCTTCCTCCCCGGCCCTCGGCTTGGGCTTGGGGTACTCCGACTCCTCGAAGCCGCGGTTGAGCCACCAGACGTACCAGTTCCGGATGACGGCCTTGTAGGTCGAGGGCTTCGCCTGCACGTTGTACTGGAGCGGCGTGATCCGGGTCCAGTTGGTGGCCTCGCGGAGGATGCCGTCCACGGCGTCCGCCACGACGCAGGCGTCCCGTGCCTCCACGGCGTTCGCGTACTTCGTGAAGTCCAGCCGGGAGAACACGCCGATGACCTTCGGGATGGCCGGGCGCCCGACCTTCACGAGGCGGTCCGCGGCGACCAGCGACTCGCGCCCCGCGTCCGGGTTCGCGATGATCGCCACGTCGGCGTCGATCTGCTTCCGCAGCTCCTCGGGGGTGTCGGAGAGGTGGTCGAAGTCGGTCACGACCGACTTCCAGTCCTTGTCCATCATCGCCCGGAGCGTGTCCGAGTCCTTCCCGAAGTTCCCGCCGCTCGGGGCGTTGGCCGCGCGCTTGAAGGAGTGCTTCCTCTCCTCCTCCCCGCCCGCGGCGCGGCTCGCCGCCGTCCCGCCGACGCCCCCCGCGGGACCCGTGCCGGCCGGCGTCCCGGTCCCCGCCGCGACGACGTCCATCGCGGTGGGGACCTTCGGCGGCTCCTGGCCGCCCCCGCCCGGGGCCTCCGGCGCGCCGGTGCCCGAGGGGTCGAAGGGGGCCCCCCCGCGTTCCCCGGTGCCCGCCAGCGCCGGGCGGTCCACGCCGCCTCCCCCCGCCGCCTTCTTCCTGCCGGAGTCCTTCGAGAGGACCACCGCGAGGATCACGATGGCGATCACCCCGCCCGCGATGGCCAGGAGGAACAGGGTCGGGTCCTTCTTCTTCGGCTCCGCGCGCCCCCCGCGGTCGTCGCCTTCCTCCTCGTCCCGCCCGTGGCGGCGACGGCCGTGGTGCTTCGCGCCCCCCCCGGGCTTTCCCCCCCGGTGCGGGGCTGCGGCGGCCTTCGCGGGCGCCGGCCCGGGCGAGGCCCCGCCGCGCTGCCCGTAGGGGACGACCGCGGAGCAGTCCTGGCACTGGAACTGGCCGGGGGAGGCCCCGGGCGGGATCGAGTAGCGCTTCCTGCAGCCGGGACAGGCGACGATCAGGGCTTCGGGCATGGGGCCGCTCCGCGCCGGGGTGGAGACGACGGATATCGTACCGCGCCCGCGCCGGCGGGAGATGGATCTCGGGGCGCGCGAGCGCCCGCGGGCCCCGGGCATGGAGCGGGCCGGGCGATCACTCGCCCGGCCCGCGTTCGGCGACTTCCGGTCCCGCTAGAAGGAGACGACGACGTTGACGTAGGCACGCTGCACGGTACCCGCATGGCCGCGGATGCCGGCCGTGGTGGAGGCGCCCGTGCGGCTGTCGGCGAAGGCGCCGTCCCAGTTGACCCAGGCGTAGGCGACTTCGAGCGCAAGGTTGTCCGAGTACGTGTGCTTCATGTACAGGTCCACCTCGTTGGCGAGGTCCTTGGAGACCCCGTCGTTGCTGACGCCGACCCCGGTGCCGAAGTTCGAGAAGACGGCCGGCGAGAGGGGGTCGGACGTGTTGTCGATGCGGAAGTGGCGCAGCGCGATGCCCCAGTTCCAGTTCTCCTTCGCCGTGAACTCCACCCCGGCGCCCAGGACCATCAGGTTCTCCAGGTAGAACAGGTCGGAGTAGCCGTAGCGGGTGTGGTTGTCCTGGAACAGCGGGTTGTAGCCTTCGCCAGCCTGGGAGTCGCCCGGGGCGTAGGCGTACTGCACCCAGAAGACCGGCTTCCACTTCGTGTTGGACATCGTGTACTTCGCGACCGCGTCCACCGACCAGGCGTCGGCCTTCGCGTCGGAGATCATCTGCCAGTTCGCGTTCACGTTCCAGCCGATGCCGCCCTTCTCCTTCGTGGCGCGGTCCCCGAACCAGCGGGCGCCGAAGGTGTGGCGATCGCGCTGGCCGTCCAGGTTGGCGGGGTCGGGTCCCGTGCCGTTGTCCTTGACGAAGATCCAGTAGGGCTCGACCGTCCAGTCCTTGTTCTTGTACCAGGTGCCGTAGGCGCCGAGCAGGTACACGTTGTTGTCGTTGCCCGGGTCCCCGGCGTCCGTGCCGAGGCGGCTCTGGCCCGTGAAGAAGCTCTCGACCAGCTTCGCGTAGAAGAACTCGGCCTTGAAGTGGTTGTCGGGCCAGTCCCTCCACGCCTGGAAGCCGTCGAAGCGCAGCCCGAACTGCGAGAAGTCGCGGTCGCCGATGACGTACTCGTCGCCGAACTTCATCTCGGAGCGGCCGAGCCGCACGCCCATCCCGAGGAGGCTGCACTCCTTCGCCTGGATGTAGGCCTGCTGCAGGAAGGCGGCCTGGAAGCCGCTGCTGTTCCCGTAGGTCGCGTCGAACAGGCGCGCGTCACGGACTCCCGTGGACAGGCCCGTCGGGGCGTTGCCCCAGTTCCCCGCGAAGTTCAGCTCGAGGACCGTGGAGATGTCCTTGGCCAGCTCCGTCCCGAGCCCGAGGCGGACCCGGGTGAAGGTCTGCACGCCGGAGTCGTCCACCGAGCGGTTCTGGTCCGTCCAGTTGTCCGTCCACTCCGGGCGGGTGCGGAAGCTCCCCCAGAGGGAGACCGACTTCACGGCCTTCGAGAGGGGACCCCCGTTGCGGTCCCTCCAAAGCTCCCCCTTCTCCGATCCCTGGAGGTAGCGCTCGATCGCGGACCCGAGAGGCTCCTGCGAGCCCCCCCGGGACTGCAGCTCGCGAAGCTCCTGCACCTGCTTCTCGAGCTCGCGGATGCGGTCCTGGAGAGACGCGTTCTCGTCGCCGGCCAGCGCCGTCGCGGGCGCGGTGGCGAGGAGGCCGCAGCCCGCCAGTGCGAGTCCGACAGCCTTCCCCCAGTGCATGGGTTCCTCCTTGCCGTACCTCCCGGCGACCCGCCCACGCGGCTCCGCCGCGTGCCCTGCGCGATCGACCGGACAACGGGGAGGGAGCGTAGCAGATGCGAAGGGGCCGTCAAGAGGAATGCGACCCGGATCCATGGATAGTTATTATAAGAAAAACTTATCTTTGAACCCGGCCCCCGTTCCGGCCGGTGTCGGGAAGGAACCGGAAACACCCCCCATATGTCGTGGGCATCGCCGCGGCCTGCGACGCGGCGAACCGCACGGCACAGGGGGGTCGCCGCGGCCCGCCACGAGGCGCGGAGGGGGTCATTCGTCGTCCAGGTTCTCGACCTTGACTCCCTTCGATTCGAGGAACCGGATGGCCTGCTCCACGAACTTCTGGTCCCCCTCGAGCAGGAGGGCCACCAGGGCGAGCTCGTCGGTCACGCTGGCCCCGCTGATGTTGGTCACGACCGGGAACTGCTTCCCGAGGTTGTAGATGATGGGCTCCTTGATGAGCCGCTGGGGGAACGTGAGGAACACCTTCCTCCGGTAGGGAGCTCCCATGGCGCCTCCTTCGGGTCCCGGCGCGGGGCCCGCCTGGAGGATCCTACGGGGCCCCTCGGACGTCCGCCAGCCGCGAGACGAGGAGGAGGGCGCCGCCGGCCAGCGCGAACCCGAGCCCGGACGCCAACGGCGAGGGGAAAGGCTCCGGGTAGTAGGGGCCGATGCGCGAGAGCGCCTCCCCCTTCCCGCTCCCGTAGGCCCGGGGCGTCCTGAGGAGGTCCACCCCCAGGCCGCCCCCGGCCGCGGCGACGAGGGGGGAACCGCCGAGGAGGGCGCGGACCATCGCCCGGGACGGGCGACCGGGACCCCCCGGCTCCACGAGGGGGTCCCCGACGAAGGGCAGCACGAGGAGGCCCGCGCCGAGGACCGCCGCGAGTCCCGCCGCGGCGGCGGCGGGGA
>CAZKTF010000256.1:0-5034 GCA_964555565.1 uncultured Planctomycetota bacterium | reverse complement strand
TCCCGGCGGGCGCCGCCGGCTCCGCGCCCCCCGGCCCGCAGCCCGCCGCCGCGGCGGCGAGGAGGAGCGCCGCCGCGCCGACCCTCAGGGCGCGCGCCCTCACGTCACTTCGCCCCGAAGGACCGATCGACCTCGATCTGGCGGATCCGCTCCGCGGTCTCGGCCCGGCCGCCGTCGTCCTCCCACCACTCCCGCCAGAGCTCCGCGTCGTCCGCCCACTCCTTGGCGGCCGCGTGGCGGAGGGCCCTGTAGAGGCTCGCCTTCACGGCGGGGTCCGACACGATCTCCTTGTCCGTGAGCTCCAGGAGCGGCTCCACCTCCTCGGCGCCGGAGTTGAGGGCGAGCGCGGCCAGCGCCGCGGCCCGCACCGAGGCGCTCTTGTCCTCGGCGGCCGACTTGAGGAGGCCCTTGCGGACCCCGGGGGCCGTCCACCCCCCGAAGGCCGAGGCGGCCGCGATCCGGGCCGACTGTTCGCTGTCGGTGAGGAGCACCTCCAGGACCGGCGCGACCCCGACCTCCGCCCGCCGCTTCCCCAGCATGGCGATGCAGATGAGCCGGACCTCGACCTTAGGGTGCCGCGCCCCCTGCGCCAGGGCCTCGGTCCCGGCCTCCTCCATGGCCTCCAGCGCCCCCGCCGCCCCTCGGGCCCTCCCCCGGTCCTCGCTCGCCAGCTCCTCGACGAGCTTCCGCGCACGCTCGAGCGTCGATCCGCTCGCCGAGAACCCGTCCTCGCGAGGCACGCCCGTGCCCGCGCCCTCGATCTTCCTCACGCTGGAGGCCGGGAGCGCCCGCGGGGTGCCGGTCACGACCCAGACCGTCCGGTCGTCCTTCTTCACGACGAATCCCCGGACGACCCGGCCGTCGGCGAGCGTGATCGCGGCGGGGGCCGGGGCGCCGGCCTCCGCGCCGCCTTCGGCCGCCCCCGTCCCGGGGGCGGGGGCCGGCGCGGGCGCGGGGGCCTCGCCGGCCGGGGTGACCCTGGCCACCGACTCGACCATGGTGGTCGAGAGGGCCAGATCCCTCTCGGCGAAGCGGATCTTCACCTCCTCGTCGGACTTCGCGAGGAGCGTCCCGACGAGCTTGCGCCCGTTCTTGAGGGTCACCTCCACGCGGTCCCCGACCTCCTGGGCGCGGGCGGGGGGAGGGGGCGGGAGCGCGGCGGCGGCGAGCGCGGCCGCGACGGCGATCGCGACGAGGCGTGCGGCGGGGCGCGAAACGGTCCTCATGGAGCCCTCCTTGCGCGGTCATCCTACCGCCCGGCGGGCGGCGGCGCACGTTCGCGGGGCGCCCCGGCAGGGACACCCTCAGGGCTTCGGCAGCACCTGCCACGCCCGCAGGAGGTACCTCGACGCCGCCCGCGAGGCGGCAGACACGGCGCCGCTGCTGTAGAAGATGTCCGTCGTGCCCGTCACGGTGAAGTCGATGACCGGGGCCTCGGACGAGATGATCGCCCCGGTCACCTGCGTGCCCGAGCCGCCTCCCGAGAACGAGACCTTCCCCCTCACGATGATGATGCCCGTGAAGATGAGCGTGCCGCCGATGTCCAGGTCCCCGTCGATGACCCAGAACCCCGCGCCCATCTTGTTTCCGGTCATCTTCGTGTACCCCAGGTGCAGGCTGAGCTGCCAGTCGGGGCCGCCCGGCTGGCCGGGCGGGATCCCGAAGGGACCGGGGGGGTTCACCCCCGAGACCACGATCTGCTGGGCGGGGGGCGTGATCTCCTTCATCAGTGCGATGATCGACGTGATGTCCACGTTGTCGGGCGCCCCGTTCTGCGAGGGGCCGGGGGTCCCGGACACCTGGCCGGTGGCGGCATGCGCGGTGATGTCCACCTGGTCCGGGGCGTTGAAGGCCCCGCTCGTGGCCAGCGCGGGGAAGCCGCCGGGAAGCGGGGCGCGCGTGGTCATGTCGTGATCCCCCCCTTGCAGCCGGTAGGACGCGCTGCTCCCCAGCGTGATGTCGGGGTTGGGGTCGTCGATGAAGATGGCGCTCTGGATCTGGGGCGAGATCGTCGTCTTGAGGACGTAGGCCCGCAGTTTCGCGGTGTACGGGGAGCCGCCGGTGCTCGTCGCGAAGTACCCCGTGCTCTCGATGGTCACGTACTGGGCCTCATCGACGGCGTCGGCGGCGTCGATGAGCGCGTCCCCGTCGTTGTCCACGCCGTCCGTGTCCCCGCGGGCGAAGGTGACGAGGAAGTGCCCCACCTGGTTGAGCCTCGCGTCGAGGAGCCCGTCGTTGGGGGAGGAGCTGATCTTCAGCCCCGCCGGCGGCCAGGTCGTGCTCGTCCGGTTGGCCGGGAGGTTGGCCTCCGCGATGCCTCGGTCGAGCCCCCCCTCGGCGCACGCGAGCGACGCCTCGGCTTCCACCCGCGTCCTCAGGGCCCGGGAGCGGCTCAGGGCGAGGACGACGAGCGCCCCGGCTATGGAGGCGGCCATGAACATCGCGATGAGCACGACGATCAGCGCCGCGCCGCGCTCGCGGGGACGGGACGGGAGGAGGGGGGACCGCATGTTCAGTTCCTCAGGTCGAGGGTGACGGTGCCGGTGGAAGAGTGGAGCTGCCGGGAGGGCCCGACGAACTGCTCGGCGACCACGGTGACGACCAGGAGCTTCCCGGTCCTCCGGATCTGGAGGCTGCGGATGTTGTCGGCGAAGAGCGTGCTCGAGGCGGGCGCCGCGAGGAGCTGGGTCTGGTCCGCAGGGGTGTTGGTCACGGGCCACAGGTCGAGGTAGAGGCCGAACTCGTCCACGACGTTGTCTTTGTCGTTGTCCACGCCGTCGAAGGCCTCGCCCTTGCGCAGGGAGAACCCCACGCCCTCCCCGTAGATGAGGACGCCGGCGAAGCCGACCACGCGCCGGATCCGCATCCCGCTGGGGGAGGTTTCCGGGTCGCTGAAGATCGTGCCGTCGCCTTTCCGGAGCATCGCGGTGCCCCCGTCCCGGATGCGGGCCTCGATCAGCCGGGCGATGGCCGCCGCCCGGGAGTCGGAGGCCCCGATCGCCGAGGCGGTCCCGAGCTGGCGCTGGGCGCCGGAGACGACGCTGAACGTGGCCCCCATGATCGCGAGCAGGATCGCGGAGGCGATGACGACCTCGAGCATCGTCAGCCCGTGCTCGCCCTCCCTCCCGTTCGGTGGGGCCGCCATGGTCATCTCCCGACCACCAGGCTCGAGAGCTTCACTTCCGAGTTCCCGTCGGCCTGCCAGAACACGCGCACCGTGACCCAGTAGCCCGTCCCCTCGCCGATCCCGGTGCTTCCGTCCGGGTCCCGGAACTCCACGGCGGCCACGGGCATGACCCCCGCGGGGAGCGGGAGGTTGAGGAGCTTCAGGACGTCCGTGCGGGACTGCGCCGTGAGCCCGAGGAGGCGCGCGTCGTAGTTCGGCTGGTCGTCCCGGGCGGAGTAGAACTGGCCGAAGTGGTCGGAGTCGCCGTCGCCGTCGCGGTCCCTGCTGAAGCCCGTGAGCGTCGTGGAGAGGACAGCCGGGCGGTAGCCCTTGGGCGGGGCGGAGGCGAGGTCCCCGAAGGCCTGCGACCGGATCGTCTCCATCCACGCGATCGCGCAGTCGAGCGCGATCTTGCGGAGGTTGGTCTGCCGGTCCAGCCGGGCGGCGGCGATCATCGCCTGGGCGAGGCCGAACAGCCCGATGCTCATGACCGTGATCGCGATCATGATCTCGAGGAGGGTGAGGCCCCGCTCGGCGTGCCGGGCGGTCCGGGGTTCCGCGCGCATGCGGAAAGCCTACGACCCGGGGATGAAGGGATCCAGTCCCCGGGATGAAGATGCCTTCATCCCGCGGGGCCCCGGGCCAGCGGGAACTCCGCCCGGAAGCGGGCCCCGGCCTCCCCGGGGTTCTCGAGGACCACGTCCCCGCCGGAGCCCCGGGCGAGACGGCGGGCCAGCGCGAGCCCGAGCCCGAAGCCCGGGTTCCGCGCGGCCCGTCCGGCCGCCCCCCGGTAGAGGCGCTCGAACACCTTCCCGGCCTCCGCCACGGCGACGCCGGGCCCGCCGTCCGCGACGCGGAGGACCGCGCGGTCGCCCTCGGCGGCGGCCTCGAGGCGGACGCGGCCCCCGGCAGGCGTGTACCGCAGCGCGTTGTCCACCAGGACCGACAAGCAGGTCTCCACGACCTCCCGCGCCGCGGGGACCGGGAGGGGGTGGGCCGCCGCGGTGAACGCGAACTCGATCCCCCTCGTCCCGGCCAGCGCCGGGAGGTCGCGCGCGAGCTCCGCCGCGGCCTCCGCCGCGTCCGATCCCCCGCCCCCCCCCGCGAGCCCGTCGGCCCCGGAGAACCGGAGGAGCGCCTCGACGAGCCGGGAGACGCGGTCCACCTCGCGCACCGTGTCCTCGAGCGCCTCGCGCATCGCGGGGGGCTCCGCCGCCCGGGCGGCCTCCGCGGCGCGCAGCCGCAGGGCCGCCAGGGGTCCGCGGATCTCGTGGGCCGCGTCGCCGGAGAACCGCCTCTCGTCCTCGAGCGCGCGGCCCAGCCTGTCGAGCAGGTCGTTGAGGAGGCCGCCGAGGTCGTCGAACTCGTCCCCCGTCCCCCGCACGGGGAGCCGCAGGTCGGTCCGCTCCCCGGAGACCCGCCGCGCCGTCCCCGTCATCTCCCGCAGGGGGTCGAGCACGAGCGCCGCCGAGAACCACGCCCCCGCGGCCACGAGGAGGGCCCCCGACACGCAGGCCGCGGCCAGCAGGAAGCGGAGGTCCCCCTGCCGCATCCGGATCTCGAGGAGGGAGGTCCCCGCGACGACCGTCCACCCCGCGGGTCCCTCGACCGCGAGGGCGAGGGCGCGCTCGTCCGCTCCGTCCGGGCCCTCCAGCGCGGCCGGGCTCCCCGGGGCCAGTTCCAGCGCGCCGGGGGGGAGGGGCCGCCCGGCCGTGACGACGGGCGCGCCGCCCCGGCCCCGGAGCGCGGCCCAGTCCCCGGGGCTGCCCCCGCCCTGGAAGACCTGCGATTCCGTTCTCTCGGAGGCGTTCCACCTGCTCGGGGCTCGGGGCCGGCCCGCCGTCAGCGCGCTTCTTCGCCGTGGTGCC
>CAZKTF010000255.1:0-5043 GCA_964555565.1 uncultured Planctomycetota bacterium | reverse complement strand
CCCCGCCGGCCGCGGGCGCGGCTGCCCCGCCCCCGGCCGCCGGTCCGGAACCGGCGGTGCCCTCCGACGGGCCGACCACCGCGTAGCCGCTCTCGCGGAGCGCGCCCGAGGCGACGAGGGCCTCCCGGAACCGGCCGAAGGAGGTCGCGGGGAGGCGAAGACGGGCCACGCGCTCCTCGGGGGCCGGCGCCACGAGGCCGGCCTCCGACGCCGCCGCCCCCGCGGCTGCCCCGCCCGCGGTGGACTGGCCCGGCCCCGCGTCGGCGCGGTCCCAGGAATCCGTCCCCTTCCTCCCGGCCTGCCGCCTGAGGTCGTCCTCGGAGAGCCAGACGCGCTCCAGGCGGGGGTCCTTCGCCAGGCGCAGCGCCTCCTCCACGGCCAGGACCCCCTCGGCCGCGGTCTCGGCCTCGAGGAAGAGCACGACCCTCGTGACGTCCGACCGGGCGAGCTCCTCCAGGCGGTCGGCCGCGGAGCGCTTCTTCTTCTCCGCCGGCGCGTCGGGGGGCGCGGGAGTCCCGGCCGCGGCGTCCTCGTCCGCGGGCTTGTCCACGGCGCGGGCCTCAGCCCCCATCTTCCGCCCCCGGTCCTTCCCCTCGGCGGGGGCGGCCGGGCGGGCGGGCGCCTCCGGGGAAGCCTCCCCGCCGGCGGCGGGATCGGGGCCGGGAGCCCGGGATTTCGAGGCGGCCTCGTCGCGCGCGGCGCCGCCCGTCCCGCCCTCTCCCTCCCGCTTCTCCGCCTCGGCCGCTTCCGACTTCGCGCCCGCGGGCGCGCCGGGCTTCTCCTCGCGGGCGTCCTCGGCGACTTTCACCCGTTCCCGTGCCTCCGCCTCGACCCGTCCCCGGCCGAGGTCCCCATCCTTCGCCGGCGCCGGGGCGGGGACCCCGGCGGGGGCGGGCGGCGGACCCGCGGCGGGAGAGGCGTCGGCCACCCGGCGCTCCGCCGGGCCACCCTCCTCCCTCCCGACGAGCACCATCGCGAGGACGCCGGCCGCCATGGCGGCGGCGGCAATCCAGGGCCAGCCCCGCAGCCGGAGGACCGGCGCGGGCGAACCGGGACTCCCGGCCGCGCGGACCCGCGCCATCACCCCTTCCCGGAACCCGGCCGGGAGGGGTGGGCGGCCGAGAGCCCGGAGCCGGGCCACCGTCGCCTCCTCCTCGCCGCGGGTCCTGCGGCACGCCGGGCAGCCGGCCAGGTGAGACTCGAGCGCGGCCCGCTCCCCGGCGGGGAGTTCCCCGTCCACGAGGGCGGTGATGCGCTCCGCCGCGTCCCTGCAGTCCATGGCCTCTACCCTCCGCCCCGCGCAGCCCCGGGCTCTCCGGCCCGGACCAGGCGCTCGCGCAGCAGGGCTCGCCCCCGGTGGATGCGGCTCCGCACCGTCCCCGCCGGCACGCCCGTGGCCTCGGCGATCTCGCCGTAGGAGAGGCCCTCGAGGTCCCTGAGGACCACGGCCTCCCGGAACTCCGGCTCCAGGCGCGCCAGCTCCTCCCGCAGCCTCCGCGACTCCTCGCGCCGCGCCGCCTCCTCCTCCGGCGCCGGGCCGTCGGCCGGGGGGTCGAGGGCGGGGTCGTCGTCTTCCCCCGACGCCGCGTCCAGGGAGGCGTGGGGACGCCCGGCCGCGGTCCCGCGCCGGCGGAACTCGCTCCGCACCTGGTTCACCGCGATGGCGTAGAGCCAGGTGTAGAAGGCCGAGCCGTGCCGGAACGAACGGAGGCCCTTGAAGGCCCTCAGCAGGGTCTCCTGGGCCAGGTCGGCGGCGACGTCCCGGTTCCCGATCATCCGCAGGATGGCTCCGTGCACGCGCTCTCCGTAGCGGTCCACGAGCGCCCCGAAGGCCTCGTTGTCGCCGGCCAGGACGCGCTCGATGACGGCCTCGTCGGCGCTCCGGTCCGCGGTCAAACCGCTCGCCTCCTTGGACGGGCCCCGGGAAGCCCGGGTTCCCGACTGGACGGTGGATAGTGTACAGGAGGGGGAACCATGAAGGGGGTCAGACCCCGGGCGCCTCGCGTGACGTGCTGCGCCGTCCCATGGGCGCCCGAGTTCAGACCCTGAGAACGGGCTTTCAGTCGAAGTCCGCCGGGCCGAAGTCGAAGCCGGGGCGTGCCGCGACGTTGAGCGCCAGCGCCACCGCGAGGAAGGAGGTCAGGACGCTCGAGCCCCCGTAGGAGAGGAACGGGAGCGGGACCCCCGTGACCGGGAACAACCCCACGGTCATTCCCAGGTTCACGAAGGCCTGCCCCGCGAGGAGGACGAGGACCCCGGTCACGAGGAGCTTCCCGGCGGGGTCGCGGCACCGCCCCGCCACGGACGCGAGGAACAGGAAGAGCATCCCGTAGAGGCCGACCAGCAGCCCGGTGCCGAGGAACCCGAACTCCTCGGCCAGGACCGTGAAGATGAAGTCGGTGTGGTGCTCGGGGACCGCCCCGTTGCGGTTCTGCACGCCGCGCGCGTAGCCGAGCCCCGTCAGCCCCCCGCTGGCCACCGCCGTGCCGGCCTGGGTCGCCTGCCAGGAGTCCCGCTCCCGCTCCCGGCGTCCGAGGCTCCCGTCGTGGTGGACGAGGAACGCGGTCACCCGCTCCCTCTGGTAGTCCTGGAGGACGCCGAAGTACACGACCGGCGAGGCGGCCAGTCCCATGGCGACCACGGCGCCCAGGTGCGCGGGCCGGGCCCCCGCCGCGTAGAGCACCGCGAAGAGGACGGGGACGAGCAGCAGCGCCGTCCCCAGGTCGGGCTCGCGGAGGATGAGCGCCATGGGGACGGCGGTGAGCGCGAAGGGGACCGCGAGCCCGCGGAGGGTCTTGCGGTCGTCGCGGAACCGGATGTAGCGCGCCAGCACGAGGACCACCCCCACCTTCATGGGTTCGGAGGGCTGGAACATGAAGGGGCCCAGGTCGATCCAGCGGCGCGCCCCGTTGACCGAGGTCCCGAAGAAGGGGACCGCCACCAGCAGGAGGACCCCGGCGCCGTAGAAGAGGTAGGCCGCATCCAGGAGCCTCCGGTAGGGCACGAGGAGGACGAGCGCCCCCGCGAGCGCCCCCACCCCGTACCAGCGGAGCTGGCGCACCGCGAAGTCGGTGCGCTCCTCGGGGGACCCCGGCAGCGCCGCGTCGTGGACGCTCCACTGGAGGACGAGGCCGAGGAGGCAGAGGGAGGCCACGGCCCCCACGAGGCGCGGATCCACGCGCCTCCAGGAGAGGGGCTCTGGAGTCCCTATCACAATGCCCCGTGGCCGCGTTGCCGCCCCGGCGGACCAGATGGTAGGCGGGCGGCCGAAGGCGACCTGCGGAGCCGGTCGCCGAGGCCGAGCGGGGGAGCCGCAGGCGACCCCCCGCGTCCCAACACCCCAGATGGCCCGCCCGGGCGGCAACCCATCGGGCCGGGCGCGATGAGCGGCGCCTGGCGGCCGATCCCCTCCTCGGAGACTCGTTCCATGGAGTCACCGTCGTCGGCGATCGGCCGCCATGCTTGCTCCTCGTCCCGGCGCGGCTCACGCGGCATTGTGATAGGGACTCCTAGCGCCGCCGCGAATCCCACCGTTCCCACTCCTCGAGGAAACGCGCCGCCAGCGGCGCCGCCGCCTGCCCGCCCGAGCGCTCCTGGTCCAGCAGCACCACCACCACGACCACCCGCGGGTCTCCCGCCGGGGCGTACCCGGCGAACCACGCGTGGAGCCGCCCCTGGCCCCCCGGGGTCTGGGCGGTCCCGGTCTTCCCCGCCGCGTGGAACCGCGCGAGCCCCGCCCCGGACGCCGTGCCGGAGCGGACCGCCTCCTCGAAGCCGCCGCGGAGCGCGGCCACCGTGCCCGGCGCCAGGACCGGCGCCGCGGCGGTCCCGGACCCCTCCACGAGGTGGGGGCGCACCGGCCGCCCCCCGTTGGCCACGGCGGCGTAGAGGGCCCCCACCTGCACGGGAGAGAGGAGGACGGGCCCCTGCCCCACGCCCAGGTTGGCCAGGTCGGTCCGGTCCCAGGGGCGTCCGGCCACCCGCTCCTGCGTCCACTCCGTCCCGCCCCCCTCGGGGTAGAGCCCCAGGCCCGAGGGGGCATCGACACCGAGGGAGCGGGCCATCGCGCGCAGCGGCTCCAGCCCGACCCGGCGCGCGGCCTCGGCGAAGTAGGCGTTGCAGGACCCGGCCACGGCGCCGCGGAAGGAGGTGTCCGTGTGGAGGTGCTCGCAGGGGACCGGGCGGTTCCTCTTCCCCCGGCAGACGACCTCGCCGGGCCCCGGCTCCACCCCCGCCTCCAGCGCGGCCGCGCCGGTGAGGGCCTTGAGGACGCTCCCCGGCGCGAACCCCGTCACCGCGGCGGGGAACCCCTCGGCCGTGCGCCCCGCTGCCGCCAGGACCCCCCCGTCCCCGGGGCGCAGCGCCACGATCGCCCCGGGCCTCCCCCCGAGGAGGGCGTGGGCCAGGGCGTCGAGTGCGGGCACCACGGTCAGCCGGAGGTCCTCCCCGTCCTCGGCCGGGAGGTCCTCCTGCACCGACACGGCGGCGACCCCCTCCCCCCGCTCCACGCGGACCCTCCCGAACCTCCCCTGGAGGCGCTCCTCGAACGCCGCCTCGAGGCCGGTGCGCCCCACCTCGAGCCGGAAGGCCTGCCAGCGGGGGTAGCCGCGGCTCTCCAGCGCCTCCACGTCCTCGGCGAAGGGAGTCCCGGTGCGCCCGAGGATCGCCTCCGTGGCCGGGTCGAGCCCGGGGGCGCGACGGCGGACCGGCTCGACCTCGACGGCGAGGCCGCGGTAGGCCCGCGGGCGGAGGAACACCTCCAGGGCGGCCTCCCGGGGGATGTCGGAGAGGACCTTGCGGCGCCGGCCAAGGGCGTCCTCGAGGCGGACCCGGCGCCGGCGCAGCGAGAAGGCGACGCCCTCCCCGTCCGCGGTCCGGAGCCCCTCCTCCCAGGCCTCCCCGCGCACCCGCTCGAGGCGGCCGCGGAGCCCGGCCGGGTCCTCCCCGAGGAGCGGGGCGAGCGCCTCCGGGTCCTCCACGCCCGTGCCCTCGAAGGCGCCGCCGCAGCGGCAGCCCGAGGGGGGTCGCGCGGGCACCGGCGCC
>CAZKTF010000254.1:0-5072 GCA_964555565.1 uncultured Planctomycetota bacterium | reverse complement strand
TCGCTCCAGGCGCCCGCCCGGTGCGCCGCGATCGCCCCGAGCGCGAGCAGCGCGACCGCGGCCAGGGCCGGCGCGGCGCGCGGCCCCGCCCTCGCCGCGCGGGCGTAGAGGACCGCGACCACCATCCCCGCCCCCACGAGGGGGAGGTAGAGGAACCGCTCCGCCGTCGGGATCCCCACGGGGTAGAGGAGGTGGCTCGTGGCGAGGCCGCCGAGGTAGGCCGCGAGCACGCCGGCCCCGGCGAGGCGCGCGCCCGGCCCTCCGCGGACGACCAGGCGCAGCGCGAGTCCCAGGGCCGCCGCGTGGACGAGAAGGGCGGGGACCGCGCCTCCCCCGAAGGCGGTCGCCGAGGGGGTCATGTACCAGTCCAGCGAGGGCCGGAGCGGGAGCACGGCGGAGAGGGCCTGGTAGGCGCCGGCCCGCATCGCGGTCCCGAACTCCGCCCCGTAGGAGCCGCCCCACCAGCCGAGGAGGTGCCCCAGCGGGAGCCCCCGCGCCTCCCGGAGCAGGTCGCCTACGACGAGGGCGAAGGCGGCGGCGAAGAGCAGGGGGAGGAGGTGCAGGCGCCAGCGGGCCGCGAGGCCCCGGGCCCCGCCTCCCTCGGGCCGGGCGAGATCCGCCACGACGAAGAAGCCCGGGAACACCACCGCGGCCTCCTTGGAGAACGCGGCCAGGAGCCCCAGCCCCAGGGCCGCCGCGTACCAGCGGTCCGCCCCCCCCGACCGCAGCCAGGCGAGGACCGCCAGCAGGGTGAAGGCCCCGGCGAGGAGGTCGCCCCGCGAGGAGATCCACGCCACGCTCTCCACCTGCGCCGGGTGGACCGCGAAGAACGCCGCACCCGCCGCCGCCGGGAGCACGGTCCCCGAGAGCCTCCGGAGGAGGAGGAACACGAGGACCGCGTTCAGGGCGTGCAGGAGGAGGGCCTCGACGTGGTAGCCGAGCGGGGACCCGCCGAACAGCGCCCGGTCCAGGGCGAAGTTGAGCGTCCGGAGAGGGCGGTAGATGTCGGGGGCGTTGCCCGGGTCGGCCGTGCGGGGGTCGGCGAAGAACCGGGCCGGGTTCCCCACCCCCGCGAGGGCCGGGTTGTCCCGCACGAAGCGGACGTCGTCGAGGACGAACCCTCCCCCGAGCCCTCGCGCGTGGGCCAGAAGCGCGAGCAGGAACACCGCGGCCAGGACGAGCCGGCCGCCGGGGCGGGCCCCGCCCCCGGCGCGGCCGGACGAGCGGCCCGGGACGACTACCGTAGCCCCTCGAGGAGGGCCTTGAAGCGCGGGTGCTCGCGCAGCGGGTCGGGGTCGGAGTCGTGCGCGATCCAGTCGCGGTAGGCGTAGCCGTCGCGGACCGATCGCTCCAGGCAGTGGATGGCGTCGTCGGCCCGACCGAGCCGCGCGTAGATGCAGGCCACGTTGTAGAGGCTGAGCGGCTCGTCGGGGTCGATCTCGAGCACGCGCCCGGCCCACTCCAGGGCCTCCGTGCCCTCCCCCAGGGCGCAGAGCACCACCACCACCCAGTAGGTCGCCTCGATGGGGCCGGCGTCCTCCGCCTGCGCGCGGCGAAGCAGCGTCACCGCCTCCGCCGTCCTGTTGTTGGCGAGCGCCTTCTTCCCGCTCTCGAGCAGCGTCCGCGCGACGGCCGGGTCCCCCGCCCGCGCCCCGGGAGCACCGGGCAGGAGCAGCGCCGCCACGAGGATCGCCCCCGGCAGCCCCGGCGGACGCCACCTCCCCATGGAGCCGGATTCTACGCGCGGCGCCTCCCGGCGCAACGCCGACTCCCACGGCTCCCGGGGATCGGGGTCGCGCTCCGGCGACGGACCCGCTCCGGCGGGGGGTGGGCGGGGTGGCCCCCGTGCATTAGCGCCTCCTCCGGGGGGGAAAGGGGTAGGATGTCTGTTCTCGAAACTGAAAGGAGCCCCTTTGCCCGCACACCCGTCGAACGCCGACCGCATCGCCCGTGCCGCCGCCGAGTCCGCGGCCGCCGTCAAGGAGCTGACCGCGAAGCGGGTCGCGACCGCGAGTATTGCCAAGAAGGCGCGCGCACGGCCCGTCCGCGTCCCCCCGCGCATCAAGATCGTCTGGGCCGTCGGGCGCCCCGGCGCCGGGCCCGTCAAGTCGTTCCCCTACCCCGAGAGGGCCGCCGCCGACGCCGAGGCCGCGCGCCTCGGGAAGGGCTGCATCGTCTCGGCCCTCAAGGTCCCGATGGTGTAGTCGCCGCACCCGGGCCCCCGGACTCCCGGCCCCCCGGGATCGCGGCGGCCCGCCTCCCGGCGGGCCGCCCGATTCGTCCCGTGTCCCCCCGGCCCTGGGCCGGGGACTCCGTCGCGGTGAGCGCTTCTCCGGTCGTCCCTCCTGTCCTTCAGGCAGGTGCCGGACGAGCCGATGAGGGGACCGGTGCAACGGGCGCGCGGACGCCACCGGCCCGGGGGAGGGGTTCACCGTGGAGGCGGACGCCGGGATCGACCTGGATCGGTTCGCCCGGGACCTGTTCCGCCACGGGGTGTACGTGCTCCGGTGCGGTGGAGGGGTCCTCCCGGACGCGGACAGGGCGGTGCGCGAGCTCGGCGCGACCTTCGGCGAGCGCGGGCTCCTGCGGGGGTGCTGCGCGCTCGTGCTCGAACCGCATCCGCCCGTGAGGATGCCCGAGGGGGTCCACTCCGCGGCGTTCGGGGTCATCGCCCGGCTGGCGGACCGCGGGCTCCTCGAGGAGTTGATCGCGCTCCGGGCGGAGGCGCTCGCCGGCGGTCCCCCCGGGAGGCGGGAGACACTGGACTACGTCGTGGCGAGCGTCTCCCGGAGGCTCGGGGTGGCGCCGCCGACGGACCTCCCCCCGCTCGACCCGCAGGAGGAGAGCCTCGTCCTCGGCTGACCGGGACCGGGTCGCCGCGGAGCCCCTCCCCCGCCGCGCCCGGGCGGACCTTCCGGCCGAACGGTGCGGGGACCTCCACCGCTTCCACGGGCCGGAGGTCACGGCGTGGATCGCGGCACGGCGGGACGGTAGGCTCTATCCCTGTCGTCGAGTCGTCGATGGGAGGGACGGATCGATGAACTGGCGGGACTCCGACCATGTTCTCCCCCTGCGGGACGCGGAACACGGCTTCCTGGAGGTGCTGCTCTCGGAGTTCTCCCTCCACCGCCGGGCCCGGGGCACCCGCATGGAGGTGGCGTTCGACGATGCGTCACCGGCGATCTGGAGCCGCGCCGGCACGGAGATGCTGCGGAGGACGATGCCGGCGTTCGCCGAGAAGTGGCGTCGGTACCAGGAGGAACTCGATGCGTTCCTCGTCCGGGGCGACGGCGACAGGTACGACTTCAGCGACCCCGACTTCGTCTTCCGCTACGCGAGCGGCGGGACGCTCCCGATCCTGCGGACTTCGGGGAAGGACTACTACTGCCTCTTCTACCGCGAGGTCCACCCGATAGGGTGGAACATCGCCAACGGGGGCTGCGACTCGCGCGAGGAGCTCTCGGACCCGCTCGCCACCATCGACCGGGAGCTCCGGGAGGAGCTGCTCGTCGTCGATCCCACGCGCCGGGTCCGGTACGCGTTCGAGGCCGACGCGGGGCGGCCCACGGACCACCCGGACTTCGTGCGGGCGCGCCGCCTCTGGATGGCCGTGTCGCCCCGGCTGGACATCGGGCGGTTCCAGGAGCTGAGCATCCCGCTCCTGTGGCACGGCGGCCCCGACATGCTCGACGTCCGCCACGGTCCGACGGTCCGCGCCCAGGTCACCGGGTGCTTCCTGAACGTCAACGCCGAGGACTTCGGGATCGAGGTGGACCGGGTCGCCCGCATGAAGCTCGACGGGGACCTCGTGCTCCTCGACGGTTCGATCCTCCGCGGGAGGCTCGTGAACAGCCCGGTCGCGCTCTTCGAGACGGACCGGCTCGACGAGGCGCTCAGGGGCGGTGCCACGACCTTCCTCCCCGACCGCTTCTTCTACAACGGGCAGGCCTACGACGATGGCGGGGACCTGGAGTGGGTCGTGCGGGACCTGTTCCTCCCCGAGGTGAAGGGCCTGCTGGCCGACGACGAGCTCGCCGCCTGGGAGTCGGGGGAGAGGAAGTTCGACCTCTGCCCCGTCACGCGCAGGCTCCTGACGCGGTTCCGGGCGATCTGCCCGGCGGTCCACGAGCCGCTCCGGGCTCCCGTCGAGGTCTTCGTGAGCTTCGCCTCCGAGGACAGGGAGCTCGGGCAGAAGGTTGCCGCGTTCCTCCGCGAGCGGAAGCGGTCGGTGTTCTTCAGCGACGATTCGATCCGGGAATCCAACTTCGGGAGGGCCATCAGCGACGCCCTCGAGAGCGCGCGCCACATGGTGGTCGTCGCCAGCGATCCGGCCCACGTCCGCAAGGAATGGGTGGCGTTCGAGTACCAGGTCTTCAACAACGACCTGCTGTGCCGGCGGAAACCTCCGAACGCCAATCTCGTCACTTTCGCCTCGGGCATCGAATCCGACGCCCTGCCCCCGTTCCTCCGCGGGCGCGAGGTCATCACGTTCCCCTCCGGCCATCCCGAGGACGGCCTGGAGGAGCTCGGCCGTTTCATCCGCTGACCCGTCGGGCCGGCGACAACCGGTGGACTTCCGTCCCGACCGGACCGCAAGCTCTGCGCGTGGCCTCGGGTCCGGCACTCCAACGATCCGGACCAGTTCCAGCCGGGCAGTCCTGTCCATAACTTCCGGCAGATTAGAGACTTGGGCTCGGAATCAGGGGCGGGGGTGTGGCGGAGAGAGCGGGATTTGAACCCGCGGTAGGGCTACTAACACTACAGCGCTGTCCCATGCTCCAACCCTGTGATGTAACTGCACCTCTTCGCGGGAGTTAGGTCGGGACTTCGATGACCAACTTGAGGACCTCGGTTGGGATCGGCGTGGGTGCAGGTCATCCTTCGCCGGGCAGCCAGACCCGAAGACCCCGCTCCCCTCTTGGAACGGGGCCGCATGCGCCCGGACTGGACCACGGCCACCCCCCCGGTCGCGCCCCGGCCGTAGCGCTGTAGTGTTAACGGCCGGACGCCTCGGCACCGAGTCCAGACCTCCTGACATAGGGGGTGGAGTCTCATAGGGAGGGACGTCGGAG
>CAZKTF010000253.1:0-5085 GCA_964555565.1 uncultured Planctomycetota bacterium | reverse complement strand
GCCTCGAGGTCGGGGGCGCGGGGGAGCGGGGCCACGGCCTGGCTGCCCGCGGGAACGGCGGACCCGGTGCGGAGCCCGGCCCAGAGGCCCGCGGCCGCGGCCACCGCGGCCAGGGCCGCAGCCGCGGCGGCGGGGACGAGGAAGTCGCGGGGGCCCGGGAGGAGCCGGTGGGTTTCCCCGGGGACTCGTCGGGCTGCCTGCGGGAGCCCGACCCCGGGGAGGGCGCCGGGGCGGCGGTCGGCGGCGATGCGCTCGAGGACGCTCTGGCGGAAAGAGGCGCTGACGGAGACCGCGGACTCCTCGGCGTCCCACACGCGGAGGGTACGCCGCACGGCTGCCACGTCGCGCGCGAGGCCGGCGCAGGCGGAGCAGGAGCGCACGTGGGCCTCCGCCTCGGCGGCGGCCGGCGCGGGCAGCTCCCCGTCCAGGAGCGCGGAGATCTCCGGCTCCATCCTCGAGCAGTCGCGGTCGCTCATCGGGGTCACTCCCTCATCGACGGAGCAGGCGCCGCAGCCTCTGGGCCAGCGCCTTCCGTCCCCTGTGGATCAGCACCTTCACCTGGTTGACGTCGCAGCCGAGCGTGTCGGCGATCTCGCGGTACTTCAGCCCTTCGAACTCGCGCAGCGCCACCGCCTGCATGAGGTGGCTCGGCAGGTCGCGCACGGCCTGGCCGACGAGCGCGCGCTCCTCGGCGGCGAGGAGGGCGTCCTCGGGCCCGGGGAGGCTGACGCCCGGGTCGGGCGGCTCCCGCGTGCCCTCGTCCAGCGACCGCGTCGCCGTCTCCTCCGGCCGGCGGCGGCGCCGCCGGATGCGGTCGCGGCAGAGGTTCCCGAGGATGGTGTAGAAGTAGCTCGAGAAGCGCCCCGTGGGCCGGTAGGAATCGGCGCTCCGGTACAGCCGGAGGAAGGCCTCCTGCGCCACGTCCTCGGCGATCTGGAAGTCCCCGAGGACCCTCTGGGCGTACCGCTTCGCCGGGCCCTCCCAGCGGTCGAGGAGGTCCTCGAACGCCTGGAGGTCCCCGCTCCGGAAGCGGAGCATGAGCTCTTCGTCAGCCGTTGGCGTCATCTGTACCCGCTTGTAATAACGTCCTGCCGAACCCTATGTTACGGCGAAACAAGGGGTCAGACCCCTCGCGCATTTCGCCGCTCGCCGCAACCCATTGCAGCCAAACTGGTTAGACGAGGGCGCCCGCGCCCCGTTTGCAAATCGCGCGTGCGGCTGCCGGCGCAATCGAGGCACGGGCGTCGAACAGGCCCCCCGCCCGTTGCACGAGCAGCGCATCCTGCCGGACCCTCTTGAGGGCCCATCGGAGCCAACCCGCGGGCCGGGACAGGAACTCCGCCACCTCGGTCCTCGACCAGCCGGCACGTTCGACGCCCATGAAGACCAGGGCGTGCCGCGGGATGGCGAACTGCCGCTGACGGGAGCGCCCGCGGATCCTGTCGGCCGGCTCGCGCCACTCCGCGGCGACCCAACCCAGGAGTTCCGCGAGCGGGACACGCCGGGGCCCCGGGCTCGCCCCGAAGGGCGAAGTCGGGGAGGGGCGCGACGCGGGGGCGACCCGGGGAGGACCCGCCTCCACCTCCGGCGTGTCCTCGTCGGCGGCCACGAGCCGCTGGTAGGCGGCGATCGCCCGGGGGACGTCGTCGGAGAGGATCGCCCTCGTCCGGAGGATGCCGGCGCGGAGGAACGGGGGGGGATCCACCGCCAGGTAGGCGTGATGGGACGACCAGGGCCAATCGGCCGGGTCGCCGACGAGTCCCGCGGCGACGGGGTTGCGGTGCACGTACCGCAGGACGGTCAGGAAGTCCTCGTCGCCGTGGAGGTCCCGGCTCCCGTACCTCCCCTGGAAGACGTGCCCCGAGGCGGCATGGCGCCGGTTGAACCACATCGCGTAGCCCGTCAGGAGCCGCTGCATGACGCGGGAGAGGGGCAGTCCGTCGGCCTGAAGGACCAGGTGGGCGTGGTTCCCCATGAGGCAGAAGGCGAACAGGGTCGTCCCGGCTTCCGCGAGGACCCCCTCCAGCCGGTCCAGGAACCACAGGCGGTCCCGCTCGTCGATGAAGACCGTCTCCCGCCGGTTCCCGCGGATCCAGACGTGGTAGGCAGCCCCGGTGTATTGCGTCCGCCGCCCTCGCGCCATGGGAATCACCTCCTGCATGGGAGGCGCGCGACGGGTTACAAACGCTCGGGGTCTGACCCCGCGTTTGCAGTTGCAAACGGGCGTCGGACGCCTCGCTCCAACTCTTGTCGCGCGCGGGGGTTCGAGCGATGATCGAGATGCTCGTGGGGTCTGACCCCCGGGGAGGCGCCATGCCGGGTCGTGTTCTCGTGGTGGACGACGAGGCGGACATCCGCGACGCGCTGGAGATGGTCCTCCGCTACGAGAAGCACGAGGTCCAGAAGGCCGCGAGCGGCGACGAGGCGCTGGCCGCCGTGGACCGGGACCCGCCGGACGTGGTCCTCCTCGACGTCAAGATGCCGGGCCGCGACGGGCTGGAGGTCCTGGAGGAGCTGCGCCGCCGCCGCCCGGGACTCCCGGTGATCATGATCTCCGGCCACGCGGACCGCTCCACGGGCTGGGCCGCCGCGCGCAAGGGGGCCTTCGACTTCCTCGACAAGCCCCTCGACGAGGGGCAGGTCCTGGTCACGGTGCGCAACGCGCTCGCGCTCCGCGCGGTGGAGAGCGAGAACGCCGCGCTCCGCGGCAAGGTCGCCGAGCGCTGGCGCATCCTCGGCTCCTCCCCCGCCATCCGCGAGGTCCTGGCCACCATCGAGAAGGTGGCCCCGACGCAGGCCCGCGTCCTCATCGTCGGCGGCAACGGTGTCGGCAAGGAGCTCGTCGCGCGCAACGTCCACGAGCGCTCCACGCGCTGGCGCGCGCCCTTCGTCGAGGTGAACTGCGCCGCCATCCCGCGCGAGCTGGTGGAGAGCGAACTGTTCGGGCACGAGAAGGGGGCCTTCACGGGGGCCGCGACCGCGCGCGCGGGGAAGTTCGAGCAGGCCGACGGGGGGACGCTCTTCCTCGACGAGATCGGCGACATGGAGCCCGCCGCCCAGGCCAAGGTCCTCCGGGCGCTCGAGGAGGCGACCATCGAGCGCGTCGGCGGGCGCGGCCCCGTCTCCGTGGACGTCCGCGTCCTCGCCGCCACGAACAAGGACCTCCAGGAGGAGGTCGCCGCGGGCCGCTTCCGGGAGGACCTCTTCTACAGGCTCAACGTGGTCCCCATCCACCTCCCGCCGCTCGCCGCCCGCCGCGAGGACGTCCCGCTCCTCGCCCGCCACTTCCTCGAGGAGGCCTGCAAGCGCAACGACCTCGACCCCCCGCGCCGCCTCGCCGAGGACGCCGTGGAGCTCCTCGCGCGGCAGGAGTGGCCCGGCAACGTGCGCCAGCTCCGCAACTTCGTGGAGAGGGTGGCGATCCTCTGCCCGGGCCCGGAGCTCCGGGCCGCCGACCTCGGGCCCTACCTCCAGCCCCGCCCGCGCAAGGCCGGGGACCCCTTCACCTCCTGCGCCACCTTCGAGGAGTTCAAGGAGCAGGCGGAGCGGATGTTCCTCCTCCAGCGCCTGGAGGAGAACGGCGGGAACGTGAAGCACACGGCCGAGGTGCTCGGGATGCAGCGCAGCAACCTCTACAAGAAGATCGAGAAGTACGGGCTGCGATGAGTCCGGCGACGGGCACGGGCGTTGCCGGGAGGGGGGGCATGGGACTCCGCACCCTGCCTGCCGCCCCGCCGGGTGTCCTCTCCCGGGGACACCGCCGCCTCGCCCTGGCCATCGCCCTCGCGCTGGCCGCCGCGGGCGTCCCCCTCCTCCCCCCCGCCGCCCCGCCCGCCTTCGCCGGGGACCGGGAGGACCGTGAGGCCGAACGGAAGAAGCGGCAGAAGGAGGACGAGGAGTTCCTCGACGCCGCGGCCGCGGAGTGGAAGGCCTCCGACCACGCCGGCCTGGCCGAGCGCCTGCCCGAGAAGCTGCGGGTGTCGCTCGGGCTCCCCGACTTCAAGGAAGGGGAGTACCGCCTCGAACACGCCCGGGCCGTGCTGAAGGACTACTTCCGCGCCCGCACCTTCTCGAAGGTGGAGCGCAAGGACCCGGTGAAGGACGGGGTCGGGACCTTCCTGCTCCGGTACGCGCGGACCGACCGGAAGACGGTGGAGGCCACCCTGTACCTCACGCTGGGCACGGAGGGGAAACGGCGCGTCCTCGTCAAGGCCCGGGAGACGCAATGACCGGGCCGGCGCACGGCCTCCGCCGCGCGCTGCGCGCCGCGGCCGTCCTCCTCGCGCTGGGGCTCCTCGCCTGGGAAGGGATCGCGAGGACCCTGCCGGTCTCCACGGCCGGGGAGGAGCCGGCCGCGCTCGCCCGGCGGATCGACCGGGGCCTCGAGGGGGTCCGCGCGCGTTTCCGCGCCGTGGAGGAGGCGGCGCTGCGGCGCGCGGACGCGCTCGTCGCCTCGGTCGTGGCCGCCCTCCCCCACCCCACGCGCGACCCGGTCGATCGCGAGGCCCTGTTCGAGGTCCTCCGCCGCGAGGACCCCGCGGGGGACGAGCCCGTCTCCGGCGCCGCCGTGGTGGACCCCGAGGGGCACCCGCTCGCCTGGACCGGGAGGACCTTCCGCCTCGCCGGCGGCGTCGCGCGCGACCGGGGCCCCTGGCCCGCGGTCCGCGGGACGCGGGTCCTCCGCACCCCCGTCTACAAGGTGGTCGTGGCCGAGGCGCCCGTCGTGGGCCCCGACGGCCAGGCCGCCGCCGCGGTGCGCGTCTACGCGCCCTTCAACGCCAACTTCCCCCTCCACAACCGCTACCTCCGCCGGATCGACTTCGAGGAGGAGTCCGCGCGGAGTCTCGGGCTCGAGAAGGTGAACCTGGCCTACGACCCACCGCCCGGGGGGAGGGAGGCCCCGCTGCCGGCCCGCGCGGGGCGCACGACGCTCGAGGGCGCGGCCGGGGGGACGCTCGCGGTCCTCGAGGTCACGGTCCGCCCGCCCGAGGAGGAGGAGGGGGTCGCCCGGCTCGCCCGGGGCCGCGCCCGGCGCGCCGCGCTCGCTCTGGCTGCGGGGCTCGCCCTCCTCCTCGGCGCGGTCCC
>CAZKTF010000252.1:0-5106 GCA_964555565.1 uncultured Planctomycetota bacterium | reverse complement strand
GGGGCGAGGAGCGTCGAGACCTCCCCGGGGGGCGGCGCATGCGCGGCGGGCGGCTCGAGCGTCGCGACCGTGAGCACGTAGGGCCTCTCCCGCTCAGCGCGCTCGCCCTCGGAGCCGAAGAGCGGATCGACCCCGGGATAGGCGACCCGGACCCGCTCCTCGGGGACCCGGAAGGACTCCGAGGTGCGACGCACCATGAGGTCGCGCTTGACGTCGTTGGGGACGCGCACCACCGCCCGGAGGATCTCGTCCACGGCCGCCGCCCCCCCCCCGACCGTGGCGAGGTCGTGGCGCGCGGCGCAGGACGCGAGCAGGTGGTCGAACACGTCCCGCGCACCCTCGATGCACTCCCGGAGCGGGGCCGCCCCCCGCGCGACCAGGAGGTCGCAGGGGTCGAGCCCGTCGGGGAGGACCGCCACCCGGCAGTCCAGGTCCTCCTCGAGGAGGATGTCGAGCGCCCGGTCCGCGGCCCGGCGCCCGGCGCCGTCGGCGTCGTACACGAGCGCCACCCGGTCGGCGTAGCGGCGCATGATCGCCGCGTGGTCCCGGGTGAAGGCGGTCCCGAGCCCCGCCACGGCGGCCTTCACCCCGTGCTGGTGGGCCATGATCACGTCCATGTAGCCCTCCATCACGGCGAGCGAGCGGGTGCGCAGAGCCTCGTCGCGGGCCCGGTGCAGGCCGAAGAGCAGGCGCCCCTTCTGGAAGATGCGGGTCTCGGGGCCGTTCAGGTACTTCGGCTCCTCGTCCCCCAGCGCCCTCGCCCCGAAGCTCACCACGCGCCCCTGGGCGTCCTCGATGGGGAACAGGACCCGGTCGCGGAAGCGGTCGTAGTGCCCCTCGCGGTTCTCGCGCCGCAGGACGAGCCCCGCGCCCTCCAGGGCCGCGGTCGCGAGCCCGTCCCGCGCGGCCGCCCGGAGGAGGTTGTCCCATCCGGGGGGCGCGAAGCCGAGGCGCCACTCCAGGGCCGTCGCCCCCTCGAGGCCACGGCCCTTGAGGTAGTCGGCGGCCGGGGAGCCCTTGAGGTTCCCCTGGAACCAGCGGCAGGCCCAGGCCGCGGCCTCACGGGCGGATTCCACCTCGCGGGCCGCCGCGGCGGCGGCCGGGTCCTCGCGGTCATCGAGCGGGATGCCCCGCTCCCGGGCAAGCGTCTCCAGGGCCTCGCGGAAGTCCATGCCCTCCTTCTGGATCAGGAACTCGAAGACGTCGCCGCTCCTGCCGCACCCGAAGCACTTCCAGCGCTGGGACTCGGGCCAGACGACGAAGGAGGGGGTCTTCTCCTGGTGGAAGGGGCAGCAGGCCTTCCAGCTGTTCCCGACGCGGCGCAGGGGGAGGTGGCGGGTGACCACCTCGACGAGGTCCGTCGCGCGACGGACCTCTTCCTTGCGCTCTCCGGGGGTCCTGTTGGCCAACGCTCCGCTCACGCTCGGGACAGGAGGCGACCCGACGCCTTCGGGGCCCCCTTCCGGCGCCAAAACAGGCTACCCTAGGGGGAGGGCTGGTCGCCGCCAAGGAATTGTACGCCACGCAAGCCCCACCCGTCCGGGTCGCGCCCGGAACCGGAGGCGGGTAGGGGTAGGGGGTGGGGTAGGGGTAGGGACAACCGCCTCCCGCTCCCCTACCCTTGCCCGTACCCTTACCCCTACCCGCCGTTCCGCGGAGGAGAGCGTCCGCGCGAGGGCAGGCGGCGTCCAGGGCGGCGCCTGCGTGATTCCCCTTGGCGCCCCGTTCCGGGGGGTGCCATACTTCGCGGCGCCCCGAGGGGGGGGCCTCGCGCCCGTGGCGCGGGGTGACCCCGGTCCGCCAGGGGCGGAAAGGGAGCCGGCAGCCGATGTTCCGAATCACCCTGAGCCTCGGGGGCAGCGTGGTCCGGAAGTACCCCTTCGACAAGGACACCGTCACCATCGGGCGGGACGCCGACTGCGACATCAGCATCGACAACGTCGCCGTCTCCCGGAAGCACGCCACCATCGAGCGCTCCGAGGGGGACTACGTCCTCGCCGACCTCCAGAGCGGCAACGGCACCTTCGTGAACGGCGAGAAGATCATGACCCACGCCCTGCTGGACGGGGACAGCTTCCTCATCGGGAAGTACGCGCTCACCTTCGAGAACCTGGACGCGGTGAAGGGCGGCCTGGAGGCCTCGGTCGGCGCCGCGGGCGGCTCGACCGAGGACAAGACCTTCCGCCTCGACCGCAAGGAACTCGAGAAGCTGATGGGGAAGGCGGGGCTGAAGCCGGGCGAGGCCGGCAAGGGGTCGCTCGTCCCCGACGGGGGGGGCACCCCGGTCCCGCTCACCCGGCCGGTCCACTTCGCGGGGTCCGCCTCCGACTGCACCCTCCCCGCCGCGGGCTTCATGGTGGCCCCGCGACTGGCCGCGTTCCTCCGCGAGGAGGGGGGTGTCCGCCTCGTCCGCGTGGGGGGGAAGTTCGGTTCGGTCACGGTGAACGGGTCTCCCGTGGACTCCCGCGTCCTCCGCGAGGGGGAGGTGGTGGAGATCTGCGGGAAGCGCTACACCTTCACCGCGAAGTGATCCGGGCGTAGAGGTCCCTAAGGACCGGGGCCTCCACCTCCCAGCACCAGCGCTCCCGCGCCGCCGCCCGGAGCCTCTCCGCCCGCGCCCGGCGCCCGGCCTCCGGGATCTCCCCCAGCGCGCGGACCGCCGCGGCGATGGCCCCGGGGGCGTTCTCCGCCGGGACCGCGACCCCCGCGTCCTCCTCCCGCACCACCTCCGCCTGGGCCGTCCCCTCGGTGGTCACCACGGGGAGCCCCGCGTGGAGGTACTCGAAGAGCTTGTTGGAGAGGCCCCCCCGCTCCGCCTCGTTGAGGATCCGGACCGGGGTGAGGCCGACGTCGGCGGCCCGAGTGTACCCCGGGAGCTCGCCGGGGGGGACGGGGTCGAGGAACCGGACCCGGTCCGCCACCCCCTCCTCCCGCGCGAGGGCCTCCAGGCGCGCCCGGAGCCAGGTGGTGCCGAGGAACACGACCGCCCAGCCCGGCGGGAGGTGCCGCGCCGCGGCGACGCAGGCCTCCGGCGCCGTGGCCGCGGTCATCGTCCCCTGGCAGAGCGCGACGCGCGTCCCCGGCGGGAGCCCCGCCCGCTCCCGGAGGCGCGGGTCGGGCGGCAGGTCGGAGCGCTCGGGCAGGTTCCTGAGGACCACCGGCCGCACCCCGTAGCGCTCCTCGAGGACGGCGGCGCAGCGATCGGAGACGGCGACCACGGCGGCGGCCCGCGGGATCCAGGCGGCCTCCAGCGTGGCCCCGCGGCGCCGCAGGCGGCGGGAGAAGAGGTCCATGGCCCACCGGCGCGGCCCGCGGAGCCACTCCGGCGTCTGGTCCGCGACCTTCTCCAGGCCGAGCTCGTGGTCGTCGTGCACGTGCGGGACCCCGAGGCGGCGGGCGAGCCTGCCGGCGGGGAGGAGCGTCTCCAGGTCGTGGCCGTGCACGACCTCGGGCCGGGAGGCCGCGGCCGCCTCCGCGAGGAACCCCGTGCGCCCGTACCAGCGCAGCAGCGGGACCGCGCGGCGGACCCCGGTCCAGCCGGTCCAGCCGGGCGCCGGGAGCCGCTCCACCCGGAACCCGTCCCGCTCCTCGCGCCCGGGGAGCCCCGGGGCGGACCGGGCGAACACCGTCACCTCGTGCCCGGCGCCGGCGAGGGTCCGCGCCTCCCGCAGCACCCGCGCGTCGTGGGTGAAGGGGTTGAACAGGAGCATCGCGACGCGCGCCAGGACCCGCCTCCGTTCAGCGGGCGGCGCGGACCGGGGGAGGGGGCGGGGCCGCGGCGGCGTGCCGGCGGCGGACGTCCTCCACGATCTCGGGGAGGAACTCGTCCAGGCCCCGCTCGGGGGCGAACCCCACGGTCTCGCGCAGCCGGGCCACGTCCGGGACGCGCCTCCCCAGGTCCTCGAAACCGGGCCCGTAGGCCTGCTCGAAGGGGACGTGGACGATCCCGCACCCCGGGCGCACCAGGTCCCGGATCTTCTCCGCGAGGGCGCGGATGGTGACCTCGTGGGGGCTCCCCACGTTGAAGACGCGCCCGTGCGCCGCGGGACAGCCGAGGAGGGCCGTGGAGGCCCGCACCACCTCCCCCACCCAGCCGAAGCAGCGGGTCTGCTTCCCGTCCCCGTAGACCGTGATCGGCCCCCCGTCGAGGGCCTGCTCGACGAAGCGGGGGATGACCATCCCGTACTGCCCCACCTGCCGCGGCCCCACCGTGTTGAAGAAGCGCGCGACGACGGCGCGGGTCCCCTTCTCCTTGTGGAAGGCGAGGGCGAGGTACTCGTCCACGGCCTTGCTCGCGGCGTAGGACCAGCGGGTGACGGTGGTCGGCCCCAGGAGGAGGTCGTCGTCCTCCTGGAAGGGGCAGCGGACCCCCTTCCCGTAGACCTCCGAGGAGGACGCGATGAGGATGGGGACGCGCCGCGCGGCGGCGGCGTGGAGGACCGCCTCGGTGCCGTGGACGTTGGTCTCGATCGTGTGCACCGGCCTGTCCACGATGAGGCGCACCCCCACCGCGGCGGCCAGGTGGAAGATCCCGTCGCAGCCCTCCATCGCCTTCCCGACCAGGTACCCGTCCCGGACGTCCCCGCGGTACAATACGAGCCCCGGGCGCCCCTCGACCGCCGCCAGGTTCTCCCGGCGCCCGGTGCTCAGGTCGTCCAGCACCACCGCCTCGTCGCCCCCCGCCAGGAGGGCCTCCACGAGGTGGCTCCCGATGAAGCCGGAGCCGCCGGTGACGAGGTAGCGCATGGGAGAATCGTAGCCTCCGCGACGGCGGGGCCGGGTGGGAAAGGACCCGGTGCGAAGGCGAACGGCGGGTAGGGGAAGCTGGAAACTTTCCGCCGGGTGCCTCCGGCGCCGCTATCCTCGCGCGCGTCCCGGGCAGGTAGCTCAGCTGGTAGAGCACGGCACTGAAAATGCCGGGGTCCCCAGTTCAACTCTGGGCCTGCCCACCATCCCGTCCCCTCCTCCCCCCGGGGCGTCCCGGGGGAGGCGGTGATAGGATGGGGGTCGTCCTGCCCCAGGAGCCTCCCCGCATGGAGTTGCGGCGTCTTATGTCGATCACCCTCCTGGCCGTCGCCCTCGTCGCCCCGGCGGCGGCCCAGGCCT
>CAZKTF010000251.1:1239-5195 GCA_964555565.1 uncultured Planctomycetota bacterium | reverse complement strand
GGCCGCCCGGCGGGCTACCCTCTCCGCCCATGGGTGGCGGGGACGCGCCTTCGGGGCTCGCGGAGCAGCCGGCGTCCATCGTCCTCGTGGACGACGACGCGTTCTCCGTCTCCTTCTTCCGCGACATGCTCAGCCGCGGGGGCCACCGGGTCCGGGAGTTCGAGAGCGCCGCCGAGTCGCTCCTCTCCATGGAGAAGGACCCGCCGGACGTCCTCATCACCGACTGGTTCATGCCGGGCACGACGGGGCCGGAACTCATCCGGAAGATCCGGAAGGTCCCCGCGCTCGTGGGCACCTACTGCATCCTCCTCACGGCCTTCGACCGCGAGGGGCAGAAGGTGGCCGGCCTGGAGCGCGGCGCCGACGACTACCTGACCAAGTCGGTCACCGAGCCGGAACTCCTCGCCCGCATCCGCGTCGGGGTCCGGGTGCGGCGCCTGGAGCGGACGGCGGCGCTCCTCGCCATGGCCGCGACGCTGGGCCACGAGATCAACAACCCGCTCACGGCCGTCGTCGGCTACCTCCACCTCTGCGAGGCGGAGATCGAGGCCGGCTCGAAGGAAGGCGTGCTGCGCCACCTGAAGAAGGTCCAGGAGTCCGCGGAGCGCATCCGCGTCGTCGTCCGCCGCCTCATGGAACTCAGCGACGCGAGGCTCACGCAGTACCAGACCGGGACGATGATGCTCGACCTCGGCGCCAAGGCCCCGCCCCCCGGCCCGCCGCCGGTCCCCCCGGTCCCCCCGCCCGCCTGACGCCCGTCACGCCGCGGCCCCGGATTCCCTTGCGCGGGCGGCGCCGAGATGGTATTCATTCCCAGATGAGAACGAGACTCGACTCCCGGGACGCGGACGCCATGGCCGCCTCCTTCGAGGGGCTCTGCCGCGCGCGCGGGGTGCGGGTCACGGCCCAGCGGCTGGCCGTCTACCGCGTCCTGGCCGCGGACGCCTCCCACCCCTCGGCCGACGCGGTCTACGCGCGCCTCAGGCCGCGGGTCCCCGGGCTCTCCCGGACCACGGTCTACCGCGTCCTCGACACGCTCCAGGGGGAGGGGCTCGTCCGCCGCGTGAGCACCACGCGGGGGGTGGCGCGCTACGACGCCATCACCGCCCCCCACCAGCACCTCGTCTGCCGCTCCTGCGGGTCCATGGAGGACTTCGTCTCCCCCGCGCTCTCCGGCCTCGCCGCCCCCCGCACCGCGGGCCGCGGCTTCCGGGTCGAGGAGCTGGACATCCGTCTCGTGGGCACCTGCGCCCGCTGCTCGGGGAAGTCCTAGGGAGGGACTGCGGCTTGTGACTTGACGCTCGACGTTCGGAACCGGCCGGGGAGGCCCGGGGCTTCCCCAAGGACAGAGGAGGAGACGCCATGCCGAAGGCCCTCAAGGGCTCGAAGACGCACGAGAACCTGAAGTACGCGTTCGCCGGGGAGTCGCAGGCGAACCGCCGCTACCTCTACTTCGCCAAGGTCGCCGACGTGGAGGGCTACCCGGAGGTCGCGGGGAACTTCCGCGAGACCGCCGAGGGGGAGACGGGGCACGCCCACGGGCACCTCGACTACCTCCGCAAGGTGGGCGACCCGGCCACGGGGCTGCCGATCGGCGGCACCGAGGAGAACCTCCGGGCCGCGATCGCGGGCGAGACCCACGAGTACACCGACATGTACCCGGGGATGGCGAAGACCGCCCGCGAGGAGGGCTTCACCGAGATCTCCGACTGGTTCGAGACGCTGGCGAAGGCAGAGAAGTCCCACGCCGGCCGCTTCGAGTCGATGCTGAAGAAGGTCAACTAGGCGCCGCCCGGCGGGAGGGCCCCGGTCCGGGGCCCTCCCCCACCCCGCGGGACCGGTCGGCCATGGGCGACCCCGAGAAGCCGATCTCCTACGCCGCCACGGACGGGCTCTCCTACGACCCGGCCGAGGCGAAGTACTGGGACCCCGCCGCGCTCGGGAAGGAGACCGACCGGGCCTTCGAGCTCTGCAACGGCTGCCGGATGTGCTTCAAGTACTGCGACACCTTCCCCGACCTCTTCGGGACGCTGGACGACGCCGCCCACGGGGGGGACGTGCGCCGGCTCGCGCCGGGCGAGACCGACCGCGTCCTGGGCTCCTGCTTCCAGTGCAAGCAATGCGAGGTCCAGTGCCCCTACTCGCAGCGCGAGGGGCACGCCTACGCGCTCGACTTCCCCGCGCTCGTGCACCGGTACCGCGCGCAGAAGGCGCGGCGGGAGGGGCTCCGGCTCCGGGACCGCGTGCTCGGCGACCCGGACGGGACGGCGCGCCTGGCGCGCGCGAGCCTGGGGCTCGCCAACGTCGCCAACCGGGTGCGCCTGCACCGGTGGTTCCTCGAGAAGGCCCTCGGGATCCACCGGGACAAGCTCCTCCCGGGGTTCGCGTCGGAGACTTTCGAGGCCTGGGCCAAACGGGCGGGGAAAGTGGCGCGGGAGCCGGGGGGGGAGGCGGTCCTGTTCCCCACCTGCTACGTGAACCACAACGAGCCGCAGGTGGGCCGGGACACGCTGGAGGTCCTCGAGCGTAACCGGATCGACGTGCGCTGCGTCGAGGGGCTCCGCTGTTGCGGGATGCCCGCCTGGGAACACGGCGACCTGGAGTCGCTGCGGACCCAGGCGCGGGAGAACCTCCGCATCCTCCTCCCCTTCGTGGAGCGCGGCGCGAAGGTCGTGGCCGTCAACCCGACCTGCTCGATGATGATGCGCCGTGAGCACCCGCGGCTGCTCGACCCCGCGGACCGCCCGGCCGCGGCGAAGGTGGCCGCCGCGGTGACGGACCCCTCGGAGTTCCTCTGGTCGATCCGGGAGCAGCCGCGGTTCTGCACGGCGTTCCGTTCGAGCCCGGGGGAGGGGGTCGCCTACCACGCCCCCTGCCACCTCCGCGCCCAGGCGGTCGGCTTCAAGGGGCGGGACCTCCTCCGGAAGATCCCCGGGGTGCGCCCCGCGCTCGTGTCGGAGTGCTGCGGCCACGACGGGACCTACGCCATGACCGTGGAGGGGTTCGAGCCCTCGAAGCGGATCGGGAAGAAGGCCTTCGACGGGATGCGGGAGCAGCCCGACGCGAAGGTCTGGGTCACCGACTGCCCGCTCGCGGCGCTCCAGTTCCAGCAGCACGCGGGGGTGAAGCCGCTCCACCCCATGACCGTGCTCGCGAAGGCCTACCGGGGGGACCCGTTCGGGCCATTGTAGGGGCGGGATCACCGAACGGCGGGCGACCCAAGGGTCGCCCCTACAACGGCGCTGGAAACGGGGCCTTTGTTGGGGGGCCCCAGGGACTTGTCGGGCTGCCGGCGGCAGCCCGACCCTGGGGAGGGCTTGCCCCGGCTGCCGTCGCCGGTGTCGTCGCCGGTGTCGTTGTAGGGGCGGGGCTTGCCCCGCCCGCCGTGTGTCTTCGGTAGGTATGGCCGGGGCTTGCCCCGCCCGCCGTTCGCCGTCTCGGAGGTGCCGCGTCCATGCAGAAGGTCTCCCGCGACTCCATCATCGACTTCGCCACCTACGAGGAGGGCCGCGAGGCCTTCCGGCGCCGCGTCATGGCCGAGAAGGACCGCCGCCGCGTCCACGCGGGCGGTTGCCTCACGTTCCTCTTCGAGAACGCGCTCACCATGCGCTACCAGGTGCAGGAGATGGTGCGCGCGGAGAAGATCGTCCGCGAGGCCGACATCCGCCGTGAGCTCGACACCTACAACGCGGTCCTCGGCGGCCCCGGGGAGCTCCCGGCCACGCTCCTCATCGAGATCGACGACCCGGAGGAGCGGTCGCTGCGCCTGCGCGCGTGGATCGACCTCCCGGGGCACCTCTTCGTCCTCCTCGAGGACGGGACGAAGGCGCGGCCCTTCTTCGACGCCGGCCAGGTCGGCGACGGGAAGCTCTCCTCGGTGCAGTACCTCCGCTTCCCGGTGGGCGGGAAGGTCCCCGTCGCGGTCGGCTCCGACCTCCCCGGCCTCGCCGCGGAGA
>CAZKTF010000251.1:0-1139 GCA_964555565.1 uncultured Planctomycetota bacterium | reverse complement strand
CCCGTCTTTCCGCGACATCCGCGGGACGGGGAGGGAGAGTCCCCGCCCGTGGTCCGCCCGGTCCTCTACATCCTGTTCTGCAACCTCCTCGGGGGGCTCACCTACCCGTGGCAGAAGCTCGCGCTCGAGGGCCTCCCCCCCGCGACGATCTCGGCCGCTCGGCACCTCGTCGGGCTCGCGTGCATGGCCGCCTGGCTGGTCCTCCGGCGGGAGAACCCCTGGCCCTGGGAGCGCCGCGACGTGGTCCGCCTCGCCTTCGCGGGGATCGCCGGGATCGGGGCCCCCACGATCCTCGGGGTCATGGGGCTCCAGTCCTCGACCGCCACCAACGCCTCGATCCTGATCCTCCTCGAACCGGTGTCCGGCGTGGTCCTCGCCCGCCTCCTCCTCGGGGAGAGGCTCACGGGGCGGCGCGCGGCCGGGCTCGCGATCGCGCTCGCGGGCGCGGCGGCGGTGACGGTCGAGGGGGGCGGGGGCGCGGGGATCTTCACGGGAGAGCACCTCGTCGGGAACCTCGTCCTCTGCGCGAGCGGCCTCCTCTGGGGGATCTACACCCCGATCGCCAAGCCGCTCGCCCGCCGCGCCGCGACCGTCCCGCTCTCCTTCGGGGTGCTGCTCTTCGCGCAGGCGCTCCTCGTCCCCGCCTCCCTCGCCGAGGCCCCCCGCTGGAGCGCGGGTCCGCACCTCGGCCAGGCCCTCCTCCTCTGCGCCGCGATGGGGGTCCTCGGCTCCTTCCTCGGGATGGTCCTGTGGAACGCCGCCATGAGGTCGCTCCCGGCGTCGGTCGTGGCCATCTCGGTGCTGGTGCAGCCGGCGGCGGGCACGCTCGCCGCCTGGCTCATGCTCGGGGAGGACCCCTCGCCGCAGGCGCTCGTCGGCGGCGCGATCGCGACGGCCGGCGTGCTCCTCGTCCTCACCGTGCCCCCGTCCCCCGCGCCGAAGGCCCCCGCGCCGGTGGCGGCCTAGCCGCGGTTCTTCCTCCCGGCCGGGCGCGCGCCGGGCGAAAAGGTCCCCGTGCGCGCCATCGTCCTCGGGGCCGGGAGACAGGGCCTCGCCATCGCCTACGACCTCGCGCGCCACGGCGGGGCGCGCACGCTGACCCTCGTGGACGCCGACGGCGCCGCGGCCCGCGCGGGGGC
>CAZKTF010000250.1:0-5230 GCA_964555565.1 uncultured Planctomycetota bacterium | reverse complement strand
GGGAGGCCGTCGAGGGGCTCGCGCGGGACCTGGCGAAGGGGCCGGCCGCGCCGGCCGGCGCGCCCGCGGGCCCCGGGGAGGGCGGGGGGCCGTCCCCCGCGGAGGCCTCCCCGGTGGTGCCCCTCGCGGCCCCCGGGACCGAGCTCATCAAGGGGTACCGGATCCTCGAGCGCCTGGGGCGGGGCGGCATGGGCTCGGTGTACCGCGCGCTCCAGGTCGAGATGAACCGCGTCGTCGCGCTGAAGATCCTCCGGCTGCCGCTGGCCGGGATCGAGCAGCACGTGGAGCGCCTCAAGCGCGAGGCCCGGCTCGTGGGGGGCTTCGACCACCCCAACATCGTGCGCGGCCTCGAGGCCGGGCAGTCCGGCCCCTACCACTACTTCACGATGGAGTTCGTCGAGGGGGAGTCCCTCCGCGACCGCCTCCAGCGCGGCCCCGTCCCCGAGGCCGAGGCCCTGCGCATCGTCGAGCAGGTCCTGGAGGCCCTCGACCACGCCCACTCCCGCGGCGTCGTGCACCGGGACGTGAAGCCCGGGAACGTCATCCTCACCCCGGACGGCCTGGCCAAGGTGACCGACTTCGGTCTCGCCAAGGGCCCGGCCGACTTCACGCTCACCCAGTCGGGCGTGACCATCGGGACCCCCCAGTACATCTCCCCCGAGCAGGCCCGCGAGCCGAGCGGGGTGGACGGGCAGACCGACCTCTACTCCCTCGGGGCCACCCTCTACCACATGCTCACGGGGGTCCCCCCCCACACGAGCGAGACGCTCGCGGGGCTCCTGACCAAGGTCCTCTACGAGAAGCCGCGCACGGCGCGCCAGGTGTACCCGCGCGTGAGCGAGGGGGCCTCCTTCTTCGCCGAGAAGCTGATGGCGAAGCAGAAGCGCCACCGGTACGGCGCGCCGAGGGACGCGCTCCGGGACCTCCGGCGGCTGAAGGCCGGGCACTCCATCGTCCCGCGCGACTGGGCGGGGGACTTCGAGGTGCAGGAGGTCCGGCGGCGCTACCGCAGGGTCACCGTGGCGGCGGTCGTCCTGGCCGCGGCCGCGACCGCGGGGACGATCTACTTCCGCGACCGGGCCGAGCGGGCGCGCCTCGACGCGATGGAGCTCGCCGCGGACAACGAGCTCGCCGCCCTCCAGAAGGAGCACGCCCCCGGGCGGCGCACCGAGGAGGGCCTGCGCGCGGAGGTCGATGCGCTGAAGGCCCTCACCAAGGGCCGGTTCCGGGGGAGCCGCGCCGCGGGGGAGGCCGGGGCCCTCCTCGAGCGCCGGCTGGAGGAGCTGTCCTGGTGGGACAGGGTCCGCCAACTGCGCGGCTTCACGGCCCGCACGGTCCAGGGGCGCCTGTTCCGCGAGGCCCTCGCGCGGATCCGCTCGGAGGAGGAGGAGTTCGCCGGGGCGGGGGATCCGGCGCGGAACGCCCTGATCGCGGTGGAGGCGCTCCGGGAGGAGGTCCGCGGGAACGCCGTCCTCGAGGGACGGGCCCAGGTCGCCGCCGCGCGCCGGGACCTCGAGCAGGCGCACGCGGGTCCGGGGGCGGCGGCCCTGGCGGAGACGAGGCTCCGCGAACTCCGCGCGCACCTCCTCGCGAACGTCGTGGAGGAGGAGGGCTCCCTCCCGGTGCGCGAGCTGGACCAGGTCCTGGACCCGCTCTCCGAGGCCCGCGCGCTCGTCGAGCAGTACTACCTCCAGGCCTACCGGGACCTGCGGGAGGGGGGGGCGGTCCGGGAGGGGCGGTTCCTCGAACTCCGCGACGCCCTGGCCGTGGCGGCGGCCCGGATCGAGGACGACCCGCGGCTCCAGGACGCCTTCGCGCGTCTCCTCCCGGCGCCCGCGGTCGCGGACCTCCGGGGCACCGCGGAGCTGCCGGGGGCCTTGGACCGGGAGCAGCGGAAGGTCGAGGAGGAGAACCGGCAGGCCAACGAGGCCGCCCTGGCGAAGGCCGCGGCCCAGGCGGAGGCCGGGGACCTGGACTCCGCCGTGGAGACGCTCCAGGACGCGGAGGCCGCGAGCATCGAGTCCCTCCGGGAGCCGCTCGCCGAGGTGCGCACGAGGTACGAGGCGCGGCGCCGGGAGGAGCAGCAGAGGGCGGAGCGCCGCCGGGACGAGGTCCTCGGGGAGTTCTTCGCGGACCTCCTCCGGCGGGACCTCGAGGGGGCGCTGGCCCGCCTCGACGCCGTCCTCGCGAAGGAGCGGCCCGGCTCCCTCGTCGGGGAGACCGCGACGTCCGGCCACCTCCTCTGCGTCCTGCTGCGGGACCTGGTCTTCGAGGCGGCCCGGCGCGGGGTGGAGGCGGCCCCGGACGGACGCGCCTCGCTCGGGTTCCCCGGGGATCCCTCGCGCTTCGAGCGGCTCCGCGGTGTCCGCACCGAGACCGCCCCCGGCGGGGAGGTCTTCCTGGTCTTCGAGGCCCCCGGGGCGGGGGTCCAGAGGCGGCCGCTCAGGCTCCTCGCCCTCCAGGACCTCCTCGCGCTGGCGGGCCTCGAGGGGGACCCCCCGGATCCCCGGCAGAGGCTCTGCCGCGCGGCGCTCCTCATCGTGGAGGGGGAGACCCGCACGGACGCCGAGCTGGGGGGGGCCGAGGCCCTCCTGCACCGGGTCGGGGGCAAGGTGGCGGGGGCGGGTCCCATGGTGGAGGCGCTCCTGGCGAGGAGCGCCTCCACCATGGGGCGGCGGCTCGCCGCGCAGAACGACAGGAACAGCCAGGCCAGCGGGATGCACAAGACGGCCCAGCGGCGGCTGGCGGACGGGGACCCGGCCCGGGCCCTCGCGGACCTGGAGAGCCTCCTCAAGCCCCTCTTCAGCGGGACGGCCTACGTGAAGGAGCACCAGGCCGACATCCGCTCGGACCTGGACCGGGCCAACCGGATGCTCGGGCAGCAGGACCTCCGCATCCTCTACCCCTCGGCCAGGATCCTGGCCATCTCCGGCCGCGGGGGCACCATCCTCGAATGGGACTTCGAAGAGGAGAGCGGGGCGGGGCCCATGCGCGACTTCCTCCCTCCCCCGGAGGAGGGGGGCTGCGACGCCCTCTACCGGCGGGCGGACGTCGCGGCGATCGGCGCGGAGCCGAACGGGGTCCTCCAGTTCCTGGCCCCCGAGCGGGGCTCCGAGCGGCGCCTCCGCGATTCCCCCCTCACGATCCTCTGCCCCTTCACCCCGAGCCGGAGGATCGTCGTCTCCTTCAAGGTGAGCTTCGCCAGGCCCTACTACTTCCAGGTCTCGATCTGCGGGACCCACGTCGGGATCGCGACGGACGACGGGCGCCGGGAGAGCGGGCGGGGGGTCTTCGCCTGGCAGTCCCAGGACTGGAGGAGCCCCGACGACCAGTTCCCGGACCTGTACCGGCACGAGTACGTGTCGAAGCACCCGGAGCTGCTGAAGGGCCCCGCCCCGCCCGGGAAGAACCGGTACTTCCAGTTCGACGAGGCCGGGCGCCCCTACTTTGTCCAGGTCTTCTGGGAGAACCACCACGCCGTCCTCTACGTGGACGGGCAGAAGGTGTGGGACCAGGACCTGGTGGTGAAGAACTACCGGGACAGCCCGCCGCGGATCCGCCTCCTCTCCTACACCCCCTGCGAGATCGACGGACTCCTCATCGAGGGGGAGGAGGCGCCGGACCAGATCCGAGACTTCCTGAGGCGGCGGAAGCGCTGAGCAGGACGACTCCTCGTCCGGAGGCCTCCCGGCGCGATCCCCGTCCGGGAATGGCGCGCCCTCCCCGCGTGTTCCCGTGACGGGTGGACCCACGGTGCCCGCGGCGAGCCCGGATCGGCGGCGGGAGTTCGAGAGGCTGGCGGAGGGCCTCGAAGGGCCCCTCTACGCCGCCGCGCTCCGCCTCGCCCGGAACCCGCGGGACGCCGAGGACCTCGTGCAGGAGACCTGGTACCGCGCCTTCCGGTCCTTCGACCAGTTCCGCCCCGGGACCTCCTTCCGGGCGTGGGTGTTCCGGATCGAGGCCAACGCGTTCCTGAACCGCGAGCGTCGAAGGAAGCTGGAGCCGCGCCTGACGGACTTCGAGACGGAGGAGCCGCCGGAGCGCGCCGCCTCCACGGAGGAGGAGGCCGGCGCCGAGGGGCTCGATCGCCTCTTCGACCGGCACGTCGGGGACGAGGTCAAGCGGGCCGTGGACGCGCTCCCCGGGGAGTTCCGCGCGGTCCTCGTCCTCGTGGCGCTGGGGGGGCTCTCCTACGAGGAGACCGCCGCCGCCCTCGGCTGCCCCGTGGGCACCGTGATGTCGCGGCTGTTCCGCGCCCGCCGCCTGCTCCGGACCGCGCTCTCCCGCTTCGCCCGGGAGAACGGGCTGCTCCGGCGCCCCGGGGAGGAGGGGTGATGCGCTGCCCCGAGGCCCGCCGGGACCTGTTCGCCTTCCTCGACGGGGCGGTCTCCGTCGAGCGGAACCTGGAGGTCCTGGAGCACCTGAAGGCCTGCCCCTCCTGCGGACGGAGGTTCGAGGCGGAGCGCCGCTTCGAGGAGGGGGTCCGCGAGGTCCTCGCGTCGGAGGAGCCCCCGGCGGGGCTCCGGGAGCGGCTCGACCGCGCCCTCGACCTGGCGGCCGCGGGGGGTGCGCTCCCGGAGGGGGCGGCCGGGGCGTCGCGGGAACACCGGTCCTTCCCGTTCCTCCGCCGGCGGGGACTCGCCCTCGTGGCCGCGGCCGCGGGGGTCCTCTTCGCGGTCGGATTGGCGGCGGCCTGGGCGACCTGCACCGGGCCCTTCCAGTGCGCGGTCATCCGGTCGGCGGCCTCCGTGGCCGCGCGCCTGGACCGCGGCGAGGCCCCGCTCTGCGTGCTCGGCTCGGACCGGGCGCTCATCTGCCGGACGATCCGGGACCGGGCGGGCGTGGACGTCCAGCCCTGGGACCTCTCCTCCCGGGGCTTCACCCTGGAAGGCTGCGCCTCCGTGGTGCCCGCGGACCCTCTCCCGGGTACCTGCGTGGCCCTGGAGTACCGCTCGGTGGCCGCGCGGGCGCACGTGGTCCAGGTCCCCATCGGCGACCACGTGCCCCGCTCCTGGAACCTCGTCCGCGAGGGAGGGAGGGACTGGTACGAGGCCTGGTACGGGGGCTACGGCGTCGTCGGCTGGACCGAGCCGGGGGGGACCTTCCGGGCGGTCGTCTCCGCGGCCCCCTCGGCGGACCTCCGGGGCCTCGCGCGGGCGGTGCGGGGGGGCTAGCGCCACACGCGGAAAGTTCCGGTACAGGTCTTCAGCGACCGGGACGATCCAAAGGG
>CAZKTF010000249.1:0-5267 GCA_964555565.1 uncultured Planctomycetota bacterium | reverse complement strand
CAGGCGGGGGAGGACGCCGAGGACGCGGACCCCGGCCGCCCGGGCCACGGCCTCGGGGTTGGTCCGCTCGGCGGGGCCGGGAGGCCACGGGTCCGTCGCCGAGAGGACCACGCCCGCGACGCGGAGCCCGCGGGCCCGCGCCGCCTCGACGGTGAGGGACACCTGGTTGATCGTGCCGAGGGCGAGCCGGCCGACGACGAGGACCGGGAGCGCGAACTCGCGCGCCATGTCGGCGACCTCCCAGCCCCAGGCGATCGGCACGCGGAGCCCGCCGACCCCCTCGACGACGAGGAACTCGTGGCGGCGGACCAGCTCGGCGAAGGCGCGCGTCGCCGCCCCCGGGTCCACCCGCACCCCCTCCCGCCCGGCCGCCACGGCCGGCGCGAGCGGCTCCCTCAGGCGGATGGGGCTCACGAGTTCGAGCGGGTCGTCGGACCCCGCGGCGGCCACGAGGAGCTCGGCATCGTCGTCGGGGGGTACGCCCGTCGCCGCGGGCTTCATCGCCCCGACGTCCACGCCCCGGCGTCTGAGCGCCCGCGCGAGCCCCGCGGCGACGAGGGTCTTCCCGACTCCCGTGTCGGTCCCCGTCACGAAGACCCCGCGGGGGTCACCCACGGGTCGCCTCCGCGAGTGCCGCGGCGAGGCCGTCGATCTCCTCCTCGCGGTGGAGCGCGCTCACGGAGAGCCTGAGGCGCGCCGTCCCCGCGGGGACCGTCGGCGGCCGGACCGCGGGGACCCACCAGCCGGCCTCGAGCAGGCGCTCCGAGGCGCGCACCGCCGCCGCGGCCTCCCCGAGGAGGACGGGGAGGATCGGGGCCCCCGCCTCGCCCCCGGCAGGGACGCCCGCCCGCGCGAGCGCCCCGCGGAGCCGGGCCGCGTTCGCCGCGAGCCGCTCCCTCCGGCCGGGCTCCGCCGCGGAGATGCGGATCCCCTCGAGGCCCATGGCGGCCACGCCGGGGGGGAGCGCCGTGGAGTACACGAACCCCCGGGCCCGGTGGAGCAAGTACTCGATCCCCTCGCGGGTCCAGGCCGCGAAGGCCCCGTACCCGCCGAAGGCCTTGCCGAGGGTCCCGACCTCGAGGACCCCGGGGCCCGGGGCGAGGCCGGCGGCGGCCGCGGCCCCGCGCCCCCCGGGCCCGAGGACCCCGTTCCCGTGGGCGTCGTCCACGAGGAGGAGAGCGCCCGCCTCGCGGGCCGCGGCGGCGACCTCCGCGAGCGGGGCCACGTCCCCCTCCATCGAGAAGAGGCCCTCGGTGGCGACGAGGCGGCGGCGGAACCCCGACCGCCCGAGCGCGGCCCGGACGGCGCCGGCGTCGCGGTGGGGGACGACCGCGACCTCGGCGCGCGAGAGGCGGCAGCCGTCCACCAGGCTCGCGTGGTTCAGGCGATCGGAGACGACGAGGTCCCCCGGGCCGCAGAGGGCCGGGAGGATGGAGACGTTCGCGGCCCAGCCGGAGCCGAACAGGAGGGCCGCCTCCGCCCGCTTGAAGGCCGCGACCGCGCGCTCGAGGGCCCGGTGCGCCGGCCGGGTCCCCGTGAGGAGGCGGGCCGCCCCGGCCCCGGCCCCCTCCTCGGACGCGGTGCGGGCCAGGGCCTCGGCCAGCCGCGGGTCGGAGGCGAGACCGAGGTAGTCGTTCGAGGCGAAGGAGACTACCTCGCGGCCCTCGAGGCGGAGGCGCGGCCCGGGGCCCGAGGCCTCGCGGGGAGCGCGCCGGAGGCCCGCCGACTCCAGGTCCCGGAGGGCGCGCGCGATCGCGTCGGGGAAGGACGCCGGTTCCATGGGCTGGTGCTCGGGGCCCGGGGGAGTCCGGGCGCGCGAGTCTAATCTCCCCGGCACGCCTTCCTCGACGAGGTTCTCCGGCCTCCCGCCGCGGGATCCCGGTCCGCCCGTTGCGCCGCGGGGGGGCCCGACCTAGGATCCGGTGCCGGGGAGATCGCGGGAGGGATCGGGGTAACGCCATGGAGCCCATCGTCCTCGTCCACGGGTACAGCGCCGAGGGTCCGGGAGGGAGCGACCGGGAGATCGCCGCGATCTACGGGTCGCTCCCGGGCGACCTCCGCCGCCGGTACGGGCCGCGGCGGGTGGTCCCCATCGACCTGGCCCGCTGGGTCTCGCTCGAGGACGGGGTCACGCTGGACGACGTCTCCCGGGGCCTCGACCGGGCGCTGCGCGAGGACCACCCGCGGCTCCTCGAGGGCGGCTTCCACGCCGTCGTCCACAGCACCGGGGCCCTCGTGCTGCGGAACTGGGTGCGGCGGTTCGGCGGGAAGCCCTGCGCGCTCCGCAACCTGGTCCACCTGGCGGGCGCGAACTTCGGCAGCGGCTGGGCCCACATCGGCAAGGGGCAGCTCGCGCGCTGGGCCCGCTCCGTGTTCCCGGGCGGGGCCGAGGCGGGGGTCCGGGTGCTCGACGCGCTGGAGTTCGGCTCCGAGTGGACGCTCGACCTCCACCTCCACTTCCTCGGCGAGGGCGCGGGGATGGAGGCCCACTACGGGGTGCGGGAGAGCGTCGTCGTCGGCTCCCAGGCGGACGTGTCCTGGTACGAGGTGCCGATCCGCTACGCGAAGGAGGACGGCTCCGACGGCGTCGTCCGGTGCGCCGCGGCGAACCTCAACGTCCACTACCTGCGGTTCGGACCCACCGACGAGGCCCGCGCGCTCCCCTGGGACGAGGTCGCCGCGGAGGTCGGCCTCCACCGGGAGCGTGCCGCGGGAGCCCGGTCGCTCTACGAGGTGAAGGAGCAGTCCCAGCCCGGCCTCGGGGGCCGGCCCGAGGTCCCCTTCGCGATCCCCTACGGCTGCGCGCACTCCGGGGAGGACGCGGGGATCGTCTCGGGCGCGGCGCCCCGGCGCCAGGTCCAGCGGCTGCTGTTCGCCGCGCTGGAGGCGGGGCCCGGGGACCGGGAGGCCCTCCGCGCGCTCTACCGGGAGGAGACCGCGAAGACCTACCGCGCGGTGCGCACCCGCCGGGCCCCCGCGGCCTGGGCCCGCTGGATCTCCGAGCCCCGCGCGCAGTACGACCCGCACGCGATGGTCGTGTTCCGGCTCCGCGACCAGGACGGGAGGCCGGTGCGGCATTTCGACGTGTTCTTCGACTCCCGCGCCGGCGCCGGGGAGGACTCCCTGGCCTTCCGGGAGCTCTTCGAGGACAAGCACGTCAACGACGCCTCGCCGCACGTCATCGCGTTCTACCTCCGCACCGACGCCTTCGAGGCGCGCCGCCGCGGCTGGGCGCCGCGCCTCCCGCGCGTGGGCGGGCTCGCGCTCGAGATCACGGCGACGGAGCCCGAGACCGGGGAGATCGTCTACCTCCCGCTCCGGTTCGAGTTCACCCGCGGGCAGCTCGAGGGGTGGATCCGCGGCCACCGCACGACGGTGGTGGACGTGGAGCTCCTGCGCCTCCCGGCGCCGGGGGTGTTCCGGCTGACGGAGGCCTAGCCCCGCCTTCCTCTCGCGGCCCCGCGCCGGGCCGGTAGGATCGAGAAGATGCGCACCCTCCCGGGGACGGTCCTGGCGGCGGCCTTCGCCGCCCTGCTCCCCGGGGCACCGGCGGCGCGGGGAGCGGGGGACCAGGACTTCGACTCGATCCGGAAGGAGTTCCCCTCCCGGGTCTCCGCCGAGGACGACCCGGAGGCCCGGGCGCTCCTCGTGGGCCGGCTCGCGCAGTTCGGGACCGAGGACGCCGCGCGGCTCCTCATGGCCGGGCTCGTGTTCCTCGACGTCCGCTGCGAGGGCCAGCTGAGGGAGTACGAGCGGCTCCTGGCCGAGCTCGAGCCCCTCAAGGGTGTCCTCGACGTGATGAAGGACAACTACAAGACCCGCACGGAGCTCCAGCGCCGGGTCATGGCGGAGGAGTCGAGGCAGCGCGCGGAGGCCCCGGTCTTCCGGGCCTTCCGGGACGCCCTCGCCGGCCTCAAGGACGCGAAGGCCGTGGCGGCCGCGGCGGCGCAGGCGAAGCGGGAGAAGTCCTGGCGGGTCCGCGCGCTCGCCGGCGAGGGGATCGCACGCAACCCCGGGGCCACGGCGCTCGAGGCCTCGCTCCGGGCCCTGAAGGACCCCGACGGGCGCGTGCGGGGGGCCGTCCTCGGCGCGCTGGCCGGGCGCAAGGAGCCGGAGGTCGTGGACGCGGCCATCGCGGGCCTCAAGGACGCGGCCTGGCCGGTGCGGAAGGCGGCCGCCGACGCCCTCGGGGCGTCCGAGTCACCGCGGGCCGTCCGCCCGCTCATCGAGGCGCTGGGCGCGGAGGAGGGGAGGCTCCGGGACGACTTCCGGGACACCCTCCGGAAGATGACCGGCCAGAACTTCGACTCCGAGCCGGAGCCCTGGAAGGCCTGGTACCTGGAGAACCGGGAGGACTTCGAGGGCCCGTCCCCCAAGGCCGCCCTCTTCGGCGCCTTCAAGTCGAAGGACGCGGGCCGGAAGAAGGGGGTCTACGGGATCGAGAGCCGCTCCCGGAGGATCGTGTTCGTCATCGACACCAGCGGCTCGATGAAGGACCCGCTCGCCGGGGCGAAGCCGGTGGAGGGGACCCCCACGGGGCTCACGCCCGAGGAGGAGGAGGAGCTCCACGCCACGAAGATCGACATCGCCAAGCGGGAGCTCCGGCGGGCCATCAAGGCCCTCGAGCCCGACGCGCTCTTCGACATCGTCTCCTTCGACAGCAGCGTGATCCGCTGGAAGCCGGGCATGGTGAAGGCGGACCAGGCCACGAAGAACGAGGCCACCACCTTCGTCCGCGGGCTCGAGGCCTCCGGGGGGACCTGGACCTACGGCGCGCTGCACGAGGCCTTCCAGGTGGCGGGGATCGGCGTCACGGACAAGAACTACGACCCGTCGGTGGACACGATCTACCTCATCTCGGACGGGGCCCCCACGGACGACAGCATGGAGAAGCCGACCTACATGGAGCCGAAGATCATCCTCGACGCGGTGCGCGAGTGGAACCCGCTGGGGAAGGTGGTCATCCACGCGGTGGCCATCGACGTGAAGGCGGCGGGAGGCCGGTTCATCGATTTCATGAAGAGGCTCGCCGCCGAGAACGGCGGGCAGTACACGCAGCGGGGCTAGGCCCAGCGTGAGGCCCGCCGCCGCCGCGCTCGCCCTGCTGGCCGCCGCGGCCCCGGTGGCGGCCGTCCGGGGGGACGGGGACCCCGCCGCGGCGCTCTCCTGGTTCCGCGAGGCCTTCGCGAAGGCGCTCCCCGCGGAGGACCGGCTCGCGGCGGCCCGCCGGCTCGTCGGGGTGGACTCCCGCGACGCCGCGGAGGCGG
>CAZKTF010000248.1:0-5293 GCA_964555565.1 uncultured Planctomycetota bacterium | reverse complement strand
TCGTGGACCGCGGGGGGGACGACTACTACGCCGGCTCCGGCGGGACGCAGGGCGGGTCGCTCACGAACTCGGTCGCGCTGCTCCTCGACGGCGGGGGGAACGACGGCTACGCCGCGGTGAACCCGGGCGGCGCACAGGGCGGCGCGTCGGCAGCGCGAGGGACGGGGGGCATCGGGCTGCTCCTCGACGCGGGAGGGACCGACGTCTACACGGAGGCGACGCGCGACGGCGCCCTCTGGACGAAGGAGCTGGTGGGCGCGGGGCTCGACGACCCGGCGCCCCCCGCGGCGGGCGGCGTGGGCGACCCGGGCACGACCTCCCTCACCGCCGCGCAGGCGAAGGAGAAGGTCGATCGCGACGGCGCCGTCCCCGGGCCGGACGGGAAGCCGGTGGACGACCTCGACCGGCTCTGGAAGATGGCGTGCGAGTGGGAGGTCGGGGACAACCGCGTGATCGTCCCCGTCGCGCGCGAGCGGCTCGTGGCCCTCGGCGCCCCCGCGCGGGACAGGGCGCTGGAGCGGGTCGGGACGAAGGACGGGCTCGAGTCCCGGGCCGTCGAGACGACGCTCGCGAAGTTCCCCGCCGGGGAGGTCGTCCCGCGCCTCGTCGAGCGGACGCGGGAGGCGGACCTCCTCGTGCGCAAGGGCGCGGTGCGCGCGCTGGCCTCCCTCGGGGCCGCCGCGGCCGTGGACCGGCTCGTCGAGATGCTCGCCGCGGAGGACCCGGTGCGGGCCACGGTCCTCAACGCGCTGGCCGGGCTGAAGAAGGCCCCGCCCGCGGTGGCGGGCTTCCTCCGGTCGGCGCGGGAGAACGAGGGGGTCGCGGCGGCGCTCTGCCTCGGGAGCGTCGGCGACGAGGCCGCGATCGGGGCGCTGGCAGGGGCGCTCGGGCCCGACACGACGTTCCCCGTGCGCCTCGCGGCGTTGGACCGGCTGGGCGCGCTCGGGGACGCGGCGGTCCCCGCGCTCGCGCGCCTGGCGGGCGACGCGACGGCCCCGCCCATGGCACGGCGGAACGCGCTCCGGGCGCTGGGGGGGACGAAGGCGGCGAAGGCCGCGGACCCGCTCCTCGCGGGGCTGCGGGACCTGGATCCTTGGGTCCGGCTCTCCGCCTTCCAGGCCGCGGCGGACCTCGCCAAGGGACTCGGGCCCGAGAAGGGGGCCGCCGTCGCGGCCGCTCTGGCCGCCGCCCGCGCCGCCGAGACCGACCCGCTCCTCAAGCGGCTCCGGTAGTTCGCCCCGACAGGGACCGGCGCCACGCCCGTTGATTCGACGGAGGCGCGGTCGCGCGCCTGGCTCCTCGTAACCGTCGGGACGCCAGAGGATCAGTCGCGTTCTCAGGCCGTCCGGAAGGCGATGCAGTCGCGTTCTCAGGCCGCCCGGAAGGCGATGCAAGGGGTCAGACCCCATTCTCCTGGCGTACGCCAGGAGAATGAGGTCAGACCCCCAAGAACCCCCCCAGGGGCGGTCCCCGGTCGCGCTACGGGGGCCGCCCCAAACGGGGTCTGACCTCGGGCGCCCATCAGGCGGCGCAGCACGTCACGCGAGGCGCCCGGGGTCTGACCCCTTAGTCTCGCTTCACCACGTCGAGTGAACTCGGCGCCCGAGGTCTGACCCCGTCGTCAACTCAGCGTGTCGCGGAGCCAAGTCGTTTGCAAACGCTGGAGATCGACGCGAGGGGTGAAAGTCCACTGTTTGCAAACGCCGGTGCTCAGCACCCTACTGATCGATCTTGTCGAACAGCCGCTGCGCCAGCTCCGGGTCGGAGTCCTTGAGGAGGCGGTACTGGTCGAGCGCGGCCTCCTTCCGCCCCGCCGAGCAGTGGAGGAGGCCGAGGTAGAAGTGCCCCTCGGGCAGGCCGGGCTCGTACTTGAGGGCCCGCCCGAGCGCCTCGATGGCCTCGTCCGCGCGCCCCATGTCGAACAGCGCCGCCCCCAGGTTGGCGTGGGCGCGCGCGTGCTCGGGGAGCGCGAGGACGGCGCGGCGGAAGGATTCCACCGCCTCCGGCAGCCTCCCCAGGCGGCGCAGCGCGATCCCCTGGTTGCAGTGGGCCTCGGCGTACCCCGCGTGGAGGGTCACCGCCTGACCGAAGGCGTCGGCCGCGTCCTCCAGCCTCCCGAGGGCGAGGAAGGTCGCCCCGAGGTTGTTGCGGGCCTGGGGGTCCTGCGGGTGGATGCGCACCGACTCGCGGAAGGCGTCCGCCGCCTCCTCGTGCTTCCCCTGGTCGCGCAGCGCGAAGCCCAGGTGCGAGGAGGCCTTCGGGTGGTCCGGCTCCAGGCCCATCGCCTCGCGGAAGGCGGCCACGGCCTCGTCGTGGCGGCCGAGCTTGCGGCAGGCGATCCCGAGGGCGCACCGGGCCTCGGCGTCGTCGGGCTTCAGGCGCACGACCTTCCGGTGGGTCTCCACGGCCTCCGCGACGCGGCCGAGCCTCTCGTGGACGCCGGCCAGGCTCTGGAGCGCCCCGGCGTGGTCCGGCTGGGTCTCCAGGGCCTTGAGGAACTGCTCGGCCGCCTCCTTCAGCCGACCGAGGTCGCGGTAGGCGAGCCCCAGGTTGTGGTGCGCCTCGGCGTCCCCGGGCCGGAGGCGGAGGGTCTCGCGGTACTGCTCGATGGCCTCCTGGTGGCGGCCCAGGTCGTGCAGGAGGAAGCCGAGGGCCCGGCGGGCCTCGGCGTCGGCGGGCCGGAGGCGCGTCACGTGGACGAAGGCCTCCACCGCCTCCTGGGGGCGACCCAGGCGCGAGGACGCCGCGGCGAGGTGCCGGTGCGCCGCCGCGTGGTCGGGCTCCCTGCGCACGACCATGCGGAAGCACTCCGCGGCCTGCTGGTGGCGCCCGAGGTCGCGGTAGGCGATGCCCAGGGCCATTCCCGCCTCGGCGTCCTGCGGCTCGCGGCGGATGACGAGCTTCCACGCATCGACCGCCTCGGCGAACTTGCCGAGGCGCATGTAGGAGCCGGCGATGAGCCGGTGGGCGGCCGTCGCGTCGGGGTCGAGCTGGATGACCTGCTTGAAGGCGCTGACGGCCTCGATGTGCCGCTCCAGCGCCGAGAAGCACTCCCCCACGAACCGCCACCCGGGGACGTCCGAGGGCTCCTTCGCCACCAGGCGGCGGAACTCCTCCAGGGCGGCCTCGAAGTCCGCCTCGAGGAAGGCGCCGAGCCCCGGGAGGTAGCGGGCGATCTTCCCCTCCCCCTCGATCTTCCAGTCCGCCTTCGACCCGGCCCGCGGGGCCATCAGGAGGGCGCTGACGCGCGAGGCGGGGAGCGCGAAGCGGAGCGTGCGCCCCTCGACCACGCGCGAGATCGCGAAGCCCACGACCTCCGGGGTGCGCCCGACCAGCGGGCTCCCGCTCGAGTCGGGGGGGAAGCGCCCGTCGATGCGGAGGAGCCGCCCCAGGACCGGGAGGTCCTCGACGGAGCGGACCGTCCCGTCGGACCAGGTCTCGTGCAGGCCGATGGGGCTCGAGACCAGCAGGACCCGGTCCCCCTTGCGGGGCGGGACGTCCGCGATCTCCAGCGGCCGGGCGGCGCCCGGGGGGGCGTCCACGGCGAACAGCGCCAGGTCCGACGCGGCGTCCTCGGTGAGGAGGGACTTGAGGGCGAACTCCTTGCCGGAGGCCACGCGGACGCGCGCGGTGCGGGCCCCCTCGAGGAGGTGGCGGGCGGTGACGAGACGGTCCCCCGCGACGAAGAAGCCCGACCCCGTGGCCACCGTCTTCCCCGACGCGTCCTCGGCCCGGAGCGCGCCCACGGAAGTCCCGACCAGCAAGGCCAGGTCCTGGCGTTCGTCGCGATCCCCGGGGGGAGGTTCCTTCGCCTTCATCGGGCCCCGGGCTCCCGGGATCCCCGCCCGGGGCGGGAATCGCGGCGACGCCGCGCCGTACTGCCCCGGTGCCCCGTGGTCGCGCTCCTGGTCATTCGCCCTGACCCCCTTCGAGCCATGATAGCACCCACCCGGACGCGGACCGCAGGGGGACGGAGGGGCCCGGAGGTCGCGGCTGCCGGCCCCCCGCCCGCGATTCCTCCGGGCGCACCCGCCCGGGCGCCATACTCCCCGGCCTCCCGGCGGGCCCCGCGGAGAGGTGCCAGAGCGGTCGAATGGGCATGCCTGGAGAGCATGTGTGGGGGCAACTCCACCCAGGGTTCAAATCCCTGCCTCTCCGCCATCCCCGCAAGGTCCCGAAGGCGATCGCGGTCCTGCGCCGGGGTAGTCCCCGATTCCCGCCGCGGGCGGGGTCCCCCGCGCGTACAATCCCCGGGTCGGGCGGCGGCGGGAAAGGTCGTGCAGCCGGGGAGTTAGCGGTGCCCTGTACCCGCAATCCGCTACAGCGGGGGTGATGCCGAACCGAGGCGCTCGCGGTCGGCGGTGCCCCCGGGACACGTGGCGATGACGGCCATGTCCCATGCAACGGCGGGACGCGAACCGGGTCAGGTCCGGAAGGAAGCAGCCCTAAGCGGTCCCCCGCCGGGTGCCGTGGGTGCGCGTGGCTCGAGCCGGCGGTCCCGGGAAGCCGTCCGGACGCGGCGACGACGGGAGGCGCACGACCTTTTCCGCCCCGCCGCCCGACCGCGGAGCGCGAGATCCCATGCCCCCCCGACCCCCACGCAAGGCCGAGCCCGGCGACGCCCCCGCGGACCCCCCGCGGCACGTGGCGCTGGCGCGCCGGTACCGCCCCGGGCGCTTCGCGGAGGTCGTCGGCCAGGAGGCGGCGGGACGCACCCTCCAGCGGGCGCTGCGCGAGGGCCGGATCGCGGCCGCGTACCTGTTCGCCGGCCCGCGCGGGGTCGGGAAGACGACCATGGCCCGCATCCTCGCCGCGGCGATGAACTGCGAGTCCCCCGTCGAGGGCGAGGCCGGGCCCGATCCCTGCGGCGCCTGCACCTCCTGCCGGGAGATCGCCGCGGGCTCCTCGCTCGACGTGATCGAGGTGGACGCGGCGAGCCACAACTCCGTGGAGGACGTGCGCGACATCCGCGAGCGGGTGGCGAGCCTCCCGGCCCGCGCGCGCTTCAAGGTCTACGTCCTCGACGAGGCCCACATGCTGTCCACGGCGGCGTGGAACGCGCTCCTCAAGACGCTGGAGGAGCCGCCGGCCCACGCGCGGTTCGTGTTCGCCACCACGGAGCCGGAGAAGTTCCCCGAGACGATCGTCTCCCGCTGCCAGAGGTTCGACTTCCGGCGCATCCCCGCCGCGGCCATCGCCGCGAAGCTCGCGGAGATCGCCCGCGCGGAGGGGATCCGGGCCTCCCCCGAGGCGCTCGAGACGATCGCGCGCTTCTCGCGCGGCGGGCTCCGGG
>CAZKTF010000247.1:0-5331 GCA_964555565.1 uncultured Planctomycetota bacterium | reverse complement strand
CGAAGCGCAAGGCCCCCAAGTATTCCCTCCGAAAGGCGGCTGCGTGACCCCCTTCGCTCAGGAGCATTGGGGTAAACCCCGCCCCTACTAGGCCGGGACGGTCTCCACGGACAGGAGGTTCGTCCCGCGGCCGCTGCCCAGCGGCCGGCCGCAGAGGAGGACGACCCGCTCCCCGGCGGCGAGGGCCCCGGCGTCCCGCAGCGCCCGGAGCGCGGCCGTGAAGGCCTCGTCGGCGCTGGTTCCGCTCGGGAGCCAGGGGATCTCCACCGGGCGGACCCCGTAGGAGAGGTTCAGGCGGCGCGCCACGGCCGCGTGGTGGACGGCGGCGTAGACCGGCGTGCGCGGCCGGAAGCGCGCGACCATGCGCGCCGTACCGCCGCTCGTCGTCAGCGCCACGAGCGCCCGGCACTGGAGCGTCGCCGCGGTCACCGCGGCGAGGTAGCAGACGTGGTCCGTGACCGCCGCGCCCTCCCCGCGCCAGGCCCTCTCCTCCCGCACCTCCTCGTAGAACCGCAGCAGGTCCTCCTGGTGCTGCTCGAGCGGCTTGCCGTCGAAGGACTCGGCGGAGGCCACGATCCCGCGGAGGACCTCCACCGCGCGCACGGGGTAGATCCCCACCGAGGTCTCGCCCGAGAGCATGACCCCGTCGGCCCCGTCGAGGACCGCGTTGAACACGTCGCTCGCCTCGGGGCGGCGGGGCTCGTAGAACCTCTCCATGGAGTCGAGCATCTGCGTCGCCACGATGGAGGGCTTCCCGGCCCGGGACGCGGCGCGGAGGATCTCCTTCTGGAGGCGCGGGACGTCGGCCGCCTCGCACTGGAGCCCCAGGTCCCCGCGGGCCACCATCACCCCGTCCGCCTCGCGGACGATGGCCGCCGCCGCGGCGGCCGCCTCGCGGGTCTCGATCTTCGCGACGACGGGGAACTTCAGGAGGGACGCCCGCGCCTCCCCCCCGTCGAGCGCCCCGAGGAGCCGCCGGTACTCGGCCAGGAGCGCCGGGTCGCCGGCCACGCGGCGGGCCGCGTCCGCGGCGAGGGCGGGGTCCGGCGCCTCGACCCGCTCCCCGGCCGCGCCGAGGAGCCCCGCCACGAAGGACCGCAGCGCCCGCACGTCCCCGGGCCCGCGGACGAAGGAGAGCGCCACGACTCCCACCCGCCCGGCGAGCCAGCGCGGAACCACGAAGCGGGCGAGGTCGAAGCGGTCCTTCTCGGTGAGGACCGTCTCCACGGTCAGGGCCACGCCTCGGAAGGTCACCCCCTTGCGGTCGGTGACGTTCCCCCCCACCACCACCTCGGCCTCGAGCGTCCCCGCCCCGTCCACGGACCGCGCGCGCAGCAGCGGCTCCCCGTCCCCGAGGTAGACGAGGGACTCGCGCTTCCCCGCGGCCGCGAGCCCCCGCCGCACGTCCTCCGCGAGCGCGGGACCCCCGTCCACGCAGGGGGGCGGGGCCCCGGGGGCGAGCGCCAGGCGCACCGTCTCGCCGGGGCGGAGTTCCCAGCCCTCCCGCCGGGCCTCGGGCGCGATGGAGAGGCGGAGCTTCACCCCCTGGAGGTCGGCCAGCACCGCCACCCGGCGGAGGTCCCGGGCGGCCGCGCGGTCCCGGTTCACGCGCTCCACCGCCTCGAGCCAGGCGTCCTCGGGGGCGAAGCCGGCGCCCTCGCGGTCGAGCCAGGCGCGGCTGTGGGAGAGGTTCAGGCGGGCGACGTCCATCCCGGCCCCGGCCAGGCGGAGGACGAAGTCGGGGGCGTTCTGGGGGAGGGCGGGGTCCGCGGGGTCCCGCGACCCGAGCGTGCAGACGATCTTCGTCCGGACGTCCATCGCTTCCCCCCCGCCCGCCGAAGCCCGCCGCCGCGCCGGAGGCGCGCTCCGGCGGGCGAAGGCGGGGGCGCCATCGTACCCCGTCCCCGGGGGAGCCTCCCCCTCTCGCGGGCGGCGCCGGGCGGCTCTCGCCCGGGCGCCGCGGCGCCGCTACACTGCGGCGGTCGCGGGGCGCGGAGGAGCAGCGCGTGCGCGTGAGGGTCCTCGGGACGAGCGGCGGCTGCGCCCCCGGGCGCCCCCCGACCTCCTTCCTCGTGGACGGCCGGCTCGCGGTGGACGCGGGCGCCGTGGCGACCGTCCTCACCCTCGCGGAGCAGGCCGAGGTGACCGACGTCCTGCTGACGCACAGCCACCTGGACCACACCCGGGACCTCCCCTTCCTCCTCATCAACCGGGTCCCGATGCCGCTCCGGGTCCACGGGATCGCCGAGACGCTGGAGTCCCTGCGGGCCCACCAGTTCAACCGCGAGATGTGGTTCGAGGCCTTCACGACGCCGTCCCCGGAGGACCCGCTGCTCGTGGGGATGGCCCACGAGCCCGGGAAGCCGGAGGAGGTCGCGGGGTTCCGCGCGCGGCCCTTCCCCCTCCGCCACACCTGCCCCTGCGCCGGGTGGCTCCTCGAGGAGGGGGACCGCGCGGTCTACTTCTGCGGCGACACCGACGACCTGAACGCGCTCGCCCCCGCGGTCCTCACGGCGGGGCCCCGTCTGCGCGCGGTCTTCCTGGAGACCTCCTTCCCGGACCGGATGGCGGAGTTCGCCGTGCTCACCGGCCACCTCACGCCCGCCGGCCTCGCCCGCTCGGTCCGCGTCCTCCCGAAGGGGGTCCCGGTCTTCGTGACCCACATGAAGCCCGGCCACGAGGACGAGATCGCGCGCGAGGTCGCGGCGCTGGGGCTCCCGGGCGTCCGCCCCGTCCGCGCGGGGGAGGTGATCGACATCGCGTGACGGCGGCAGGGGCCGCTACAATTGCGTCCATGCACCGCCCCGCGCTCGTCCTCTCGGTCCTCGCCGCGGCCGCCGTCGCGTTCCACCCCTCCCGCGCCCTCGCCCCGTTCACCGAGACGGAGCCCAACGACGACCCGTCGGCGCCGGGCTACGCCGGGGCGCTCGTCCTGGCCGGGGCCGCGGGCCTCGACGACGTCGGCGGGGACCTCTCGAGCGGGACCGACGTGGACGCCTACGTCCTCTCCACCCCCGCGCCCGGGAGCGCGGCGCTGGTGGCCACCGGCTTCACCCCGCCGCTCAGCCTCCAGGCCTCCCACGGCTTCTTCGGGCTCATCGTGGCGAGCCCGCGTCCCTACGCCTTCCGCGGCCTCTTCGGGTTCCGCGTGGACGACGCGGCGGGGCCCGCTCCCCACCTGGCCGTGCTGGCCTTCTCGCAGGAGGAGGGGAGCAACCCCTACACGCTGCGGGTCTGCCGGCCGGGCCTCGACGCGGCGAAGGCGAGCGCGTCGGCGGTGTTCAGGGACGCGGCGGGCGGGGACTCCTTCAAGGCCCGGCTCTCCTACGACCGCGCGGTCTTCCTCGGGCCCGGGGCCTCGGGCGACGTGCTGGTGTTCTTCCGAGACCGGCAGGAGTCGATCCCGGCCTCCTCCTTCGAGGTCAACGGCGCGGGCACGGTCTTCAAGTACCGCGCGCCGGACGCCGCCGGGGTCCGGTCCGTCACCTGGAACGCGAAGAAGGGGACGATCGCGCTCGCCGCCGCGGGGCTCGACCTCGCGGCCGATCCCGTCGAGGGGTCCCTCCCCGTCGCGGTCCTCGGCCCGCTGGGGGGCGTGGGCGCCGACCTGGACGGCGCGGTGAAGGCCGGGGCGAAGTCCACGAAGGTCTCCGGGAAGCGGAAGTGAGCCCGGCGGGCCCCCCCCGGCTCTACGCCAGGGTCGCGCCCGCCCTGGTCGAGGCCCTCCGCGCCGCCTGCGGGGCGGCCTACGTCCTCACCGGCCCGGAGGAGCGCCGCCCCTACGGGAAGGACGAGACGGAGGACCTCTGGTTCGACCCGGAGGTCGTCGTCCGGCCGCGGACCACGGAGGAGGTCGCGCGGGTGATGCGGCTCGCCTCGGACGCCGACGTCCCCGTGACGCCGCGGGCCGGGGGCACGGGCCTCAGCGGCGGGGCGCTCCCGGTGCGCGGGGGCATCGTCCTCTCGCTCGACCGGATGACGACCATCCTCGAGATCGACCGCGAGAACCTGGTCGCCGTCGTGGAGCCCGGCGTGATCACGCAGACCCTCCAGGAGGCCGTGGAGGCCCTGGGCCTCTACTACCCGCCCGACCCGGCCTCCCGGGGCTCCTGCACCCTCGGGGGGAACCTGGCGGAGAACGCGGGCGGCCCCCACGCCGCCAAGTACGGGGTGACGAAGGACTTCGTCCTCGGGCTCGAGGCGGTGATGGCGGACGGGCGCGTCGTCCGCCCCGGGGGGAAGCTCCTCAAGAACCGCACCGGGTACTCGCTCGCCCAGGCGCTCGTCGGGAGCGAGGGGACGCTGGCGGTGATCACGAAGGCGTGGCTGAAGCTCATCCCCCTCCCCCGGCACCGGCGGGTCCTCCTCGTGCCCTTCCCGAGCCTCGAGACCGCGACCGCGGCCATCGCCAAGGTCTACCAGGCGGGGGTGCTGCCGGCGGCGCTGGAGTTCATGGAGCGCGAGGCGATCCGGCTGGCCGAGGAGCACCTCGGGACCTCCGTGCCCCGCTCGGGCGAGGCCGAGGCCATGCTCCTCGCCGAGGTGGACGGGAACGACGAGGGCGCGGTGGAGGCGGAGGCCGCCGCGGTGGCGGAGGTCTGCGAGCGGGCCGGGGCCCTCGACGTACTCCTCCCCGACTCCCCCTCCAAGCAGGCGGACCTCTGGAAGGTGCGCCGCGCCATCGGCCTCGCGGTGAAGGCGGCCTCGGTCTACAAGGAGGAGGACACGGTCGTCCCGCGCGCGGCGCTCCCGGACCTGGTGCGCGGCGTGAAGGCCATCTGCGCGCGGGCCGGCGTCTCCTCCGTCTGCTACGGGCACGCGGGCGACGGGAACATCCACGTCAACGTCCTGAAGATGGGGCTCGACGACCGCACCTGGGAGGAGCGGCTCCCCGGCGTCATCGAGGAGGTCTTCCGGCTCACCGTCTCCCTGGGGGGGATGATCTCCGGCGAGCACGGGATCGGCTGGAGCCAGCGCCGCTACCTCCCCCTCGCCCTCAGCCCCGACGAGATCGACGTCATGCGCGCCATGAAGCGGGCCTTCGACCCGAAGGGGATCCTGAACCCGGACAAGATCTTCCCCGACTGAGGGGTCAGACCTCGGGCGTTTGCAAACCGTGGCCTCACCCCCCTCGCGTCGCTCCCCAGCGTTTGCAAACGACCGGGGTCTGACCCCGTGCGTGAGCTTCAGGCGTTTGCAAACCGTGGCCTCACCCCCCTCGCGTCGCTCCCCAGCGTTTGCAAACGACCGGGGTCTGACCCCGTGCGTGAGCTTCAGGCGTTTGCAAACCGTGGCCTCACCCCCCTCGCGTCGCTCCCCAGCGTTTGCAAA
>CAZKTF010000246.1:0-5337 GCA_964555565.1 uncultured Planctomycetota bacterium | reverse complement strand
GCCCGCCGCGGGCCCCCCCGCGCCCCCCTCGGGGACGGGAGCGGCGCCTCCCGGGAGCCCGCCCCGGGGGCTCCCCTTCCACGCGGGGGCCCCTCTCGCCCCGGGGGCCGAGGCGCTCCAGGCCTTCGGGGTCGAGGGGATCTCCGCCCTGTTCCTGGTCGCACCCTCGGGGCGGATCCTCAAGAGCACGGGCTGGGACCCCTGGACCCGGGTGACGGAGGCGCAGGGCCTCGCGCGCGCCGAGCTCGGGCCGTCGCTCGCGGAGACCTTCGCGTCGCTTGAGGACGCGGGCTGGGAGGCCTTCCGCCGCGTCTGGCACGCGCTCGCCGCCGACCTCCGTCCCGTCGAGGAGGCGGTGGAGGAGGCCCGCAACGCCGGGGGGCGCGCGGTTCTCGCCCTCGCGCTCGCCTCCGCGGCGAGGGACCGCGGCGTCGAGGGGCTCCTCGCGCCGGCCGGCCCGGGGGACCTCCACGCGACCATCGCCCGCGCGTGGTGCGAGGTGCGGCGGGGCGGGGACCGGGCGCCCTGGACGGCGTGCGCGTCGGCGCTGCGGAGGCTGGACGGGGACGAGTGCCTCGCGGCCCTGGACGCGATCCTCGACCTCGGCCTCGACGGCGAGTGGGTGCGCACCGACCTGGAGCTGGTCGCGCGGCGGGCGCCGGAGCCGGCGACGGTGGCGGCGGCGTTGCGGGCGCTGGCCTGGCAGGACACCGGGGCGAGCCCCCGCCCCCTGCTGGACCGCGCCCGCGAGCAGCCCTGGCAGGTGCGGCTGGCGCTCGCGGAGGCGCTGCGCGGGTACCGGCACGCGGACGCGGTGGACGGGCTGATCGAGCTCCTGGGGGACGCCTCCCTCCGGGTGCGGGACGCGGCGGCGGCGAGCCTCGGGGTCCTGACGGAGCAGGCCCTCGGCACCTCCCAGAGGCGCTGGGCGGAGTGGCGCCGCAAGGAGGGGAAGGCCTCGCCCCTGGCGGCGCGGCGGGCGAAGGGGACGCCGCCCCCGGCGCGCCCGGAAGACCGCTACGGGCAGGCGGAGACCTTCTTCGGGTCGCACATCGCGAGCAACCGGGTGGCGCTCGTGCTCGACAAGAGCGAGAGCATGTACTACGGGCCCTTCGACGAGGCCGTGGCCGAGGCCTCGAAGTACCTCGCCGGCGCCGGCCCGACCACGACCTTCACCGTCATCGAGTTCGGCGACGAGCCGCGCGCCTTCTCCCGCCAGCTCGTCCCCGCGAACCGCCCCAACGCCGACAAGGCGTGCGCCTTCCTCCGCCGCTCCAGGCCCGCCGGGGGCACGAACATCTTCGACTCGCTCGAGGCGGCGCTTGCCGTCGCGAACGTGGACACCGTGGTGCTCCTCTCCGACGGGATGCCGAACCGCGGGCGCGTCACCGACCCGGCGACCATCCTCGAGGAGACGGCGCGCCTGAACAGACGGAGCCGCGTCGCCATCCACACGATCTGGATCGTCGGCGGGCGGTCCTACACCTACGAGGAGTGGATGAAGGGGGAGCGGCCGCCGCCCGGCCCGGACGAGATGAAGCGGCGGAGGGACTTCCAGAAGACCGCGGCCGGGGACCCCCTCGGGAAGTTCCTGAGCAGGCTCGCGGAGGAGAACGGGGGGACCTTCAGCGTCGCCTTCGCCGACACCTACGGACCGCCCGCGGGCGCGGCGACCCGCCCGCCGACCGACCGGTGAGGGCGGGACTCCTCCCCCCGGCCGGCGCCGCGGCGGCCCTCCTCGCGGCCCTGGCGGGGGCGGCCGCCGCCGCGGGAGGCGCGGTCCTCGAGCTCCCCGACGGGCGGCGGATCCCGGGGGACAGGCTCCGAACCGAGGGGGACGCGGTCGTCCTCGAGACCTCCTTCGGCCCGCTCCGCGTCCCGCGGTCCCTGCTGGGGGAGCCCGGGCGGCCGGGGAAGGCCGCCGCCGCGGTCCCGGCCGGGCGCAGGACGGTGCGCACGCGCTGGTTCGCCCTCGAGCACGACCTCGCGCCCGAGAGGGAGGCGCTGTACCGGGACGAGCTGGACGCCTTCGTGGACTGGATGCTGGGGGTCTACGGGCTCGATCGCGACGCGATGCGCAAGCGCGCCCCCTTCCCCCTCTACGTCTACCGCTCCCGGCGCGAGTTCAAGGAGGTCCAGCAGCGCGTGGCGCCGGGGATCGAGTCCGCCAAGGGCCAGAGCTTCGCCGAGGGCGTGGCGGGGTTCCATTCCCGCGCCGGGACCTACCTGTGGGACGTCGAGGGAGAGTCCGGGGACGTGCACCTGGGCGTCGCCAAGCACGAGGTCACCCACCTCCTCAACGGGCTCGTCTCCGAGCGGACGGGCATCCGGTTCCCGGTCTGGTTCGAGGAGGGGTCCGCGACCTACTTCATGAACGCCGCCTCCCTCGGCGGCCGCGAGCCGGAGGACGACGCCGGGACCCTCGCGGTGGTGCTCGGGGACCTCGACGGGGCGAAGCCCTACTCCCAGAGGGAGCTGCGGTCGGTCCCCTACGGCACCTTCTACGGCCGCGAGTACGCCTGGGGCTGGGCGCTCGTGCGGTTCCTCCGGCGGGACCGGGACGGGGCGCGCTGGAAGCCCTTCCTGGAGGTCCAGCGGACCGTCGGCGCGGGCGCGCCCGCCGACCCGGAGAACCGCCGGTTCCTCAAGGCCGTGGGCTTCCCCGACGATGCGGAGTTCGACCGGGCCTGGCACGGCCACCTCCGCGCGCTCCGCGCCGCGGGGGGCGCGTCCGCGGGGACCTCCGAGGCCTCGCTGCGCGAGATCGAGGCGATGGCCCGCCCGGGGCCGGAGCAGGCGAGGACCTTCGCGCGGGTCGGGGCCTCCCTCGCCCTGAAGGAGCTCGACCGGGAGGCCGCCGTCTACCTCCGCGCGGCGCTGCGCGGGGGGGCCGGGGACGCCGGGTCGCACCGCCTGCTCGCGCTCGCCGAGGCCCGCCTCCGCGGCCTCGGGGAGGAGGACCCCTGGCCGGCGGACCTCCTCGCGCTTCTGCGCCGCGCCGTCGAGATGGACCCGCTGCGGGCGGCCTTCCGCAGGGAGCTCGGGGCGCGGATGCTCCGCGGGGCGGCGGGGCCGGAGGCCGTCGCCGCCGCGCGCGACCAGCTCGGGCTCGCCCTCCTCCTCGTCGGCCCCGACGACGACCTGGAGGCGGTGGCGGCGGGGCTGCTGGCCGCGGTCCTCAGGGCCGAACCCCGGCTCCCGCCGGCGGGGGGGGCGGCCTGGATCGAGAAGCGCGTCCCCGACGCCCGGGACGCCGCCGCGCGGGCCGTGGCCTATCTCCTCCAGGGGGAGGCGCGCTGGGACGAGCTCGCGGCGCAGCTCGAGGGCCGTGTCAGGGCGAAGGCGGCCTCGCACGAGGAGCGGGCCATGCTCGCCGGCCTTTACCGGGCGAGCGACCGGCTCGAGGAGGCGGCCGCGCTCTACGGGGCGCTCCTCGAGGAGAGGCCGGGGGCCCTCCACCTCTGGCCGGCGCGCATCGCCTGCCTCGCGGGGACGGGAAAGGCCGAGGACGCGCGCCGGGCGCGGGAGGACGCGCTCCGGGCCGTGGACGCCGCGGGAACCGCCGGCGCGTGGGTGCGGGAGGAGATCCTCAGGATCCGGATCGAGTAGTCGGCCCTACCAGTTGTCGCTGGTCTCGAAGACGTTCCCCTCGAAGACCGTGAGGGTCCCGCCGTTGATGAAGTCCACCCCGTTGCCGAGGAAGGTCGAGCCGGTCACGCTCGTGTCCGTGCCCCAGTTCCCGAGGCCGCAGGAGGCGCAGCCGGTCGCGGAGCAGCCGTCCACCGCGTTCCCCGCGCCCTCCAGGATCTGGATGCCCTCCTCGTCGGAGCCGTCCACGTCGTCGCCCTCGAGGGAGTTCCCGTCGCCGTCCACCGTGAAGCCGTTGCCCACGGTCCCGACCGCGTGGTTCCCCGTGACCGTGTTCCCGTCCCCGACGACGGTGAACCCGCCGCCCAGGGAGGTGTTGCCCTCGAGGACGTTCACGTCCCCCTCGATGACGAAGCCGGTCGGGGTCCACTCGCCCGACCGCCCCTCGGGGAGGACCTCGTCCGTGTTGCCCCTGAGGACGATCCCCCGGCCCGCGACGACGAACCCGGCGGTCGGGCCGTGGCGGACGGCGTTGCCCTCGACGAGACCGCCCTCCACGTCCCCGCCGGCGTTGTCCACGTAGATCCCGGGGCAATAGCCGTCGCCGCCCGCGGCCCCGATGCCCTCCAGCGTGTTCCCGGACACCACGAAGTCGCCGCCCGTCACCAGGATGCCGATCCCCGAGGTGACGTCCGTGACCTGGTTCCCCTCGACCACGGCGCCGTTGCCCACGACCGAGATCCCGGTGCCCCAGGTGAGGGTGGCGGCGTCCACCGTGTTCGCCCGGATGGCCGCGCCGTCCCCCTCGACGCGGAGGGCCGTGCCCTCCCAGTTGCCCCGGCGGGCGAGGGGCTGGAAGGTGTTGTCCTCGATCGAGGCCCCGTCCCCGAGGACGACGAGGCCGCCCCTTTCGAAGGTCAGCCCGCGGACGGTCACGTAGTGGGCCCGGACCAGCATCGCGGGGCCGACCCGGTCCCCCTCGGTGTGCGAGCGCCGGGCGCGCGGTGCCACGAGGCGGGCGCCGTTGCCCACGATCTCGATCCCGTTCGCCGAGACCACGACGGGGCCCCGGTGGCGGCCGCGGGAGACGAGCACGCGGTCGCCGGGACGCGCGGCGTCCACGGCCTGCTGGATCGTGCGGTAGTCCTGCGGGACCCGGATGTCGTCGGCCCGGGCGGCGACGGCGGCGGCCAGCACGGCCGCGGCCGCGAGACCCCCTCGAACGAACCCCATGGCTTCCTCCTTGTCCGCGAGCGGCGCCCCTGGACCCGGGACCATGGTAGCTCCGGCGTGACGGGGGTCAAGGGTCGGGGCGGGATTCCGCCCCGGGCGACGCCCGCGGGTAGAGTCGGGGGAGAAGGCGTCGCGGAGGGCACGCGCTTGAGTGGGCCGCGTGGGGGCGGGGGACGGTGCGCGGGCCTCCCCGCGGCGGCGCTGCTCGCGCTCGCGGCGGGGTGCGCCTCCGGCGGGGACGCCGGGGAGCGGCCAGCGGCCCGGGAGGAGGCGGCCGCTCCTGCGGCGTCAGCGGGACCAGCTCATAGCGGAAGTAGCGAGCCGCTTGCCGCTGGCCGAAGAGCTTGCTGACCCGGCGGGCGATGGCGGTGCTGTCCGTGTAGCGGCGTCCCTCGGCCACGTTCCGCTGAATCTGCTCCAGGCCGGCACGCAGCTTCTCGACCGACTTAGCGCGGTTCTTCTGGGCCACCTTCTGATCGGCCGTGCTGAACACGAAGATCACGCGGCAGGGAATCT
>CAZKTF010000245.1:0-5412 GCA_964555565.1 uncultured Planctomycetota bacterium | reverse complement strand
CCGGCGGGCCTGGCCCTCTCCCCCGACGGGCGGACCCTCTGGGTCGCCTGCTCGGGGACGGACGCGCTGGCGGCCGTGGACCTCGCCCTCGGGCGGGTGCGCGGCGAGGTGCCGCTCGGCGCGGGGGCCTTTCCCCACGGCGTCGCGGCGAGCCCCGACGGGGCCACGGTCTTCGTCTCCCTCCGCGGCACGGGGCGCGTGGCCGCCGTGGACGCGGCCGCCCTCCGGGTCCGCGGCGAGGTCGAGGTGGGACGGGGGCCCTGCGGCCTGGCGCTCGACCCCGCGGGCGCGCTCCTCGTCGTGGCCGACGCCGCGTCGGACGACGTGGCGCTCGTGGACGCGGTCTCGCTCCGGCTCGACCGCCGGCTGGCCGCGGGACGGGAGCCCTACGCCGTGGCGATCTCCCCCGACGGTGCCTTCGCCCACGTGGCCAACCGGCTCTCCTCGATCCACGGCCCGCGCGAGCTCCCGGTCTCCGAGGTGACGGTGGTGGATCTCCGGGCCCGCCGGGTCGTGGCCCGCGTCCCGCTCCCCTCGATGCACCTCGCCGAGGGGGTCGCCTTCACGCCCGACGGGCGGTTCTCCCTCGTCCCCGCGGTCCGCGTCCGCAACCTCGTCCCGATCGCGCAGGTCGATCGGGGCTGGGTGATGTCCACGACCCTCGCGCTGGTCCCGGCCGACGGGTCGGGGCCCGCGGCGCTCCTCCCGCTCGACGACCTGGACCGGTACTTCCCCGACCCGGCGGGGGCGGCGGTGGCGCCCGGGGGCCGCACCGCGGCCGTCGTCTCGGGCGGCGCGGACGCGGTGTCGATCCTCGACCTGGGGGCGCTCCTCGCCGCCCCGCGCGGGCCCGCCGGGCCCGGCGAGGCGGAGCCGGCCGAGCGGCTCGACCTCGCCGCGGACTACGTCCTCGCCCGTGTGCCCGTGGGGGCCCACCCGCAGGCCGCCCTCGCCACGCCGGACGGGAAGAGGCTCCTCGTGGCCGAGCGGCTCGGGGGGGCGATCGCGGTGGTGGGGCTCACGGATCGGCGCGTCCTCTCGCGGATCCCCCTCCCGGGCCGGGACGCGACGCCCGGCGCGGCGCGCCGGGGCGAGCGGGTCTTCCACGGCGCGTCGGTCACCTTCCAGGGGCAGTTCTCCTGCCGCTCCTGCCACCCGGACGGCCACCAGGACGGCCTCGTGTACGACTTCGACGCGGACGGCCCCGGGGGGAACCCCCTGGACAACCGGAGCCTCCTCGGGCTCCGCGGCACCGCCCCCTTCAAGTGGAGCGGGCGCAACCGCACCCTCGGGGAGCAGTGCGGGCCGCGGTTCGCGAAGGTGCTCACGCGCGCCGACCCCTTCCCGCCGCAGGACCTCGAGGACCTCGTGGCCTTCCTCGAGTCGCTCCCCCCGCCGGCCCCGGCGCGGCCCCGCGCGCCGCCCTCCCCGGCCGCCGCGCGCGGGCGGGAGGTCTTCCTCCGCGCGCGCACCCGCGACGGCCGCGAGATCCCCCCCGGGGACCGCTGCGCCGGCTGCCACCCGCCCCCCTCCTACACGAGCCGCCTCGCGGCCAACGTGGGGACCCGCGGGCCCGCGGACTCCTCCGCGGCCTTCGACGTCCCGCACCTCCCGGGCGTGGGGTCCACGGCGCCCTACCTCCACGACGGCCGGGCGCCCACGCTCGAATCGATCTGGACGGAACACAACCCGGAGGACCGTCACGGGGTCTCCGGGGACTGGACGAAGCAGCAGCTCAACGACCTGGTGGAGTTCCTGAGGACACTCTGATGAGACCGCCCCCGGCCCCCGGCCCGCGTCGCCTCCGCTCCCCCGCGGGGACGCTCCTCCTCGCCGCGGCGCTCGCGGCGTGCGGGGAGGCCGCGTCCCCTGCGCCCTCGCCCCCCGCGCCCCCGCCCCTCGACCGCGGGGCGCCGGTCGCTTCCCCGGAGTCCGCCCCGGAGCCGCCGCCCGCGGCCGGCGTGGTCTACGACCGCTGGGAGACCGTCGGGACGCGCGAGGGGATGCCCTCCGGGAAGGTCCTCGCCGTCCTCGCGGACGGGGGCGGGGCCTGGGCCGGGACCGAGGCGGGGCTCGCGCGCGTGGAGGGGGGCCGCGTGACGAGGGTCCTCGGGACGGAGGACGGCCTCGCGCACCGCGTCGTCACCTCGCTGGCCCGCCACCCGCGCACGGGGGACCTCTGGATCGGGACCTTCGGGGGCCTCTCGCGCCTCAGCGGCGGGGCGATCACGTCCTTCCGCGCGAAGACGAGCGGCCTCATGAACGACGTGGTCTGGTCGGTCTCCTGCGAGGGGGACCGGGTCTGGGTCGCCACGGCCTCGGGCCTCGGCCGCTACGACGTGAACACCGGGGAGTGGGGCTGCTTCGACCACACCAACGCGATCTTCCACGAGCCCTGGACCTACGGGGTCGCCTCCGACCGCGGGCGGGTCTTCGTGGGGGTGTGGGCGGGCGGCGTCTGCGAGCACGACCCGGTCGCGGGGACCTGGAAGGAGTACCGGGACCCGGACGGGGAGTCCGAGCTGGACCTCCTCCCCGACGACGGGCCCATCCACGACGTGACCTCCTCGATCGCCTGCTCCGAAGGGGTCGTCTGGCAGGCCACCTACTTCGGCCTTTCGCGGATGGCCGGCGGCCGCTGGCGGAGCTTCCTCGCGAAGGAGGGCGGCCTGCCGAGCGACTTCATCAACGCCGTCGGCGCGCGGGGCCGCTGGGCCTTCCTGGCGACGGACCGCGGGCTGTGCGTCACCGACGGGGACTGCTTCGCCTCCTACGGGCGCCGGGAGGACGGCCGGGGCCGGGTGCGCCTCGTGCGCCCGGGACGGGAGCCGCAGGAACTCGTCACGGAGACCGCGCTGCCGACGGAGTACCTGTTCGCCTCGGACGCGGTGGGGCGCGAGGTGTGGGTGGCCACGGCGGAGGGGCTCGCCCACGGGGTGGGGACGGCGGGGACCCCCGTCGTCCCGGACGCGCGGGAGCGGGGGCGCCTGGCGCCCGGGAGGGACCGATGACGAGGCTGAAGGATCGGGCGGCGGCGCGGGGGGCGTTCCGGGCGGCCCCGCCGCCGCGGCGGGAGCCGTCGGCGGGCGAGGCGGAGGAGATGCGGGCGCTCGGGGTCGGCCCGGGGGCCCTGCAGGACGATGCGCGGCTGCCGCGCCACCCCGTGGGGCGCCCGGTGGTGCGACGGCGGGCCGTGTGCGCCCCCGACGTCCTGAACGAGGCCACGGACTACGCCTCCGCATTCTCCCGCGGGCTGCGCGTGGACGTCGAGGGCGGGGCGACGCTCCTCCTCCTCTCGGGCACCGCCTCCGTGGACGAGGTCGGCCGCACGGTCCACCCGGGCGACTTCCGGGCCCAGTGCTGGCGGACCTACCGCAACCTGACCCGGCTCCTGGAGTCCGAGGGGGCCTCCTGGCACGACGTCGTGCGCACGACCTGCTACCTCCGCGACATCGAGCGGGACTACGCCGACTTCAACGAGATCCGGACGCGGTTCCTCCGCGCCGCGGGGCTCGGCCCTCTCCCGGCGAGCACCGGGATCCAGGCGCGCCTCTGCCGTTCCGACCTCCTCGTGGAGATCGAGGCCATGGCGATCCTCCCGCGGGAAAAGGAGTAGGACGATGCGCGGGGGAAGGACGTGGACGTGGGCGGCGTGGGTCGCCATCGCCCTGGCGGCGCTGGCGGCGTGGCTCCTCGCCGGCGCGCCCCCGGTGGCGGGCGGGGACGACGGGAAGGCCGCCCAACCGCCGGCGCCGCCGGCGCGCTACGGGGACGTCCCCGAGGAGATGGCCCCCTACCGGGGCAAGGGGGAGCCCTACCACAGGTTCTTCACGGAGAGGCCCGCCTACCGCGGCCCCGGGAGGGAGGAGCCGCCGCCCGAGGGCCTGCGGTCCGTGAGGATCGGGATGCTGGCCCCGCTCTACGGCTCCCCGGAGGCGCCCATCGGGACGAGCGCGCGCGACGGCGCCCTGCTCGCCATCGAGGAGGCGAACGCGCGGGGCGGCTGGCGCGGCCTCCCCTACGAGCTGGTCGCCCGCAACGACCTCCCGCTCTGGGGATCCTCCTCGAGCGAGGTCGCCCGACTCGCCTGCGACGACGGGGTCTGGGCGGTCCTGGGGTCCGTGGACGGGGCGAGCACCCACGTCGCCATCCGCGTCGCGCTGAAGATCGAGATCCCGGTCGTCGCCACCGCCTGCACCGACCCCACGCTCACGGAGACGATGATCCCGTGGCTCCTGCGCGTCTGCCCGGACGACCGGCAGGAGTGCTACCTCCTCGCGCGGCAGGTCTTCCAGGAGCGGGGGCTGCGCCGCGTGGCCATCCTCCGGGGCAACGAGCGCTACGGCCGCGCGGGCGTGGCGGAGTTCCTGGACTCGGCCCGCCGCCTCGGGTTCCCCGTCGTGGCCGACCTCCGCTACCCCGCGGGCGGGACCGGCATCGAGGGGGCCGTGGCGAAGATCCGCGAGGCCCGCGCCGACGCCCTCGTCACCTGGGGCCAGGCCGGGGACATGGGCCGGCTCGTGAAGCGCCTCCGCGAACTGGGCGTGGACCTCCCGGTCTTCGGCCCCGACCGGATGCTCCTGCCGGAGTTCCTCCGCGAGGCGGGGAGGGCCGCCGAGGGGGTGGTCGCCGCCGTCCCCTTCGACCCGGACCGGGAGGACCCCCCCTGGCGCGGGTTCCAGGCGCGCTTCCGGAAGCGCTTCGGGCGGGACCCCGACCACTTCGCGGCCTACTCCTACGACGGGGCCCGCATCCTCCTCGAGGCGATCGAGGGGGCCGGCCTCAACCGGGCCCGGATCCGCGACGCGCTCCTCGCCCTCGATCGGTGGGAGGGGGTGACGGGGACGATGCGCTTCGACCCCACCGGCAACCAGCTCGGCCGGGTGCTTCCGGCCACGGTGAAAGATGGCAAGTTCGTATTCAGTTCGTATTAGGCCCGGGGGCCTCGGCGCGGCCCTCCTCCTCGCCGCGCTCGGGGCGGGGGCCGGGGCCTCCGCGCGCGCAGGGGGGCAGCCGGAGGTGCGGGTGGGGCTCCTCCTCTCCGGGGGCCCCGCGCTCCGGCGGAGCCTCTCCCGCGGCGCGGCGCTCGGCGCGGAGGCCGAGGGCGGGGTCCGGGTCTTCGAGCGCGGCATGACCGGTCCCTGGGGGTCCGAGGCCGCCGAGGCGGCGGCCCTCCTCTTCGAGGACGGCGTGGCCGGGATCGTGGCCCCGCCCGACCGGGCCGCCGGGCACCTGGCGGCCCAGGTCGCGGCGCGGGGGCGCGTCCCGGTCCTCGCCCTCTCCGGGGCCGCGGCCCTGACGCGGCTCCCGCTCCCGTGGGTGGTGCGCGTCGTCCCCGACGAGAGGGAGGTCCTCCGTTCGCTCCTCGCGGCCGTGCCCGCGCGGGCCGGGTCCCGCGCGCTCGCGGCCTTC
>CAZKTF010000244.1:0-5426 GCA_964555565.1 uncultured Planctomycetota bacterium | reverse complement strand
GAGCAGGTCCGCCTTCGCGTCGAGGAGGATGGAGGGGCGCACCCGGTCCGACCAGAAGTCGTAGTGGGCCAGGCGGCGCAGGCTCGCCTCGACGCCCCCGGCGATCACGGGCACGCCCGGGAAGGCCTCCCGCGCCCGCTGGCAGTAGGGGATCGTGGCGCGGTCGGGGCGCAGGCCGATGGCGCCGCCGGGGGAGTAGGCGTCGTCGTTGCGCACCTTCCTGTTGGCCGTGTAGTGGTTGATCATGGAGTCCATGTTCCCCGCCGAGACGGCGAAGAACAGGCGGGGCCGGCCGAAGGTCCGCCACGGTCCGGCGCTCCTCCAGTCCGGCTGGGAGAGGATGGCGACGCGGAAGCCCGCGTGATCGAGGACCCGGCCGAGGATCGCCATCGCGAAGGAGTAGTGATCGACGTAGGCGTCGCCGGTGACGAAGACGACATCGACCGCGTCCCATCCGCGCTCGTCCATCTCGGCCCGCGACACGGGGAGGAACCGGGGATCGGACCGGGGGGGAGAGGCGGCCATGGCCGGCGATGCTAGCACCCGGCCCCCCGGATCCGCGGGAGACGGTGATGAGCCCCGCCGACAGGAACGACGACTGCCGCTCGACGTGCGGCGCCATGGAAGACACTACGCGAGGCATGCACACCCGGAGGGTCACGCCACGCCGGACTTGCCCGGGCGCATCTACAACGCTGGCCCCGGCTGTAACTTGGGCCGCCCGTGGCACTACCCCTGCCGGACTGTCGATCCGGATGTCGGGGGTTCGAGTACCCTCGGCCTTGCCACGCTCCTCCCTCTGAAACGAGGGTCCCCCGGCGGGTTGCGTCCGGGAGCACACCCGCGATCGCGGCCGAGGCAGGCCGAGCGATTCGGGCCCTTCCGGGGGTACAAGGGGTCGGGTCGGGGATCAGGCGCGTCACGAGCCCGGGGAGGACCCGGTGGCGGTCCCGGCGACGGTCATCGTGCCGAGGTCCCCTTCCGGACCGCCGCCGGAGACCGGGACAGGGTCCATGGCCGACGACTCGCCGGAACGAGAGGAGGCGCGGTGAGGCTCGGCCCGGCCCCCGGAGGAACGGAGACGGTCGCCGGCGCCGGCGTCTCGAGCGCCGGACGGGAATCGTCGAGCCCGCCCGCGCCGTGACGCGCCCCCGGCCCTTCGACGGGACCGACGCTCCCGGGAGCGCGCGGGGCGCGGTCGCGCACCTCCCGTTCTACGCCCTCCTCGCCGCCTACTTCGCCTACCTGGCGGTCCGCGCCTCCGGGCTCCCCCTCGTGGAGTGGGACGAGTCCCGGAACGTCCTCAACGCGCACGAGATGCTCCGCAGCGGGGACTGGATCGCGCTCCGCTTCGACGGCGCGCTCGACCACTACAACCTCAAGCCGCCGCTGTTCCCCTGGATCCTGGCCGCGGCGTTCCGGACCTTCGGCTACTCCGAGCTGGCGGCGCGCCTGCCCTCGATCCTGTTCGGCCTCGCCACGGCCGCCCTGGTCTACCACTTCGTCGTCCACGTGACCCGGGATCGGTTCGCGGCCGCGGCGGCGGGGCTGGGCCTCGTCACCGCGACGGGGTTCCACGGCTTCCACGCGATCCTCAGCGCCGACGTGGACGTGGCGCTCGCCGCGTTCACCACGCTGGCCTTCGTGGCGGCCTGGTTCGCGTTCCTCGAGGAGCGGCCGGCCTGGCTCCTCGTCCTGGGCGCGGCGCTCGGCCTCGGCTTCATGACCAAGTCGCTCGTGGGCCTGCTGCCGCTGGGCACCGCGGCCATCGCGTTCCTGATGCGCCCGGTCCGGAAGAACCTCCTCGACCGCCGGCTCGCGGCGGGCGGGGCCCTGGCGCTCGCCCTGGTACTGCCCTGGCTGCTGGCCCGCGACCTGCTCTACCCGGACCACTACCTCCGCCTGATGATCGGCCACGACATCCTGGACCGGGGCCTCACGGTACTCGAGGAGCACTCCGGAGGGGCGTTCTACTACCTCGACCGGGCCATGGGGCACCTCGGGTGGTGGGTGTTCGCGGCCCTCCTCGCGGCGGCGGCGGTGGCGATCGCCGCTCTCCGGCAGCGGGGAGGCGCCCGCGCGGCGCTGCTCCGGGAACCGGCGTTCCAGGCGGCGGCCCTGGGGGTCGCCACGGTGGCCTTCCACTACGCCGCGTTCAGCCTGGCGGCCTCCAAGCTCCCGTGGTACCTGCTCCCCGCCTACCCGCCGCTGTTCATGGTCGTCGGCATCGGGTTCGCGTCGTTCATGGACTTCCTCGCCCCGACCCTCCGACGCGGGCTGCTGGCGATCCCGCTGGTCGGCAGCCTGTTCGCGATGGCCGCGTACGACGCGCGCTTCGCCAGCGGCGTGCCCGAGGTGGACCATCTCCTGTTCCCGTTCCGCGAGGAGATCCGGCACCGCGGCCTCATCACCCGGGGCGCGCTCCGGCAGAACACGCTGGCGCTGTCACACCTCTACTCCGACTCGCGGACCTGGGGGTTCCCCGAGGGCACCCCCCTCGAGGCGATGCTGGCGGCGGCGCCGGGCGCGGAGTTCCTCCTGGCGACGGACGCGGACGCCCTGGAGGGGCGTCCCCGCCTCGCGGCGCTGCGGATGGTGCGGGTGCAGGGCCGGCCGCACGGTCCCGGGCTGTTCCGGATCCTTCCGCCCTGACGCGCGGATCCATGGGCACCTTCCGCTACGGGACCTCGAGCTGGACGGCGGCGGGGTGGGAGAAGGCGTTCTACCCGCCGGGGATGAGGCCCGCGGAGTACCTCGGGTTCTACGCGACACGCTACGGGACGGTGGAGGCGGACGTGACCTACTACCGGGTGCCGGACCGGCGCCTCGTGGAAGGCTGGGACCGGAAGACGCCGGAGGGGTTCCTCCTCAGCGCGAAGTTCCCGCGGTCCGTGGTCCACGGGGGCGAGGGGCCCAGGCCCGACCCGGGGCGGGTCCTCTCCCGGGAGCACGCGGGGGAGGACGTGGACCGCTTCCTCGAGGCGATGGGGCTCCTCGGGCGCAAGTGCGGTCCGCTGGTCCTCCAGTTCCCCTACTTCAGCGCGGCCGCCTTCCGCTCCCCGGAGCCGTTCCTCGCGCGGCTGGAGGGCTTCCTCGAGGGGCTCCCGGGGGGGTTCCGGTACGCGGTGGAGGTCCGGAACCGGGCGTGGCTGGCCGGGCCCCTCCTGGACACGCTCCGGCGCCACGGGGCCGCGCTCGTGCTCGCGGACATCGCTTCCATGCCGCATCCGGCGGACCTCGCCGGGGCGCTGGACCTCGCGACCGCGGACTTCGTCTACTGCCGCCTCATCGGGGACCGCCACGCCGTGGAGGCGAAGGCGAAGAGCTTCGAGGGCCTGGTCCTCGACCAGGGGCCGCGGCTGTCCCGCTGGGAGGCCCTGCTCCGATCCCTCCTCGACCGGGTGCCCGAGGTCTTCGCCTACGCCAACAACCACTACGCGGGCTACGCCCCGGCGACCATCGACGCGCTGGCGGCGGCGGTCAAGTCGGCCGGATAGGCCGGGGAGGGACGGCCGGGGCTTCGTCGCGCGACGGTTCGGGCACCATCCGGCCCCCGCGGACGGTGGCGCCCACGACGAGGCCGGCGCTCACGAGAACGAGGTTCTTGATGATGTACTGGCCCTCGAGCGTGGGGGCGAAGGGGACGCGGGTGAAGGCCTCGCCCGGGAAGAGGAAGAGGGGCGTGAGGGTGCCGAGCATCTGGACCCAGAGGAGGAGGAGCACCGCGCGGAGGCCGACCCCGGCGAGGAGGCCGAGCCCGATGACGCACTCCCACGCGGCGAGGACGGGGAGGCCGACCGCGGGAGGGACGAGGCCCCCGGTGAGGGCGCCGATGGTGCGCGCGGCCAGGTCCTGGGCGGGGCTCAGGTCGGGGAAGAACTTGAGCGCCCCGAACCAGAGGAACACCGTCCCGAGGCTGAGACGGAGGAGCAGGGGCCCGCGGCGCGCCATCCAGCGCACCAGGGCCAGGTCCAGGTCCCGCCAGGAGGCCTCGTGGATGCGCATGGCCCGGGTCCCTCCGCGCGGGTCGGCCCCGGTCCTACTTCCCGGTCTGCGCGGCGAGGAAGGCCTTCATCTTCTCGTAGACCTTCTTCAGGTCCTCGTCCGTCCCCCCGAGTTCGAAGTACTTCGCGAAGTGCGCGAGGGCCTTGTCCGTCCGCTCCTTGTCCCGGTAGAGCGGGTTGTCGGCGATGCAGAGGATGGCGAGGTTCTTGTGGGCGTCGAGGAACTTCGGGTCCTTGGCGAGGGCCGCCTCGTAGCCGGCGATGGCCTCCTTCGCGTTCCCGTTGCGGTCGTGGACGAGGGCGCGGAGGAAGTCCCCCATGGCGCCCTTCGGGTCCGCCTTCTGGTGGGCCTCGGCGGCCTGGGCTGCGGTCCCGACGTCCCCCGCCCTCACCAGGACCTCCACGAGGAGCCTCGCCGTGAGGGGGTCCTTCGGGTCGAGCTTCGCCGCCGCCTCCAGCTCCTTCCGCGCGTCCACCGGCTTGTTCTGGGCGGCGAGGCACTCCCCGAGCGCGCGGCGGGCGGGGACGTCCCTGGGGTCGAGCTTGATGGCCTTGCGGAGGTGCTCGACCGCGCCCTCGGGGTCCTTCCGGGCCGTCAGGGCCCGGCCGAGCCCCACGAGGAGGGGAACGGAGTCGGGCTTCTTCGCGAGGAGGGCCCGGAAGACCTTCTCGGCCCCCTCGCCGTCGCCCATGGCGAGCGAGGCCTCGCCGACGAGGTAGCGCGCCTTCGGGTAGAGCGGGTCCGCGGGGAGGACCTCCTCCGCCTCCATGACCGCCTTGCCGTACTCCCCCTTCCTGAAGGCCTCCAGGGCCCGCTCGAGGGGAGTGGGGTCGCCGGCCCGCGCGACCGCCGACGCGAGGAGGAGGGCGACCGGGGCGAGGAACCGCAGGGGAGACTCCCCCCGGCTCAGACCTTCGCCAGGTTCTTCTCGACCTCGTCGGCCAGCGCCCGGCAGACCGCCTCGCACTCGGTGCCGTAGGAGCGGTGCTGGCTCGCCTCCTGCGCCATGGGGCACTTGTTCTGGCACCCGAAGTCGGCGCCGCAGCAGCCGCCGCCCGCCCAGGCCGCCCCCGCCGCCGACACGAGCACCGCGACCACGCCGAGAAGCCTTGCGACCTTCATGGGGACCTCCTCGAGCCTCCGATGCGCCAACCCAACCATTGTACCCGACCTGCCCGTCCCCCCGGGGCGCCATCCGCCGCCAGGGCTCCGCGGTTGGCTCGCAGAGGCGGCGCGGGGTCAGTTGGGTCTTGCCGCCACGCGCGTCGCGCGAGTCCTGGAGTCCCTCGGGGGGATAGGATCCCCGGCCAGGAGGGACCGATGGCACGGCCCCGACGGCGGAGCGGGCGGGGCGCGGCCGGCGCGCTGGCGGCGGCGCTGGCCGCGTCCTGCGGCGGGGAGGGACCGCCGCCCCCGTCCCC
>CAZKTF010000243.1:0-5427 GCA_964555565.1 uncultured Planctomycetota bacterium | reverse complement strand
GCCTCGAGGCCGCCCGCGCGGCCGAGGCCGCGGCCTTCGCCGAGGACCCGAGGGTGAGCAACTCCGAGGGGGCCACCTTCGCGGCGTCCCGCGGCCGCGTCGCGCTGGCGGCGAGCGACGGCTTCGAGGGGGAGTACCCGCGGACCTCCTTCCGGCTCCTCGTGGTCGTCGTGGCAGGCGAGGGGGACGGCGTCCTCCAGCGCGACGGGTGGTGGACGGAGTCCACGCTCCTGGCGCGCTTGGAGGACCCGGCCTCGGTCGGCCGCACCGCCGCGCGCCGGTGCGTGCGGCGGCTCGGGTGGAGCAAGGTCGGGACCGCCGACGTCCCCGTGGTCCTCTCCCCGGAGGTCGCGGTCTCGCTCGCCTCGGCCGTGGCCCAGTCCTGCTGCGGGGACGCGCTCGTGCGCCGCGCGTCCTTCCTCGCCGACTCGCTCGGGAAGGCCGTGGCCTCGCCGCGGTTCACCCTCGTGGACGACCCGACGATCCCGGACGGGATCGCCTCGCGCCCCTTCGACGCCGAGGGGGCGCGCACGCGGCGGAAGGCGATCCTCGAGAAGGGGGTCCTCCGGAACCTCCTCCTCGACTCCTGGTCGCTGCGGAAGCTCGGCCTCGCGGGGGACGCGGCGGTCCCCGGGAACGCGGTGCGCGGACTCGGCTCCCCCTCCGGCGCCGGCTTCACCAACCTCTACGTGGAGCCCGGGGAGGAGACGCCGGAGCAGGTGCTGGCCCCGGTGGAGAGCGGGTTCTACGTGACCGAGACCATGGGCTTCGGGGTGAACACGACGACGGGCGTCTACTCCCAGGGCGCCGCGGGGCTCTGGATCGACAAGGGCCGCCTCGGCCGCGCGGCCCAGGAGGTCACGATCGCCGGGGACCTCCGGAAGATGCTCCTCGGCGTCGAGGCCGTCGGCAACGACCTCGAGTTCCGCGGCGAGGTCGCCGCCCCGACGATCCGGATCGCCCGGATGACCGTGTCGGGGGCGTAGTAGGGGCGGGGCAAGCCCCGCCCCAACTACTTCGCGGCGGCCTTCGCCTTCTGCGCCTCCACCCAGGCCTTGGGCGGGCGGCCACGGCCGCCGGGACGCCACTTGCCCCCGCGGCGCTTCGGCTTCCGCCGCCCGTGCTTCGCGACCCAGGCCTTGGGGGGGCGCCCCGGGCCGCCCGGCTTCCACTTCCCGTGCTTCCGCCGCCCGCGGCCGCGTGCGCCGCCGCCCCCGCCGCCGCCGAGCAGGCCGGCCATGGAGGCCAGGGACGACCGGATCGAGTTCGCCTCGCGGGACAGCGCGCCGATCTCCATCTCGACGGCGCGGAGCCGCTTCTCCTTCTTCGCGACCCTCTTCCACAGCGTGGCCAAGGAGCCCTCCGTTTCCGGGGTGGGGGGCCGAACGTCCGGCCCGGATTTCAGAGGATTCCAGCATCCGCGACCGGGGGCGTAGAATCAAGATCGAAAACGGCGGATTTTCCCGGTTTCCTGGAGGCGGGGGACGGGGTAACCCCGGCTACCGCTCCAGGGGCGGGATCCGGGCGTCCACGTCCACGTCCGTCTCGGCGGCGACGCCCGACCGGATCGCGGCGCGCGCCACGGCGCGGGCGACGCGGAGGTGGACCGCCGGATCGAGCGGGGAGGGGACCATCTCCCCCTCCTCCGCGGAGTCCGCGATGGCCTCCGCCGCGGCGATCTTCATGGGGCCGTCGATCCGGCGCGCCCGGACGGCGAGGGCCCCGCGGAAGATCCCGGGGTAGGAGAGGGCGTTGTTCACGCTCGACCCGTCGGCGGCGAAGCGCGCCCCGGCGGCCAGGGCGGCGTCGGGGTCGATCTCGGGCACCGGGTTCGAGAGGGCGAGGACGACGGACCCCTTGCGGATGGAGGCCTTGTCGATGAGGCCGGCGACGCCGGTCACGGTGACGAGGAGGTCGGCCTCGGCGAGGAGTGCTTCGAGGGAGGCCGCGGGCTCCCCCCCGCGCTCGGCGAGCATGGCCCGCGCGGCGGGGTCCCGGTCGAAGCCGAGGAGGCGCTTCACGCCGTAGGCCTTGAGGAGACCGGCGATGGCGCTCCCGGCGGCGCCGAGGCCGACGACCCCCGCGATCCGCTCCCGGAGGTCGGTCCCGGCGGCGCGGCAGGCGTTGCGCGCGGCGGCGAGGACGACCACGGCGGTCCCGTGCTGATCGTCGTGCATCACCGGGATGTCCAGGCGCTCCTCCAGCTCCCGCTCGATCCGGAAGCAGTCGGGGACGCGGATGTCCTCCAGGTGGATCGCCGCGAAGCCCGCGGAGATCTCGGTCACGCAGCGGACGATCGTCTCCGGGTCCTTGCTCCGGAACAGGATCGGGATGGCGGAGATCCCCGCGAATCGCTCGTAGAGGACCGCCTTCCCCTCCATGACCGGCAGGCTGGCGAGGGGCCCGATGTCGCCGAGGCCGAGGACCCGGGTCCCGTTGGTGACGATGGCGATCAGGTTCCCGGCGGCGGTGTACCGCCGCGCCAGCGCCGGCTCCTCCTTGATGGCGAGGCAGACGCGCGCCACGCCGGGGGTGTAGATGTCGCGGAGATCGGCCAGCGTCTCGACGGACACCCGGGAGGTCACCTTGATCTTCCCGCCCTCGTGGCGGCGGAGCGCGCGGTCGCCGATGGAGACGACCTCCACGCCCGGGGTCGCGCGGAGGCGGGAGACGACCTCGCTCAGCTGGCCGTCGGAGGAGGCCGCCACGGTGATCTCGCGGATGTTGAAGTCCTTGCCGATCCGCAGGGAGGTGATCTCGCCGATGAGGGCCCCGCAGCGGCCGATCTCCGTGGCGACCGTCCCGAGCACGCCGGGGCGGCGGAGCAGCCTCAGGCGGAGGATGACGTCGCGCTCCATGGCGGGGGGGATCCTACGCGGCGGGGAGGGGAGGGGAAAGGACGGGGAATCGCCCGCGCCGGTTTCGCTCGGCGCCCCCGGGGACCGACGGTAGGATCGGGATGGCCGCGTTCGCGCGGCAGAGCCATGAGCACATTCGCCCTCAACGGCCGCACGCTGGTCCTGAACCGGGCCTGGGCGGCCATTTCGACCACGCCGGTCCGCAACGCCCTGTCGCTCCTCTACAAGGGCACGGCGCGGGCGATCTGCCCGGACACCTTCACCTCCCACGACTTCGCGTCCTGGGCGGACCTCTCCGGCTCCCGTGGCGCCGGGGGGGAGTACGTCGCCACCGTCGCGATCCGGATCCGCATCCCCGAGGTGATCCTGCTCAAGTTCTACTCCGGGTACCCGCGCAAGGGGGTCGCGTTCTCGCGGAGGAACCTCTACCGCCGCGACGGCTTCACCTGCCAGTACTGCGGCTCGCAGCCGGGGACGGAGCTCCTCTCCATCGACCACGTCGTCCCGAGGTCGCGCGGGGGGCGGAGCACCTGGGAGAACTGCGTCCTGTCCTGCCTCGAGTGCAACAAGCGCAAGGCCAACCGCTCGCTGGGCGAGGCCGGCCTCGGGCTGGTCCGGCACCCCTACCGGCCCCAGGGCGGCCCCGCCTTCGAGATCTCCCTCGGCACGCGGCGCCAGTCCTGGGAGCGCTTCGTGAGCGAGAGGTACTGGAACATCGAGCTGCAGCCCTAGCCCGACCTATTCATGAGGGCACACGGTTCCGCGGCGTCCTCGCGCCGATCCCTGCGTCGGGGCGCGCGGGGAGCGGCCTTCGGCCGCTTCCCGCGCTCCGCCTCGCCTACCCTCATCGGGTATGTCTTCGGCGGCCCTCCTTGGCCTCGGCGCGATGCCGCTCGCGGAACAGCCTGTCCGTCCGGCCTGCCCTTCCATGCCTGCCGAACCCCTTTCCACGACCTGCCTTCCGTGTTCGTTGCGCGCACCCTCATGAATAGGTCGGGCTAGTAGGGGCGGGGCTCCCCAGGCTCGGCCCGCCACTGGCGGGCCTCGTCCCCAGGGTCGGGCTGCCACCGGCAGCCCGACAAGTCCCTGGGGTCCCCCTCGGGGTCCCCCCGCCCGCCGTGTGTCTTGGGGGGGTAGGGGCGGGGCTTGCCCCGCCCGCCGTTATTGCGGCGGGCCCCCGCCCGCCGTTGCCGCGCGGGGGCGGGTCCCTACCGCTTCACGACCACCTTGTCCGGGCGCACCTCGAAGGCGAGCTGGCGTTCCTCGCAGACCTTCCGGAGGACGTCGAGGGCCGAGAGTCCCGGGTCCTCGGGGATGCGGATGGGCTCGTCGGCCAGGTCCTCGCGCGCGACCTCGATCCGGACGCCGGTCCAGGAGGAGAGGTCCTCGAGGACGCGGGAGAGGGCGGTGTTCCGCCAGCCCACCTTCCGGTCGAGCGGCTCCGAGAGCTTCTCCCGGAGACCGTCCACGCGGCCCCGCTCCTCCTTGGTCCAGAGGAGGGAGCTGTCCTCGCCGATCCCGCAGGCCGGGGGCGGCCCCGGCGGACGGTCGCGGACGGCGTCCTTGTCGTGGGACTTCCGGCGCGGGTCGTCGAGGGGGATGGGCCCGGCGCGCTTCCCGGTCGCGGGGACGGGTCCCGGCGGCGGGGGCGCGGGTTCCGTCCCCTTCGCGGAGACGGGCGGCGCGGGTTCCTCCACGGCGGGCCACGCCGGCGGGGGGATCTCCGGCCCCCCCGGCTCCCGGAGGAGCATCCACCCGACCCCTCCCGCGACGACGAGGGCGATCCCCGCGGCAGCGGCCGTGCGCATGGCTCCATGATACGACGACCGGGGGGGGCCGGTACCTGCGCCGGCCGCCCATCTTCCTACCCGGCGGCGTCCCGTTCTGCTTCCATGGGGCCGCATGGAAGCCGTGGGGCCTCCCCCGGAGATCTCCGTCGTGCTCCCGGTCTTCAACGAGGAGGGGAATCTCCACCGCCTCGTGGAGGAGCTGTTCCCGGTGATCCGCGGCCTCGGGAAGCGCTTCGAGGTGGTCTTCGTGGACGACGGCTCGCGCGACCGCTCCCCGGACCTGCTGCGGGAGATCGCCGGGGCCCACCCCGAGGTCGTGGTCTACCGGCTCGACCGCAACCACGGCCTCTCCTCGGCCCTCGACGCGGGGTTCCGCAGCGCCCGCGCCCCCGTGATCGTCACGCTCGACGCCGACCTCCAGAACGACCCGGCGGACATCCCGCGCCTCCTCGAGGCGCTCCGCGACCAGGACATGGTCTGCGGCTGGCGCCGGGACCGGCAGGACCCCTGGGTGAAGCGGGCCTCCTCGCGCATCGCCAACGCCTGGCGCAACCGCCGCACCGGCGAGTCGATCCACGACATCACCTGCCCCCTCAAGGTTTTCCGCGCGGCCATCGTCCCGCACCTCCCCCCCTACGACGGGATGCACCGCTTCTACCCCACGCTCGCGCGCATGGCGGGCTTCCGCGTCGTGGAGGTCCCCGTGGCCCACCGGCGTCGCGCGGCGGGGGCGAGCAAGTACGGGATCTGGAACCGGCTCTGGAAGGGGCTCTCCGACC
>CAZKTF010000242.1:0-5429 GCA_964555565.1 uncultured Planctomycetota bacterium | reverse complement strand
GTAAACCCCTGTCAGAACTGATCCGGCCCCGTTGAACTGCGGAAGTTGGGCTAGGCGCCGCCCTTCAGCCGCTGGAGCCGCGCGAGGAGCGTCGTCACCCCCACGCCGACCCAGCTCAGGATGGAGAGCACCCCCAGCGGCTTGCCATCCCTTGGGAACTCGCCGGAGAGCGCGTAGGCGATCCAGATGGCGGCGGTGACCCCCAGGACCGAGAGCGTGGTCAGCGCGAGGAGGTCCAGCCGTCGATCCCGGCCGTGGACCAGGAGGACGAGGGAGCCCAGGGCGGCCGTCGTCGCGAGGACCACCGCGCTCAGGAGGAGCTTCATCAGCGTCAGGTCCGGGCGGCGGGAGAGGATGGCCACGGTCGCGAGGAGCAGACTCAACCCCGAGGCGACGATCCCGATCCAGCCCACGAACACGAAGGAGTCCTTTTCCAATCGGAGCGATGCCGCGAGGGCCGTGAGGCTGAACAGTGCCAGGGCCCCCAGGATCGAGAGCAGCTTGGACTCCGTCTCCCCCAGCCGGGACCGGGCGAGCACCTGGAGGATCGCCACGATGCCGAGCAGCACGATGCCGACGACCGCCACGATGATGAGGGGTCGCTGGAGACGGGCGACCACCGACTCCCGGCCGTGCCCCATGGGAACCGCGAGCCTCGCGCCGGTCTCGTCCGTCACCTCGCCCCCCCCCGGATCCCGGGCGCCGCGTCCCCGGGTTCGCGACCACGGCTCGGTGTCGGGACGGCGGAGTCTAGGAGGGTCACGGCCCGGGAGTCAATCGCGAGGGAGTGCGGGGAACGTCCCTCCCCGGCCTGGCCGATAGGTTCACACCGAGAACAGCGCGTCGTACTGGCGGAGGCCGCGGGCGGGGGGTTCCGAGAGCCGGCGGCATCGGTAGCCGAGGGCGGCGAGCCGGGCGAGGAGGGCCTCCTCGCCGCTCCCCAGCGCGCGCAGGAACTCGTCCGTCACCTCGAGGACGAGGTGGGGCCTGTGACCCGCATCGAAGAGGCCCGAGAGCCCGGCGAGGACCTCCGCCTCCGCGCCCTCCACGTCCACCTTGACGAGGCGGAGCCTCCGCCAGAGGTCGCGCGGGATCGCCGCGTCGCCGCGGACCACCTCCACGGCCTCCTCCCCGGCCGAGCCCTCCACGGGCCGGAGCGACCCGGCCCCGGGGTTCCAGGCGGGCCCGCGGTGGAGGACCCGCCGCTCCCCCCGGGCCCCGAGCGCCAGGGGGAGGACCCGCACCGTGCGCGCGGCGTTCCGGCGGACGTGCTCCTCGAGCAGCGCGCGGTTCTGCGCCTCGGGCTCGAAGGCCAGCACCACGCCCCCCTCCCCCGCGAGGTGCGCCGCCAGCAGCGCGTGGTAGCCGAGGTTCGCCCCCACGTCCGCCACGGCGTCGCCGGGGCGGAGGACCTCGCGGAACGCGGCCGTCACGTGGGGCTCCCACGCCCCGGAGACGAGGAGGGAGCGGCCGATGGTGTCCCGCGGGTCGGCCAGCATCCGCGCGCCGAAGGGGGTCGTCACCTCCGCGGGGCCGGAGAGCCGGTGGACCGCCCGCGAGAGGAGCCCCCGCCCCTGCGGGAAGGGGACCGCGCGGAGCCAGGCCCGGAGCAGGCGATGGGCGAGCCTCACCGTCCCCCCGTCCCCGTGGCGGACATCGGGACTCCGAGGGCCTCGACGACCATCCGGTCCTTCGGTCCCGGCCTGTAGCCGAACTCCGTCACGGCCGTCCGCCAGAACGCCCGCGCGAACTCGAGGTTCCGGGCTCCCCCCTCCAGGACCAGGAGCCGGACCTTGAAAACGAGGGGGCGCGGATCCCGCTTCCCCGCGGGGTCTGCCTTCCCGAAGAAAGGGAGCGCCCGCTGCAGGCACGCGTCCGCCTCCACGAACCGCCGCGCCCCGCCGAGGACTTCGGCCTTCTTGGGGAGGACGATCGCCGCCTCCTCCTTCTTCAGCGAGAGGACGTGGTCGAGCCGGGCCAGCGCGTCCTCCGTCCGCCCGGCGCGGCGGTAGAGCTCCGCGAGCGGGTAGTCGTAGATCGTCGTGCGCAGGGTGTCCTGGCGGGCCATGGCCTCGAACTCGCGCGTCGCGTCCTCCGTCCGTCCGAGGAGGGCGAGCGCGTTCCCCCGCTGGTACCGCGCGCGGAAGGAGCGGGGGGAGGACTCCTCCGCCAGCGTGAACCACCGCGCCGCCTCCTCGAAGTCCCCCGGCGCCGGGGGCGGAGCGTCCGGGTCCGCGTTCCGGTTCCGGAGCTGGCCGCGCAGGAGATAGGCGAGGCCCAGGTCGAGACGCGTCTCGAAGGCCCGCGGGGAGATGGCGTGGGCCCGGTGGAACTCCTCCACGGCCGCGTCCGCCCGCAGCAGGGCCGCCGGGGGCATCGTGTCCTGCAGCCGCCCGGCCTCCAGGTAGATCTCGACGCCCATGTGGAGGTGGGCCCGCCAGGACCCCGGAGAGGTCGCCACGGCCTTCCTCCACAGGCGCGTGGAGTCCCCCCAGTCCTGCGCCCGGGCGACGTCCACGAGCCCGAAGGAGAGGAGACACCCCACGACGAGCCCCGCCGCGAGCGTCCCCCTCCCCGCCCTCCGCCCCGCCTCGAGGGCCGCCAGAAGGGCCAGGCCCGCCCCGAGCGCCAGCCCCGTGGTCGGGAGGTAGAGCCTGTGCTCGTTCATGACCACGTTGAGGGGGAACGCGACCGAGGGCGCCAGCGCCGCCGCGGCCCAGGCCGCGGAGAGCGGGACGGCGCGGCATCCCCGGAGGGCCGCGCGGACGACCAGGCCGGCCGTCGCGGCGAGGAGCCCCAGGGCGAGCAGCGTGTCCGGGTCCGAGAGCGAGGCCGCGATCCGCACGCCGTGGTCCGGGGAGAGGTCCACGGGGAACAGCAGCAGCAGCACGTAGTCCGCCAGCACCCGGGACTGCGTGAGGAGGTGCGCCGCCATGCTCCGCCCGCCCCCCATGAAGGGGTCCGGTCCGACCCCCTCCATGTGCGGCCGCGAGGCGAGGTCCACGGTCGCGTGGGGGAGGACCGCTCCCCGGAGGGCCAGGTAGGACGCGAAGACGACGAGGAGCGGGACCGCGCGAAGGGCGGCCTCCCCGAGGCGCCGGAGGACGGGGGGCGCCCCCGGCCTCCCCCAGAACTCCAGCGCCCCCGCGACGAGGAACAGGAGGATCCCGGTCTCCTTGGCGCCGTGGCTGAGGACCGCGGCCGCGGCCGCGGCGAGGAGGAGGAGCCCGCGACGCAGCGGCCGCAGGCCCTCTCCCCATGCCGCGTGGTGCGCGAGCAGGGCGAGGAGGAAGAACAGCGCCGCGAGGGACTCGCTCCGGGCAGAGACGTAGTTCACGACCTCGGAGTTCACGGGCTGGAGGCCGAACCAGAGCGCCCCGAGAACCGCCGTGAGCTCCGCCCGCGCGGGTCCGCCCGGGAGCCACCCGGCGAGGACGCGCCGAAGGAGCAGGAACAGCACCGCCGCCGCCGCCGCGTGGATCGCCAGGTTCGTCGCGTGCCAGCCGCGCGGGGGCGGCGGCTCCCCCTCGGGCCACCCCCAGGCCTGTGCGTCGAGGACCAGGGAGGCGTAGGTCACCGGGCGGTACATCCCGTTCCCGGTGATCCCGTTCTCCACGCGGGGGTCGTGGAGGGCGCGCCCCAGCGTGGAGGGGTCCCGGAGGTTCTGGCGGTTCTCGAGGATCACGGCCTCGTCGTCGTAGTGGAAGCCCCCGCCGAGCGAGACCGCGTGGGCCAGGAGCGTCGCGAGGAGGACGAGGAGGACCTTCGGGCAGCGCGGGAGGTTCACGGCCGGAGCGCCTCCTCGTAGACCTCGCGAACCCTCCGCGCCGCCGCCTCCCAGGTGAACCGCGCGGCCCGGGCCCGCGCGCGATCCCCGAGGGCGCGCCGCGCTCCCGGGTCCGCCAGCAGCCGCGCCAGCGCCGCCGCCAGCGCCCCCTCGTCGCGCGCGGGGACGAGGACCCCGGCATCGCCCACCACCTCGGGCACCGCGGAGCCCTCCCCGGCCACCACGGGGAGCCCGGCCGCCATGGCCTCCGCCACCGCGAGGCCGAAGCCCTCGTAGGAGGAGGGGGAGGCGAAGACCTCGGCGGCCGCGTAGAGGCCGGGGAGGTCGCGGTCGGGCACGTCCTCCAGGAGCCGCGCCCCGGCCGCGCGCCCCTCGCGCGCGAGGAGCCGGAGGAAGGGGCCCGCCATCCAGCCCCGCCTCCCGGCGAACACGAGGCCCACGCCCCCGGCGGCCCCCGAGCGCCGGAGCGCCAGGAAGGCGCGGAGCAGCGCGTCCGGGTTCTTCCGCGGCTGGAGCGTCCCCACGCAGAGGACGAACCGGCCCGGGAGCCGGTGGGCGCGCCGCACCCGCTCCGCCTCCCCCGCCGGGACGGGGCGGTGGAACTCCGCGGCGATCCCGTTCGGGACCACCGCCACGCGGGCGGGGTCCGCGCCGAGGACGCGCACGAGGTCGTCGCGGGTGTGGGCGCTCGGCGCGACGATGCGCCGGGCGCGGCGCACGGCGCCGCGGGTCTCCGCACGGAGGTAGAGGCCGGACAGGCGCGGGAAGGTCCGCGGCAGGACGAAGGGGGCGAGGTCGTGGACCGTGACCACGGCGGGGCAGGGGCACCGCATGGGGAGCGACTGCTTGGTCCCGTGGTAGAGCTCCGCGCCGCAGCGCCGGAGCAGCCGCGGGAGGAGCCCGTGCTCCGCGGCCGGGCGGAGGACCTTGGCCGGCACGGGGACCCGGACCACCTCCGCCACCGGGATCCCCTCGAAGGCCTCGGGCCGTTCCGTGAGGACGACCCAGCGGTCCCCCGGGAACAGGTGGGCCAGGGCCCGGACGAGCCCCAGGCCGTAGGAGCGCGGTCCGCCCACGGTCCCCGCGACGACGCCGACGGCGATCCGGCGGGCGGTCACGGGGCGATCCCCCGCGGGGGCCCGCCACGGCACCCGTCCCTGACCCCGCGGAGGATCGCCGCCGCGGCCGCGGGTCTCCCGGTGAACAGCGCCCGGAGCGCGTCGTGGGGCGCGCGGACGAGGAGCATGTAGGGCCAGAACAGCAGCGCCCGGGTCCCGGGGCGGAGCCGCTTGCGGGCGAAGAGCACGCGGCCCCGGGTGAGCAGGTACGCCTGGAGCGGGCTCCGGAGCCCCGCCGCCGCGCTCCCCCGGTGCCGCGCCACGCCGGCGGGGCAGTGCAGGAGCCTGAGCCCCGCCACCCGGGCCCGGTCGCACCAGTCCGCGTCCTCGCCGTAGGCGAAGTAGTCCTCGTCGAGCGGCCCGACCGCCTCCCATGCCCCGCGCGGGACGAGGACCGCGCAGAAGGTGAGGAAGCCTACGGGCCGCGTCCCCGCCGGCAGCGCCGCCGCGGCCCGCCCGTGGCCCTCGTGGCGCACCTGGGCGATGGAGCGGAGCAGGCTCCCGCCGGCGAACCACGCCCGCCC
>CAZKTF010000241.1:0-5460 GCA_964555565.1 uncultured Planctomycetota bacterium | reverse complement strand
TGGAGCGCGAGTCCGCGGAGGCGCCCCGGGACCCCGCGGACTGGCTCCGCGCGGAGTGCGCGGCGCGCGGCCTCCCGGGGGACCCCGGCGGGGCCGGGGACCTCGAGGTCCACGCGGCCGTGAGGCTCTTCGAGACCGTCTTCCTGGACGAGCTCCTGCGCCGCGCTTGCGGCAACGTGGCCCGGGCGGCGCGCGTGGCCGGGGTGTCCCGGCCGAACCTGCACCGCAAGATGCGCGCCCTCGGCCTGGACGCCGGGCGCTACCGGGGAGGATAGGCACCCATGTTCAGGAGGCTCCTGCCGTTCATCGCGTTCCTCGCCGTCGTCGCGGCCGCGCTGGCCTGGGCCCTCACGGGCGCGCGCCCGGACGTGGTCTGCTACACCTCGGTGGACGACTTCGTGGCCGGGGAGATCCTGAAGCGCTTCGAGGCGGAGACGGGGCTGCGCGTCCGCATCGTCTCGGACACGGAGGCGACGAAGACCATCGGGCTCGCCACGCGGCTCCTCGAGGAGCGCTCCCGGCCCGCGGCGGACGTCTTCTGGAACAACGAGCCGGCCTGGACCGTGCGCCTGGCCGGCCAGGGGGTCCTCGAGGCCTACGACTCCCCCGCGGCCCGGGACGTCCCCCCCGCCTGGAAGGACCCGAAGGGGTTCTGGACCGCCAACGGGCTCCGCGCGCGGGTCCTGATCCTCCACTCCCCCAGCGTGAAGGACGGGGGGCCCAGGTCCTTCCGCGACCTCGCGGACCCGCGGTTCCGCGGGAAGGCGGCGCTCGCGCGTCCCCTGGCGGGAACCGCCCTCTCCCACCTCGCGGCCCTGCGCTCCCTCCTCGGGGAGGCGGAGTTCGGGCGCTGGTTCGACGCCGCCGTGAAGAACGGGCTCTCCTTCGCCTCCGGGAACGGGGCGGTGGCCAAGGCGGCCGGGGAGGGCGGCGTGGCCTTCGGGTTCACCGACACCGACGACTTCGAGGCGCAGAGGGGCAAGGGCGCGCCCGTCGCGGCGGTCTTCCCCGACCAGGGGCCCGGGGAGATCGGGACCGTCGTCCTCCCGGTGACGGTGTCCCTCGTCCGCGGGGGCCCGCACCCGGAGAACGCGCGGCGGCTCTACGACTGGCTCGTGTCCCCCGCCGCGGAGGAGGCCCTCAGCGCGAGCGAGTACGTGTCCATCCCGGTGCGGCCCGCGGCGAAGCCGGGGCCCCACGCCTTCTCCCAGGCGGGGTTCCGGTCCGCCGCCGTGGACTGGAGGAAGGCCGGGGAGGAGATCGACGCGGTCCTGGCGATGGCGAAGAAGGCGCTCGAGTGACGGCGTACGGTGTCAGACACCTTTTTGTTTTCCGCGACGGTCCGCGTTGCACGGCGGCCGGGAGAGCAAAGAGGTGTCTGACACCGCATTCCGTCTCCCGTAGCCGCACACGTCGAAGAGCCCGCACTCCCGGCAGTTCCGCGGGTCCCGCAGCCGGGGGCAGAGGTCCAGGATCCCCATCCGGCAGAGCGCGAAGTCGTAGCGGACCGGGTCCGCCGGGTCGAGGCGCCGCAGCGCGGCCGTGGCCTCTCGCGCGGCCGCGAGGTCCACCGTCCGGCGCCGGAGGAGCCCGAGCGCGCCCGCGATCCGCGCCACGTGGGTGTCGAGGGGGAGGAGGAGCCGCGCGGGGTCCACCCCCTTCCAGGCCCCCGTGTCGATGCCGTCGTCCCGGCACATCCACCGGAGGAACAGGAGGGGCCGCTTGCACGCGCTCCCTCCCTCGGGGGAGGGGAAGAACCCGGGGGCCCCGCGCCGCCCGAACCCGGGGTCCTCCTCCCGGAGCGCCCGGGCGAAGGCCGCGAGCGCGTCCCCCACGTCGGGCCCGCCCGGGTCCCCCGCGAGGAACGCGGCCTCCAGGGACCCGTGGCGGGCGCGCAGGCGGCGCACCGAGACGAGGAACGCGGCCAGGTCCTCCCCCCCGAGCCATCGGTGGCGGAACCCCGCGCAGTCGCGCAGGAGGTCCGAGTCCCGCGCCCCTGCGAGGGCCTCCGCGGGCCTCCCCCCGAGCGGGGCCAGGGCCCGCTCCACAGAGGCGAGGATCACGCCCACGCCCCCGAAGGCCAGTCCCGCGGCCACGGCGCCGGCCACCTCGGCGTCGGCGGGACGGCGGTGGCGGCGCACGATCTCCAGGGGGTCCGGGTGGATCGTGGAGGCGTCGAGGGCGCGGACCTGGGCCTCCAGGCGCGCGCGGAGGAGGGACTCCGGGACCCGCCGGGGCCGCGGGCGCCAGGACGGGGCGGCGACGGGCATCCCGGACCGCGCCCTACCCGGGGGTGAGGCGGAGCGTCCCGCGCGCGTACTCCGCGAACTGGCGGACCGACTTCGCGGGCTGCTCGGACCGGTCGTCGGCGAACCCCACGATCCAGCCGTGGAAACCCCGCGCCCGGAGCGCCGCGACGGTGGCCGCGAGGTGGAGCGTCCCCTTCCCCGCGTTCGCGAAGGGGCTCCCCACGAATACCGGCTTTGGACGCAGGTCCCGCAGGTGCACCACCCGGATCCGTTCCCCGTGCTCGGCGAGGAAGGGGATGAGGTCCATGCCCGCCTCGCCCATGTGGCCGGTGTCCGCGCAGAGGAGGACGGTGGCGGGGTCGGTCTTCCCGAGGAACGCCCGGATCTCGTCCTCGGCGAAGATCGGCGTGTCGGTGTGGGGCTGGAAGCAGAACTCCACCCCCTCCCGCTGGCAGGCCTTCCCGATCAGGTTGGCGGTCACGGCCACGGCCTTGAGGTCGTCCGCGGGCCGCTCGCCGCGCTCGCCGCCCTGGAGGATGAGGAAGCGCCCGCCGGCCCGCTTCAGCCAGCGGGCGACGACCCGGGCGCTCTCCACGTCCGCCTCGCGGAAGTCGGGGTCGGAGAACACCCCGCCGCCGTAGGCCCCCACCAGCGAGAGCCCTCCCTTCTGGAGGAAGAAGGAGAACTCCTGGGGCTTCCCGTCGTAGACCGTGGCGACGTCGGCGTAGACCTCCACCGCGCGGATGCCGGCCGTCCGGATGTCGCCGAGGGCCTGGAAGATGTGGTCCGTGCCCCAGCCGCCGATGTGGAAGGCGGTCTTCACTACTTCATCCCCGCTCTCTTGCCGTCCCCCTCCATCCAGTCGTCCCAGCGCCGCTTGTTCTCGAAGGACTGGCCGGTGATCTCCTTGAGGGCCCACTGCACCTCCATGCGGATCGCCCTCCAGGTGTCGTTGCGGGCCTTCCAGTACTCGGCGGGCGGGTTGGTCGGGGAGGTGGGGTTCGCGGGGATGGGCTCGTCCACCAGGTCGATGAGGAACGAGACCGACTCCTTGTCCTTGAGGAGGCCGCAGTAGCGCACCGCCGCCCGGAGGATCGCGGTGGCGTAGCTCCGCAGCGCGTCCTTGAGGATCATCTCCTCGCCGAGGTCCCGGACCGCCTTCGCGCAGCCCTTCACCCCGAGGCGCCCGAGCGCCTCGACCGCGGCCGCGCGCACCATCCCCCGCAGGAGGAACCCCCTCTTCTTCTCCTCCTTGGTCGGGGGCTCCGACATGACCCTCGCGAGCATCCCCGCCACGGAGGCGTCCCCCTGGCTCCCGAGGGCCTCCACGGCCAGGGCGGCGACGCCCGGCCGCCTGTCGTCGGCGAGCGGCTTGAGCCTGGCGACGAGGGTCGCGTGCCGCTTCGTGACCATCGGGCGGAGCGCCTGGGTCACGCTGTTCTCGTCCCCGGACTGGAACGCCTTGTCCAGCTCCGCCAGCATCTTCTTCGCCTCCTCGTCCTTCACCTCGGCGACCGTCGGGAAGACCCCCCCCTTCGGCGCGTTGGACCCGGGGCCCTCGGCCCGCGCGGAGGGCGCGGGGGAGGCCGCCGCGAGCAGGACCGCGACGAGGGCGAAGGAGCGGGGGTCCGGCACGGCATCCTCCCTGCGGGCCCGGGGGGGCCCGCAACGGGCCAGTCTACCGGCGCCTCCGGGCCCGGGGGCAATTCGCACGGGTTCTTCGTGGGACCGCGGTCGGCCGCCCGGAGAATGCCCCGCCGGGGAAACCGGGAAGGGAGGGCCGGATGCCGCCGCCGCTCGTGGTGGACCTTTGCGAAGTGGACCTCGCGCGGGTGGCCTTCGACCTGGAGGCGATCCAGCGGAAGATCCCGCAGCGCTTCGAGATGGCCCACCTCGACCGGATCCACCTCCTCGACACGGAGCGCGGGCTCTGCGTCGGGTCGAAGGACGTCCGCCCCGACGAGTTCTGGGCGCGCGGGCACATCCCCGGCCGGCCCATCTACCCCGGGGTCCTCCTGCTCGAGGCCCTGGGCCAGGTCTGCTCCTTCTACTTGAAGACGGCGCTCCCCGACGACGGGCAGTTCTTCGGATTCGCGGGGATCAAAGGCGCGAAGTTCCGCGGGACCGTGGTCCCCGGGGACCGGCTGGTGCTCCTCTCGAAGGTCCGCAACATCCGCCCGCGGCGCGCGGTCTTCGACTGCCAGGGGGTGGTGGGCGACCGCCTCGTGGTCGAGGCGGTCATCACCGGGCTGCCGGTGTAGCGGCTGCCAAGGCAACGGCGGCAGGGGGACCGCCCCTTGAAAGGCCACGGCCGGGCGGGGTAGACCTCCCCGGGCTCGGCCCGCCACCGGCGGGCCTCGAAACCCCCGGGGACCCCCGCCCCTACTGCTTCGCCTCGCCCCCGCCCTTGCGGAGCGAGACCTCGATCTGGAGGACCGCCTCGCAGAGCTGGCCCATGCCGAGCATCAGGATCCCGAGGAGCCCCGACCCGATCCCGGGGGCGAGCGCCACGAAGCGCACCAGCGGGAGGTCGGAGAAGGCGATCACGCGGTTGTCGGGGAGCGTGAGCTTCGCCTGGTGGAGCCCGCCGCCGGGTCCCCAGGACTTCACGGCCATCACCACGAGGACGACCCCGCCGGCCAGGGCCAGGGCCCCGGCCAGCTCCACGAGGACGATGGTGAACTTGAGGAAGGAGTAGCGCACGGGATCAGGGCTACTTCGGCGGATCCCGCCGGCGACTTTAGCGTCGCGCCCTGCGCGCCCCGGAGAATCGATGGCGACGGAGGTGTCGCTAGCTCTCCGTCGGCATCACGTTGTCCGCGCGGAGTCCCTTGTCCCCCTGGACCAGCTCGAACTGGACCGGCTGGCCTTCCTTGAGGGTCTTGAAGCCCTCCATCTGGATGGCCGAGAAGTGGCAGAACACGTCCTCGCCGCTCTCCTGCTGGATGAAGCCGAAGCCCTTCTGGTCGGAGAACCACTTCACGCGGCCCTTCGGCATAGGTACCCCTCCCTTTCCGGCCGCGTCACGCCGCGGCCTGGCGTTGGACCCGGAGAAGAGGAAAGGGGGCCGCGGTCCCGTCCGGGACCCCGGCCCCCCATGTCTGTTTCGACGGCCCTGGATCGGTGTTTCGCGTCTTCCATCGCCCTCTCTCGAAGACCGGGGGGAGGCTACACCTCCGGCCCGGTGCCCGTCAAGGGGGTCGATCCGGCC
>CAZKTF010000240.1:0-5494 GCA_964555565.1 uncultured Planctomycetota bacterium | reverse complement strand
CCACTGCCAGTCGCTCAGGGGATGCTCCCAGAGCGGCGGGCCCGCGGTCCCTTCCTCTCCCCCGCGGACCTCGACCTTCGCATGCCGGGGGTCGGCCCCGCGCGCCTGCGCTCCTGGGAGGGGCGGGTCCTGTGGCCCGGGGACCCGGGGGCGGGCCGGTGAACCCCCTCCACCAGCCCGTCCCCCCGCCGCCCGCGGAGGTCCTGGCCCGCGTCGCCCGCGAGGCGCTGCGCGAGGACGGGGCGGAGGGGGACGTCACCTCCCGGGCCTTCGTCCCGCCGCGCCGCACGGTCGCGGCCCTCGTCCGGGTGAAGGAGGACGGCGTCGTCTGCGGGCACCCGGCGGCGCTGGCCGTCGTGCGGGCCCTGAGCACGCGGGTCACCTTCACGCGTCTCGTCGCCGAGGGGACGCGCGTGGAGGCCGGGGCGCCCGTGGCGGCGCTGCGCGGGCCGGCGCGCGCGATCCTCGCGGCCGAGCGGACGCTCCTCAACCTCCTCGGCCGCCTCTCCGGCGTGGCCACGCTCACGCGGCGGTTCGTGGACGCGGTCGAGGGGACGGGGGTGACCGTCCACCCGACGCGGAAGACGACGCCGGGGCTCCGCGCCCTGGAGCTCTACGCGGTCGGGGTGGGGGGCGGGACCCCGCACCGCCGCGGCCTCGACGACGCGGTCCTCGCCAAGGAGAACCACTACCGGGCCGCCGGGCTGCCCTTCGCCGAGGCCCTGCGGCGCGCGCAGGAGCGCGTCCCCCCCGGGGTCGCCTTCGGGACCGAGGTGGAGAGCCTGGGCGAACTCTGCCTCGCGCTGGAGGCCGAGGTGGACCTCGTCCTCCTCGACGACTTCCCCGTGGAGCTCGTCCGCCGGGCCGTGGCCGAGCGCGCCGTCCGGGGCCGCGGTCGCGTCCCGCTGCTGGAGGCCACCGGGGGGATCACCCTGGAGAACGTCCGCGCCTACGCCGGGACCGGGGTCGAGCGGGTGAGCGTCGGGGCCCTCACCCGCGGGGCCCCGTGGCTCGACATGGCCATGAAGATCGAGGAGGGCCCGGGGGAGTGAAAGTCGTCTCCGTCGGCGGCGGCCCGGGGGGGCTGTTCTTCTCCATCCTCATGAGGAAGGCCTTCCCTCAGTGCCGGATCGAGGTCCTCGAGCGCAACGGCCCGGACGACACCTTCGGGTGGGGCGTCGTCTTCTCGCGCGAGACCCTGGGGAACATCGAGCGGGCCGACCCGGAGTCCTACGCGGAGATCGCCCGCTCCTTCGCGACCTGGGACGACATCGAGACCCACCGCGACGGGACCTGCGTCACCTCCACGGGACACGGGTTCTGCGGGCTCTCCCGGAAGCGCCTCCTCAACGTCCTCCAGGAGCGGGCCCGCGGGCTCGGCGTGGACCTCCGCTTCGGCGTGGAGTTGCGCGAGGACGCCCCGCTCCCCGACGCGGACCTCGTCCTCGCCGCCGACGGGGTGAACAGCCTCGTGCGCTCCCGCTTCGCCGCCGACTTCCGCCCGGAGGTCCGCTCCGGGCGCTGCCGGTTCGCCTGGCTCGGGACCACGCTCCCGATGCGCGCCTTCACCTTCGTGTTCCGGTCGAACGAGCACGGGCTCTACCGCGTCCACGCCTACCCCTTCGAGGAGGGGCTCGGCACCTGGATCGTGGAATGCCGCGAGGAGACCTGGCGCCGCGCCGGCCTCGACCGGGCCTCGGAGGCGGAGACGGTGGCCTACTGCGAGCGGCTCTTCGCGCCGGAGCTCCGCGGCCACCGGCTGCTGGCCAACCGCTCCCTCTGGCGGTCCTTCCCGACGGTCCGCTGCGCCACCTGGCGCCGGGGGAACGTGCTCCTCATCGGGGACGCGGCCCACACCGCCCACTTCTCCATCGGCTCGGGCACCAAGCTCGCCATGGAGGACGCCATGGCGCTCGTGGAGGCCCTCCGCGCCCGGGGAACCGCGGACGTCCCCGCGACGCTGGCGGCCTACGAGGAGGCCCGCCACCCGGAGGTGCTCCGGACCCAGCGGGCCGCGGAGACGAGCCTCGCCTGGTTCGAGGAGACGGAGCGCTGGTCGAAGCAGGACCCGCTGACCTTCACCTTCAACCTCCTCACGCGGAGCAAGCGGATCACCTACGACAACCTCCGCGCGCGCGACCCGGCCCTGGTCGAGCGGGTGACCGAGTCCTTCCGCGAGGCGGCGGGCGCCCCGCGGGCCTCCGACGGCACGGCCCCGCCCCCGATCTTCACGCCCTTCCGGCTCCGGGGCCTCGTGCTCCGCAACCGGATCGTCGTGAGCCCCATGTGCCAGTACTCCGCCGTGGACGGGACCGTGGGCGACTGGCACCTCGTCCACCTCGGGAGCCGGGCCCTGGGCGGGGCCGCGCTCGTGTTCACGGAGATGACCGACGTCTCCGCCGAGGGCCGCATCACCACGGGCTGCGCCGGGATGTACCGCCCGGAACACGCGGCGGCCTGGAGGCGGGTCGTGGAGTACGTCCACCGCCACACCCCGGCCCGCATCGGGATCCAGCTCGCCCACGCGGGGCGCAAGGGCTCCTGCGCGCACCCCTGGGAGGGGCGCGACGTCCCGCTCGGCGAGGGGGGGTGGGCCACGCTCGGGCCTTCGGCCCTCCCCTTCGAGCCCTCCTGGCCCGCACCACGGGAGATGGACCGCGCCGACATGGACCGCGTGCGGGAGGAGTTCGTCCGCGCGACGCGCATGGCCCTCGAGGCGGGCTTCGACGTGGTGGAGCTCCACGCCGCGCACGGGTACCTCCTCTCCTCGTTCCTCTCGCCGCTCTCCAACCGCCGCGCGGACGGGTACGGCGGCTCGCTCGAGGGCCGCGCGCGCTGGCCCCTGGAGGTCGTCCGCGCGGTGCGCGCCGCGTGGCCCGCGGAGCGGCCGCTCGCGGTGCGCCTCACGGCCTCCGACTGGATGGACGAGGGCGGGCTCACGCCGGAGGACGCGGTGGAGATCGCGCGGATGCTCCGGGACGCAGGCTGCGACCTCGTGGACGTCACCAGCGGGGGGAACGTCCCCGGGTCGAAGGTCGTCTACGGGCGGATGTACCAGGTCCCCTTCGCCGACCGGATCCGCCACGGGGCGGGGGTGGCCGTGATGGCGGTGGGGGGGATCCAGGGCTGGGACCACGCCAACACGGTCCTGGCCGCGGGGCGGGCCGACCTCTGCTGCCTCGCCCGGGCCCACCTCCTGGACCCCTACCTGACCCTCCACGCCGCCGAGGCCTACGGCTACCCCGACCAGCCCTGGCCCGGGCAGTACCTCCCGGCCCGCCCCCGGGCGGGGAAACCGGCGTCCCGGCCGCCGGAGGGGTAGGATTCCCCCATGGGATTCCTGATGAACAGTTCCACCGGGGTGAGCGGCTACCTCATCCCCCTGCTGCGCGCGGTCCGGCCGGTCGAGTTCCGGGAGGAGGTCGGCTCCACCCAGGACCTGGGCTTCGAGATGGCCGCCGGGGGAGCCCCCGACGGTGCGGTGGCCCTGGCGGAGCGGCAGACCGCGGGCCGCGGCGGCCCGGGCCACGACTGGTACTCCCCCGCCGGCGTGGGGATCTGGTTCTCCCGGGTCGTGCGGCCCCCGACCCCCTGCCCGCCCGTGCCGATGATCGTGGCCGCCACGGCGATCGCCGTGGCCGAGGCGCTCCAGAGCGCCACGGGCGCCGACCTTCTCCTCCGCTGGCCCAACGACATCATGAGCGGGGACCTGAAGCTCGGCGGGATCGTCATCGAGACCCGCGACTTCGACGCACGGGCGCCCCTCCTCGTCGTGGGCATCGGGATCAACGTGAACCTCAAGGCCGCCGACTTCCCCCCCGAGCTGCAGGGGACGGCCACGAGCCTCAGGGTCTGCACGAGCCGCATCCACGACCGGACGGACCTCCTCGAGGGGATGCTCACCTCGCTCCAGGGCTGGCTCGGGCGTCTCTACCAGGGTGAAGCCGGGGCCCTGTCCTCCGAGTACGACCGTCGCGTCGCCTACCGCGGGAGGCGCGTGACCCTCCTCGAGGGCACCACCTCCGTGACCGGCACCCTCCTCAGCGTCTCCCCCCTCGACGGCGTGCGCCTCCGCCTCGACGGCGGCGCCTCCCGCGTCGTCAAGGCCGAGCTCGCCCGGGAGATGCGGCCGGCCTGACGGCGCACCCCGCCGTGCTACCCTGAAGCCTCTGCCGGGTCGCCGGGCGTCGAGGGTCGGAAGCCCGCCGGCCCGGGCCGCCTCGCCCCCCGAGGTCCGCCATGGCCCGCAGGACGCGCAGTCCCGTCACGAGAAGCCGCGCCGTCCTCGGCGGCACGCCGGTGTTCGCCGGCACCCGCGTCCCCGTGAAGACCCTCCTCGACTACCTCGAGGCCGGGGAGCGTCTCGGCGACTTCCTCGACGACTTCCCCACGGTCACTCGTGAGCAGGCCGTGGCGGTCCTCTCCCTGGCGCGCACCGCGATCGTGGCCGATGCGCGTCCTGCTCGATGAGTGCCTGCCGAGGCGGCTGAAGCGGCACCTCCCGGGGCACGAGGTCCGGACGGTCCCGGAGGAGGGCTGGGCGGGGAAGTCGAACGGCGAGCTGCTCCGACTCGCCTCGGGGCGCTTCGACGTCTTCGTCACGGTGGACACGGGACAGGTCCACCAGCAGGACCTCCGCCGCGTCGCCGTCGCGGTCGTCGTCCTCCGGGCGTCCTCGAACCGGCTCGATTCCCTCCTCCCCCTGGTCCCCCTCCTCCTCGAGACCCTCCCCCGAGCGCGCGCCGGCGCCTTCACCGTCCTCAGGGCCCCCGGGTCGGCCGGAGGGTAGGTCGGGCGTTTCCCGTGACCGCGCGGTGACCCCCCGGCGCTAGGATGCAGGGCTCCCATGCGCGCCTGGTGGTCCCGCGTTCCGAGAGACGTCCGGGTCGCGACCGCGCTCGTCCTCCTGCTCCTGCTCCAGATGGTGGCGCTCGCGGCCTTCGGCCTGGCCGCGGCCTCCTCCCAGAGGGCCGAGGCGGAGCAGGACCTGCGCGCGCTCTGCGACCGGGCCCTCCGTCTGTCGCTGGCGGACGAGGCGGCGGCGGTGGTGGCCCGGGCCGAGGTCGCGGCGGACCAGGCGGCGGCGGGGGCCCCGGCCACCGAGGCGGTGCGGACGGCCCTCGACTCCCCCGTGTTCCCGCGGGCCTTCGCGCTGCTACCCGACGGCTCCGTGCGGGACGGCGACGGCGTGGTCGTCGTGGCGCCGGTCGCGCCGGCGCCCGCGCGCGGGGGGGTCGATCGGGGGCTGCTGGACCGGCTCCGGGGGCTCGAGGAGCGGGCCGACCGGGAGGGGGACCTCGCCCGGCTCGCGCGGGAGGCCTTCGACGCCGCCTCCGCCTCCCCCGACCCGGCCGCCGCCCCCTTCGGGCTCCGCCTCGCGGGCCGCCTCGCCTGGCGCGCCGGGGAGGACACGCTCGCGGTGCAGGCCGCCCGCACCCTCCTCGACCGCTGGCCCGACGCGCGGGGCGGGGACGACTACCCCTACGGGGCCGGC
>CAZKTF010000239.1:0-5503 GCA_964555565.1 uncultured Planctomycetota bacterium | reverse complement strand
GTCCGGGGCTACGCGCGGGTGGACCTGCGCTTCCGGGACAGGACCCCTTTCGTCCTCGAGGTGAACCCCAACCCCGACCTCTCCCCCGGGGCCGGGTTCCCGGCGGCGGCTGCCGCCGCGGGGATCGGGTACGAGGAGCTCGTGGCGCGCATCCTGGAGGCGGCCCGCCCGTGACGGTCCGCGACCTCGTCCCCTCCGACCGCGAGGCCCTGGCCGCGCTGGTGGCGCGCGTCGCCAACTTCCGCCCGGAGGAGAAGGTCGTCGCGAACGAGGTCCTCGACGAATGCCTCGCGGCTCCCGGGGAGCACTACGAGGGCCTCGGGGCCTTCGAGGGGCGGGACCTCCTCGGCTTCCTGGCCTTCGGGCCCGTGCCCATGACCGAGGGGGTCTTCGACCTCTACTGGATCGCCACCGCCCCGGCGGCCCGCCGCCGCGGCGCGGGGCGGGCGCTCGTCGCCGCGATGGAGGCCCGCCTCCGGGCCCGCGGCGCGCGGAAGGTCGTGATCGAGACGGAGGAGGCCCCGGCCTACGCCGGGACCCTCGCGTTCTACGAGAGGCTCGGCTACCCGGTCGCCGCGCGGTTCCCCGACTTCTACCGCCCCGGGGCGGCGAAGGTGGTGATGGTGAAGGAGTTGTGAGCAGGGCGCCCCGCGGCAGGCCACCCCGTCCCCCGTGGCGTCCTCCGGGTCGCCGCTTGACACGACGACTGTAATATGATATATATTAGACCATGGTCGAGCCCATCTCCCGTGGAGGGTACGCCGCCGTCCGGGGCCTCCTCCGGCAGCGGCTGGCAGAGCCGCCCCCCGGCCGCATCCAGCTCCTCGCCGGTCCGCGGCAGGTGGGGAAGACCACCCTCCTCTTGGAGCTCGCCGGGACCCTCGGCCCCGTGGCCCTCTACCACGCCGCCGACGACCCGGCCGCGTCGCTCCCCGGCTCCTGGGATCGACTCTGGAGGACCGCCGAGGAGACGGCGGTCGCGCGGGGCCGGGCCGTGGTCCTGCTGGACGAGGCCCACCTGCTGCAAGACTGGGCGGCGCGCCTCAAGGGGGAGTGGGACCGGCTCCGCCGCCGCCGGGTCCCGGTCCACGTCGTGGCCACGGGGTCCTCGGCGCTCCGCCTCGCGACGGGCTCGCGGGAGAGCCTCGCCGGGCGCTTCGAGCGCCTCACCCTCACCCACTGGGACGCCGCGTCCCTCGCGGAGGTCTTCGGCGTCCCCCGCGAGGAGGCCGCGGCCCTCCTCGTGAGCGAGGGCGCCTACCCGGGCGCCTTCCCGTTGCGCGGGGACCGCCCCCGCTGGACCGCCTACCTCCGCGACGCGGTGGTCGAGCCGGCCGTCGGGCGGGACCTGCTGGCGCTGGCCCCCGTGCGCAAGCCCGCCCTCCTGCGGCAGGTCTACTCCGTGTGCGCCTCCTCCCCGGCCCGGATCCTGTCGCTCCAGAAGATCCGCGGGCTCCTCCAGGACGCCGGCGCCCTGGAGACCGTCGCCCACTACCTGGCGCTGCTGGAGGAGGCCTTCCTCGTGGCCGCCCTGCCCAAGCACTCCGAGAGGCCGCACCGGCTCCGGAGCGCCCCCCCGAAGATCGTCCCCCTGAGCAACGCCCTCCTCGCGGCCGCGGACCCCCGCGGCTCCCCTGACCCGGTCCGCGAGCCGGAGCGCTTCGGCGCCTGGGTCGAGAACGCCTGTCTCGCCCATGCCTGGAACTCGGGCCGGCGGGTCGCCTACTGGCGCGAGGAGCCGTGGGAGGTGGACGGGGTCCTCGACGGCCCCGGCGGGGGCTGGGCGCTGGAGGTGAAGACCGGGCCGGTCGAGGCCACCGAGCTCCGGGGCCTGCTGGAGTGCGTACGGCGGTTCCCGTCGCTGAAGCCGCTCCTCGCGGGGGACGAGCGGGGCCGGGCCGCCGCCGCCCGCGCGGGCGTGGCCTTCACGACCTGGAGGGAGTTCCTCCTCGACGTCCCGCCGCGAGGCTGACCCGGTCCGTTCCGCGGGCACCCGCGTCCTCCCCCTCTACCCCGGCAGCCCCCGGAGCACCCAGGCGGCCCGGTACCGCGGGTGCTTCCACTTCTCCTGCGAGCGGACGAACGCCTTCGCCTGCGGGGTCCACGGCTCGTCGGGGCTCATCGGGCTCCTCCTCCGGGCGGGACCACGGAGCTTCCGCCACCGCCGAGCGCGTGGAGCAGCCTCAACTGCGCCTTGCCGTAGTCCGTCGTCGCGTCGATCCAGTCGGACCGGGCCCGGACGAGCGTCTCCTCGGCGACGACCGCCTCGAGGGGGATCCCGACCCCCGTCCGGAGCCGCTCGCGATACAGGTCGAGGGCCCGGGACGCATCCTCCATGCCCCGCTCGGCCGCCTCGATGGCGCTCCGCCGGCTCTCGACGAGCCCTCGGGCCTCGCGGACCTCCCGCACGACGCGGGCCCGGACGCGCGCCGCCTCCAGGGCGGCGCTCAGGGCCCTGGACCCGGCCAGCGCGGTCCGACCGCCGTCGAGGAGACCTCCGGGACCTATCTGCCAGCCGAGGGTCACCCGGTAGTCGTTGCTCCTGGCGCCGTCGTCGAAGGTCCGGCCGAGGCGCCCGAAGGATGCCTCGGCTCCTATGCTGGGGATGAGAGGTCCCCACCGCGCCCCGTCCCGCTCCTTGTCCGCTGCCTCGACGAGGTGCTCCGCCCTCCGGACCTCGGGGCGCGCGCCGAGCGCCGCACGGACCATCTCCTCCTCGGGGGCGAGGGCAGCCACGAGGTCGAGCCGAGGAGGGAGATCGTCGGCGGGCTCCAGATCCACGTCCGCCGGAAGGTCGAGGATCTCCGCGAGGGCAAGACCGGCGCGGCGGCGCTCCTCCCGCGCGGCGGAGAGCCGAAGGCGCGCGTGGGACGCCTGCGCCCGCGAGCGGAGGACGTCCCCCTCGAACCCTCCCCCTTCCCGCACCCGGGCCTCGATCTCGCCGAGGAGGGATTCGGAGAGCCGGAGCGCGTCCTCGGCCACACGCTGCGCGGCCTGGGCGCGGACGAGGTCCAGGTAGCCCTCCCCGGCCCGGAGCGCCGTCCCCCGCTCCTCGGCCTCGGCGGCGTCGATGCTCGCCGCGCTTCTCTGGCGGGCCGCCAGGGCGCCGAAGATGGCGTCGCCGACCTCCCATCGGAGCGCCGGTCCCGCGCCGAGGAACGCGCTCTGCTTCTGCACGACGGGGAAGTCGCCCTCCGTGCCCTGGGCGAGGCCGTCATGGGCGAGGAACCGGGCGCCCACGGCCAGGGAGGGGAAGAACCTCTCCACCGCCAACTGCTCCTCGGCCGCGGCCGCACGGGACTTCTCCCGCACCAGGGCGAGATCGAGCGATCGACCCCGGGCGAGCCGGAGCACCGTCGGGAGGTCCACCCGTACGGGCCCATGGAGCGGCGGGAGCTCCGGCGGAGGTGCCGGGAGCGGGAGAGGCGGCCCGGTCACGGGCCCCGGGACGCGCGCGGACGCGCACCCCGCGAGGGAGACGGCGAGCGCGGCGGTGAACATCCCCTTCACCGGCCCGGCTCCGCCGGGACCGCCTCGACGGCGTCCCCGTCCGCGACGAGGCCCGCCCCCGCCGTGATGACCGACTCCTCCCCCTTGAGCCCTTCGAGGACCTCGACGACGATCCCGTCATCGACCCCGATGCGGATCGGACGCTTCGCGACCTTCCCTCCCTCCACCACCAGGACGCTGCTCTTCCGCCTGGCGGTGGTCACCGCGGCCGCCGGGAGGACGAGGGCCTCCGGGTGCTCCTCCAGGTCCACCGAGACCCGCCCGAACATCCCGTGGCGGAGCGCCCCGTCCCGGTTCTCCAGGTCCCCCTCCACGACCATCGTCCGGGTCTCCAGGTCGAGGGCGCCCGCCACGCGCGCGACCGTGCCCCGGAAATCCCGGCCCGGGAGTTCGTCCACGAGGAGGCGGAAGGCCCGACCGGGCGCCACGGCAGGCGCGTCCGGCTCGGCCACCCGGAGGCGGACCCGCACCTTCGAGAGGTCCACGACCCGCAGGACCGGGGAACCGCCCGCGGTGCCGTTCTTCACCAGGTCCCCGGGATCCACCCACCTCTCGGTCACGACGCCGGCGAACGGTGCCCGCAGCGTGGCGAAACCCGCGGCGACCTCCGCCTGGGCGAGGGCTCCCTTGGCGGCCTTCCCCGCCGCCTCGGCGGAGGCGACGGCGGCCCGTGCGCCCCCGAGGCGGGCCTTCGCGGCCTCGTGCTTCGCGTCGGCGACGCGCACGGCGGCCCCGGCCTGATCGAGGCGCGCGTCCGCGATGCGGGCCTGGGCCCTCGCCTCGTCCACGGCGTCCCGCGAGACGAGGTTCGGGCTCGAGCGAAGGGAGGTCTCCAGCCTCTCGCGCATGGCGGCCCGGAGTTCCTGCTCGGCCTCGGCGCGTCCGACCTCGGAACGCGCCTGCTCGCCCTCCGCCTCGGCCAGGGTGACCCCCGTCTCGGCGATGGCGAAGGCGGCCTTCGACTCCTCGACGCCGGCCGCAGCGCGCGCGAGGACGCCGCGCGCCGCTTCCGCAGCCGCATCGAGGTCCGGCACATCGAGGACCGCCAGGACATCCCCACGGGCCACCCTGCTCCCGATGTCCACGGGGACTTCCCGCACGTATCCCGTGGCCCTTGCGAAGACGGTCGCGTCGTCGAAGGCGAGCACGTCCGCGGGGACGCGCACGACGCGGCGGATGGTCCTCCTCTCGGGCGTGACCACGCTCACTCTCGGCAGGGGGCGGGCCGGGGCCGCCGGCTCGGTCCCGGCGAGGACCGGCGCGGGCTTCCCACGGAGCCCGAAGGCAGCGGCCGCGACCCCGCCGAGGAGGGCGAGCGCGACGGCCTGGGTGCGCCGTTCACGTGTCATCGGGGCGTCTCCTAGGGAGGGGCGGCGCTCCGGCGGAGGAGCACGTAGAGGACGGGGACGACGAGCAGCGAGAGGACCGTCGATGCGGCCACCCCGCCGATGACCGCGCGCGCGAGCGGGATGTTCGCGCCGCCCCGGACGGCCATCGGGAGGAGGCCGAGGATGGCGGCCAGCGAGGTCATGAGGATGGGGCGCAGGCGCGCGATCGCGGCCTCCCGCACCGCCTCCCCGGCCGCCCGGCCCCCCGCCCGGAGGCGGTTCGCGTGGTCCACGAGGAGCACGCCGAAGGCGACCACGATCCCGATCATCATGATCACGCCGACCAGGGACTGGATGGACAGGTAGGTCCCGGTGATCCAGAGCGCAGCCGCCACGCCCACGAACCCGAGCGGCACCGCGAACATCACGATGAAGGGGTCCAGGAACGAACGGAACTGGACCACCATGACGAGGTAGACCAGGATCGAGGCGAGCACGAGCCCGAACCCCAGCCCCGCGAAGGACTGCCGCATGCCGGCGGCCTCCCCGCGGAGCGTCACGCTGTATCCCCCGGGGACGAGGCCTTCCCCGCGGACTCCTTCGAGGACCCGCTCCACGTCCGCCGCCACCCCGCCGACATCCCGGCCGTCCACCGCCGCGAAGAT
>CAZKTF010000238.1:0-5528 GCA_964555565.1 uncultured Planctomycetota bacterium | reverse complement strand
GGCCCACGCGGCGGCCCCCGCGGCGGCCCACGCGGCGTCCCCCGCGGCGGCCCTCGCGGCGTCCCACGCTGCCGTGAACCCCTTCTCCCCGTCCTCCAGCCACTCGACGGGCCGCTCGGGCTGCCCCAAGGCCCTGAGGTGGGCCATCAGCGCCCGCTCTACCGCGGGCCGGTCGATGACCGGCCTCGCCAGGTCCATGTCGGCGAGCCGTCTCACCGTCGGATGCTGGCTGTAGTCCTGCACGTTCCCTCCGTTCATCAACCGACCTTCGCCATGGATCCGCCAGCCGCTTCGAGCAGCCCGGCCAGGTCCGCGGGACTGGCCGCTGGCGCGCTGGCGAGGGCTTCGGCGAGCGCCTTGCCGGTGACCGCGCCTTCGATCGCCGAGGCGATCGCCAACCCCCACGCGCGCCAGTCCCGTCCCCGCGTGACGCGGTCCGCCTGGTCCGTGCGGAGGAGATCGCCCCACACTGCTTCGACCGCGCCCCGGCCGCGACTCTCCTCCTCCCGGCGCGCCGCCACCTCGAGCGGCATCGGCGCGATGGTCGGCCACCTGGGCCTCCCACGGAGACGCTTGAACACCTCCCAGGGCTTCGCCCCTGGGTCCGCGGCCGCGACGGCGTCCGCGAGGACCTCCACCGTGGTCCCCTCGGCCAGGATGGGCTCGGCATGCTGGAGCCAGACCGCCGGGCGCACTCCCCCGCGGAGCGGCCGCTCGCCGAGCCTCACGCCCCGGGCCTCAAGCGCGACCTGGAGCCTGGCCGTCGCCGGCGCCGACGCGGCGGGCGGGCCGCTTGCGCACCCCGCCCCGGCCGCGCCGCCGTCGTCCTCCCCGGAGGGGGACGCTGCCGCTCCCCCCCGGTCCGCCGGGGGGGAGGGGGGGGGATCTGATCCTTGAAGACGTACGTCTCTACGACGGCGTGACTCACGGGTGTCACTGTGACTCACAGTGACACCCGTGACAGGCCGTGACGGCGCCTCCAGCGCCTTCCGGAGCAGGTCGTCCCGCTTGAGCCGACGGCAGAGCCGCTGCCGGTCCGCCGCCGTGGGGTCCGGCTGGTAGTCCCTCCACTTCGGGATGACCCACTGGCCCTCGACGGGGACCAGGAGGCCCGCCCGAAGGCACGCCGCGAGCCCGCGCCCGAGCCTGGAGTGCAGGTCGGAGCGGCCGTTCAGGTGGCGGGCCAGAAGCGCCGGGGTCAGGTCGGCCGGGTCCACGATCCCATCCCAGCCCTGCGCCTTGGCCAGCTCGAGGACCGCCCGGTAGACGATCCCGCCCCAGAACCCAGCCCTCACCACGTCCGGCTCCGCGCTCAGAGTCGCCGGCAGTCTCAGGCACAGTCCCATCGGCCTCGACCTCCTTCCCGCGCTCTACTCCTCCAGGGCCGCCTTCGCCAGCTCCGAGTCTCCGAGGACCGCCTCGGCCAGCTTCAGGATCGCTGCTACTCCATCAAGGGGAACAGGTAGTGCATGTCCGCCCTCTCCTCCACGAGTGCGGTCGCGGCCCGCGGGTTCAGCCAGAGGACCTCGACACGCGGGCGCGCTCCGTCGGCAAGCGTGGCCAATTCGACGCGCATCCAGTTCTGGTAGAGCTCGCGGTCGTAGAGGTCGCAGTGGTACCCGGACAGGACCACGAGGCCGCGCACGGCCTTCAGCCCATCCGCCAGGGCGCGGTGCTCGTCGTCGGTCATTTCGTGGGCGTAGGCCCGCTCCCGATCAGACTTCCACCTGCACCCGGTCCTAGTCGATTGCGGGTACGGCGGGTCGCAGTAGAAAAGGACCTCAGGCGCGTCCTGCTGGCAGACGACCTCGAGGGCCTGGCGGTTCTCGATGCAGACGCCACGGAGCCTGGCAACAAAGGCATCCAGGGCCGTCGGGTAGTTCGCCCAGTCGGCCACCCCGTTGGAGCCGCCGGACCTCCACGGACGCGCTCGGAAGCCCGTGCGGTTCCGCTTGCCGCTCGTGGTCCCGAAGGCCATCCAGGAGCGCACGATCCGCCGGCGGGCCCGCTCTATGGGGTCCTCCGCAGGCTCGTAGGCCTTGAAGAACTCCGTCCTCGAGTAGGGCGTGTCCTCCAGGAGGGCGTGGAGGCGCATGGCCAGGGCCGGGTCCCGGAGGATCCGGAAGACGTTCACGACCTCGTCGTCGAGGTCGTTGTAGACCTCCGCGTAGCTCCTCTCCTTACGCATGAGCACCGAGCCCCCCCCCCCCGAATGGCTCGACGTACACCCGGTGCTTCGGGAAGTGGCTGATGATCCACGGGGCGAGAATCCACTTGCCGCCGTGGTATCGGAACACCGGACGGGTTGGTGGGGCTGCGGTCGGGGTCCGGACGGTCACGCCACCATCTCCTTCCTCTCGGCGCCGCGGTGGTTGGCCTCGACGAGGGCGCGCACGACGTCGGGGCACACGCTGTTCCCGATGAGGCGGACCTTCGCGCTCTTCGTCCTCGCCGGGGAGAGGTCGTAGCCATCGGCGAAGTCGCCGAACTGCGCCCGGAGCAGCTCGTGGGGTTCGAGCATCCGCATCCCGATGTCCACGATCTGGTAGTCGATGCCCTCGACCGTCACGAGGCCGAGCCTGTCCTTCGCAGTGAGGGTGTCGGAGGGATCGAAGAGGGACTTGCCCACGCGCGAGGTCCCGTAGTACTTCAGGAGGAAGGCCCTGACCTCGGCGACGTGGATCCCGCCGGCGGTCACGACTGGCAGGGGCTCCTCCACGGACGCGCTCGGCGGCTGGTCGGGCGAGGTCCCTCTGAACTTCGCCAGGCAGGCGGCGGCGATCGCGTGGTGGTCCTTCGTGGTGACCGTGCCGAGGGGGAGCGGCAATTGCGTCCACTGGCCCTCGTGCCCGCCGAAGTGCTTGGCGAGGTAGGCCGCGCAGAGAGCGTGGCGGTTCTCCGTCGTCGTGGTGGGGACCGGAGAGTCGGGCGGCGAGGTGGCCCCGGGCCCGGCTCCTTGCTGGTCTATCTGGACGAGGGACGGAGCCACCAGGCCGAACCTGTTGTGCTGGCTGGTCACGACCCCGAGCGGTTTCTCCGCCGACATGGGAGGGTTGTCGGCGTTCATGGGGGCGAGGGTCGGTGCGATGAGCGCGTGCCCTCCACCGGTGTGTATCGTCCGGAGAGGCTCGCCGGGGGGGTGGACGAGCGGGGAGTTAGCCCTGGTCATGTCCACCCGGCCGAGGAGGGGGGAGACCACGGCGTGTCCGCGCGCCGCGGCCGTGATCGTCGAGAGAGGCTGGTCCACGCCCGCGGAGCGGTTGAGGTCCCGGCCGTGGTTGCTCTTGACGATGAAGGGCCGGGGGTTCTCCAGCACGAACCTCCGGATCCCGTTCGCGATCCGCCAGAGGGTCTTCTCCGCGAGCGTCTTCTTCCGCTCGAAGATGGAGGGACACTGCATCGACCAGTCGATGCACTCGGCCGCGGCGCGGTGGGGGACCGCCCCGGGGCCGTGGGTCCTCTCCGGCCACAGGAGCGGTTTGCCGTCGCACCTGGCCACCAGGAAGAGGCGGCGCCGGTTTGTCGGCGCCCCGAAGTCGGCGGCGTTCAGGATGCGCCAGTCCACCCGATACCCTAGGCCGCGGAGCGTACCCACCCAGGTCTTGAAGGTGTGGCCCTTGAGGTGTGGGATGATCCGCCCGTCCTCGTCGAGCGGGCCCCAGGTCTGGAACTCCCGGACGTTCTCTAGGAGAATGAGCTTCGGCCGCACGGCCTTCGCCCACCTGATGACGGCCCAGGCGAGGGACCGGATTTTCTTCGATCTGTTCGGCTTCCCGCCCCTGGCGATCGAGAAGTGCGTGCAGTCGGGCGAGGCCCAGAGGAGGGCCACTGGACGGCCCCGAGTCGCCTCCCGTGGGTCCACCTTCCAGACGTCCTCGGCGAAGTGCCGGGTGCTGGGGTGGTTCGCGCGGTGGACGGCGATCGCCGTCGGATCGTGGTTGATGGCTACGTCCACCTTCCGGCCGAGCGCCGACTCGAGTCCCACGGAGGCCCCGCCGCCACCCGCGAAGAGATCCACCACGAGGCCACTCATCCGCGCCGCCTCGCCAGCCAGGCCTCGACCTTCTCGGGCGATCCCCAGCACGGCGACGGCGCCTCGTTGTAGAGCCACTGCACGAGCGCGTGGATCGAGAGGACGTTCACCATGTCGGCGAGGCCGAAGGTCTTCTGCAGGTCGTTCGAGAGGAGGGCCCGGAGGAAGTCGCCGGTCCTGGCGCCGTCGAGGACGTAGCGTAGCAGGGCCTTGCGCACGGCCTCCGTCGCGCCGGTCAGCTCGAGCAGCGCGAGCGAGCGCTCGCCCTGCTCGAGGAACCCGATCGTGCCGGTCGTGCGCTCGATCACGGCGAGCCCTCCGCCCGGATCCTCTCCATCACACGGTCCGCGAAGCCCGGCGGGGCCACCACCGACTCGGGGTCGCGCATCTGTGGCCCCCACCACCGATAGCCGGGGAAGGTGGAGCGCGGGACGAACCACTCCGCGTCCACGGGATCCCCGACGATCCCGGCGCCGCTAGGGTGGGGATCGTGGACCAGCCTCCAGCCGGCCTCGGTGCGCTCCATCACGACGGCGTGGAGGGCCTGGAGCCTCGGGGATTGCCCCCCGACGATGCAGAGCGTGCCTGGCGGCGGCAGCCTCTTCGCCTCGCCCGGGAGGCTGGCGCACTGGACGAGGAGCCCGCGCTCCTCCGCCCAGCCGCAGAAGGACGGGTGCCACCAGTCTTCGTCGGCTACGGCGAAGTTCGGGACGGCGGAGAGAGGAAGGTCGAGGAGGGAGGCTGCGCAGGCGGCCAGGCAGTCCCCCGCCTGGAGGTCCATGCCGGTCTGGAAGACTGGGGTCATGCGCGTCCCTGCGCCGTTGCAAGGGCCGTCAGGCAGCCGGTGCAGTTTTGGAACGAGCCCCGTGGCGGCTCTGGATTCTTGCGGACGGCCTCCTCGTTCGCCTCGGCTGAGCGCCGGAGGTTTCTGCAGGCGGATCGCAGGAGCAGGGTCCCCGGCAGCGAGGAGGCTTCCTCGACCACGACGAAGAGGTGGTAGCGGTGCTTCCCCCACGGCCGGTGCCAGAGGCCACTCACGGCTCTCTCCCGCGGGGCGTGGTACCGATGGTGCAGGACAGCCGGTGCAGGGTCCGCACCCCGACGCTCCCGAAGATACGCCGTCCACAGCAGGGCATCTGGAGAAGAGCCCATCTGGAGGCGGCGTCCAGGAGGTAGCCCAGGCGGAGGAGGAGGAGCCTCACGGCAGCGCGATTCCGGGCGTGGTACCGATGGTGGACGATGCGGAGGCGCGCGCGCGCGCTATGCTATGAGAGCCCTGTGCAGTGGTGTAGAGCCCTGTATAGTGGTGGAAAGCGAGTGGATCCGTGATCAATAGGAGAGTCCCCGGGGCGCTGCTGCTGGCCGCGGCGGCGGCCCTCCTCCCCGCGACGGCGCGGGCGGAGAGCCGCGCCGAGGAGGACGTCACGCCGCTCGCGCTCGCGCGCCGCGCGGCGGCGGCGGCGCTGGTCCGCGGCGTGGAGCCGCCGGTCCTCGC
>CAZKTF010000237.1:0-5581 GCA_964555565.1 uncultured Planctomycetota bacterium | reverse complement strand
GGCGGATCTGGCGCCGCTTCTCCTCGGGCGGCGGGCCACGGCGGCGGAGCGCGCGGCCGTGGAGGGCCACGCGCGGGGCGCGGCCCCGGGCACGCCTCGGTTCGCCGAGGGGGTGGGCCTCCTCCTCGCGTCCCCGGCCTTCCAGAGGTGCTGAGTGCGTCCTCTCCCCCTCGCGCGCGACCGCCGGGCCTTCCTCCGGGGGCTCTTCTTCGGGCCGCCCGCCGCCCCGTCCGGCGCGCCGCTCGTGGTCGTGTTCCTCCGCGGGGCGCTCGACGGCCTGAACACCGTGGTCCCCTGGCGGGACGACGACTACCGCCGCCTCCGGCCGAGCCTCGCGCTCCCGGCCCCGGACCCCCTCGCGCCCGCGGGGAGCACCGTCCTCGACCTGGACGGGACCTTCGGCCTCCACCCGGCGCTCGAGCCCCTCCTTCCGCTGTACCGCGAGGGGCGCATGGCCGTCGTGCACGCGGTGGGCTCCGACGACCGCACGCGGAGCCACTTCGAGGCGCAGGACCAGGTGGAGCACGGGGCCGCGACGGGCCAGGTCCTCTCGGGGGGCTGGATCGGGCGCCACCTCCGGTCCCGCGCCGCCGACGCTGCCCCGGCGCTCCAGGCGCTCGCCTTCGGGGAGACGATCCCGGAGTCGCTCCGCGGCGCCCCCGCCGCGGGCGCGATCCGGTCCCTGGAGGAGGTCCGGATCGCGTCCGGGAGCGGGGACGGGCCCGGGATCGAGGCGGCCCTGGAGGCGCTCCACGCGGGGGACGGGGGTCTCCTCTGCGTCTCCGGGCGCGAGACGCTCTCGCTGCTGCGCCGGGTGCAGCGGCTGGGGGCGGAGGGCCCGGGGCACGGGGCCGTGTACCCGGAGGACGACTTCGGCCGGGCGCTCGCGCAGGCCGCGCGCCTGCTGCGGGCGGGCGTCGGGCTGGAGGCGGCGTGCCTCGACCTCGGCGGCTTCGACACCCACTTCGGCCAGGGGGCGCTGGGGGACGGGCTCGCGGGCGGCCTGGCGGAGCCGCTCCGCTCCCTCGGCGGCGGGCTCGCCGCCTTCGCGCGGGACCTCGGCCCCCGGTTCGACGAGACCGTCGTCGTCGTCCTCAGCGAGTTCGGCCGCCGCGCCTACGAGAACACCGCGCTGGGGACCGACCACGGGAGCGGGGGCGTCATGCTGCTCCTCGGAGGCGGCCTGCGGGGCGGGCGGGTCCACGGCCGCTGGCCCGGCCTCGCGCCGGGGGCCCTGTACGAGGAGAGCGACCTCCGGGTGACCACCGACTACCGGGCGGTCCTCGCCGAGGTCCTCGTCCGCCGCTGCGCGTGCCCCTCGGTGGAGGGCGTCTTCCCCGGCTGGAAGGGGGAGTTCCCCGGGGTGTGCTCCTAGCGGATACGGCGGGCGGGGGTCCCCGGGGGTTTCGAGGGCCGCCAGTGGCGGCCCGAGCCCGGGGGAAGCCCGCCCCTACTCCATTTTCCAGGCCTGGAGGTCCGAGAAGTAGCCGGCGCCGTCCTCGACGGTGAGGCGAAGGAAGGGCCGCCCGGGGGCGGGGTCCGCCCCCTTCACGGCGCCGAGCGGGCGCCCGTCCACGGACGCGAGGAAGACCCCTCCGTGGTTCTCGACCACGAGGCTGTGCGGCGCCCCGGCCTTCGCCCTCGCGTCCCCGTGGGTGCGCTCGAGGCTGCCGGAGGCGAGGTCGCGCCGCCCGAGGTAGGCCCCCTCGTCGTCGATGCCGAGCGCGAGCTGCGTCCCCCCGGGTCCCTCCGCGAAGTGGAGCTCCACGCGCGCGGTCGAGCCCCCCCGGGCCCGCTCGCCGATCATCTGCCACTCGATCTTCCACCCCGCGGCCTCGCGGAACGCGGGGGGGAGGGCCCGCTCGGCCGAGGCGAGGGCGCTGGCGCGGCTCCCGCGGAGGCTGCCGGCGGGCTCCGGCTTCTCCTCGCCCCCGAGGATGCACCTGCGCTCCGGCTCGGCGAGGCGCCACGCGCCCACCAGCTTCCAGGGCCCCAGGTTCCCGTTCCAGAGGGGGCTCGGGTCCCCCGCGGGCTTGAGGAGCCTCGCCGGGACCGGGTCGGGCGGCGGGAGCGGCTCCAGGCGGAACGGGAAGCGCTGCCCGTCCTCGCCGGCGCGGACCTGCACGGTCCGCGCCAGCGGCTTGAACCCCTCGCGGCGGAGCTCGAAGGCGAGGTCGCCGGCGGGGAACCGGCGCTGCAGCGGCGTCGTCCCGACCTCCCGCGCCCGGACGAGCACCGCGGCGCCGCGGGGCTCCGATTCCAGGACCACCTCGGGCGCCGCCCGCCGCGCCTCGGCGGCGAGGCCGCGCGCCTCCTCCACGCTCGGCGAGAAGTCCCCGTACTTCGACTCGAAGTCCTCGAGGTTCGCCAGGACCTCGAGCGGGTCCCCCCTCTTCGCCGCGGACCGGGCCGCCACGAGGGACTGGCGCTCCGCCGGCCCGCGCTTCACCGCCTCCGCGAGCTTCTGCTCGTAGGGGGCGAGCGCCGCCTTCGACTCCTCGCCGGGGAGCCGCGCCGCGACCTCGCGCAGCCTCCTCCGCGCGGCCTCGTACTCCCCCTTCTCCCACAGCTCGCGGACCTTCTCCCCCGCCATGTCGCGCAGGCGCCTCTCCGCCTGCCGCACCCTCTGGAGACGCGGCCCCGCGCGGTTGCGGTCCTCGGTGGGGAGGGCCTCCATCTTCTGGCGCATGGCGTCGAGCCTGTCGAGCCCGCCGTCGAGGTCCCCCCGCGCGACCGCCGCCTCGACCGCATCGGCCGCACGCTCCGGTTCCGATGGCGGCGCCCCCCCGGGCGCGATCGGCGGCGTGGGCGCCGACGTCTCCCCGGGCGCCTTCGCGGTCGGGAGACCGCCCGTCCCCCCACCCGCGGGCGCCTCCTCCTTGCCCCTCCCCTTCGAAACGTAGATCGCGGCCCCCACCCCGGCGGCGGCCACGAGCGCGACCGAGGCCACGAGGCCCGCCCTCGAACGCCGCGGCGGGGCGGGGCCCCCGGGGACCCCGGGGGAGGAGGGTGCCGCCGGCGCGGCCGACGCGGAGGAGGGCACGAGGACCGTCGCGGCCGAGGGGGAGGCGGCCGGGACCGGCCCCGTCGGGTCCGCGAAGGAACGGGCCTCCGGCGGCGGGAGGGGCCGCTCCGGCATCCCCCCCTCGCGCACGCGGTCGATGTCGCGCAGCAGCTCCCGGTAGGACCCGTAGCGATTGCCGGGCTTCCGCGCCATCATCCCGTGGAGGAGCCCCACGAGCCCCGCCGAGAGCCCGGGGCGGGTCTCCCGCGGGTCGGGGAGCCGCTCGACCTGCTGCCGCGCGATGACGCCCACGGGCGTCGAGGCGTCGAAGGGGCGCTGCCCCGTGAGGAACTGGTAGAGCGTGGCCCCGAGCGCGTAGATGTCCGCCCGGAAGTCCACCTCGCCGCCGAAGGCCTGCTCGGGGGCCATGTAGCCCGGGGTCCCGAGGATCGTCCCCGCGGCCGTGAGGTCCGAACTGCCGGCGCCTCCGGTCCGCGCGAGCCCGAGGTCGGTGATCTTGGCGCCCGCGAGCGTGCCCGAGCCGGTCTCCCCCGGGCCGCGGGCCGCCAGCAGGATGTTCGCCGGCTTGATGTCCCGGTGGATGATCCCCGCCGCCGCCGCGTGGGCGAGCCCGGCGGCCACCTCGCGCACGATGTCGAGCCCCCGGGCCTCCGTCATCGGCCCGCGGCGGCGGACGTCCTCCGCGCAGTTCGTCCCCTCCACGAACTCCATGGCGAAGAAGACGCGCCCGCGGGACTCCCCGTAGTCGTAGGCGGCCACGATGTTGGGGTGGTTGAGCTTCGCCACCGCCTTGGCCTCGCGCTCGAACCGCTTGAGGTAGGAGGGGTCGCCGGCGAGCTGCGGGATGACGACCTTCAGCGCCACCACGCGGTCGAGGCGCTTCTGGAGGGCCCGGTACACCACGCCCATCCCGCCCTCGCCGATGCGGTCGAGCACCCGGAAGCCGGGGACGAAGTCCTCCCGCGTCTCCTCGTCCAGGTCCTTCGCGGCCTGCTCGTCGAGCATCCCCCGGCGGCGGAGGACATCGAGGACGGGGACCCCCCCGCCGCGGGCCTCCTCCAGCGCGGAGCGCCCCTGGGGCGGGGTGATGAGCCCGCGGGAGACCGCCTCGGAGACGACGCGCTCGTCGAGCTCCGCCGCGGCAGGGCCCTCGCTCCCGGGGCCCCCCGTCCCGCCCCCGACGACCGTCGGCTCGCCGCTCACTCGGCCCCCGGGAGGCGGCGGAGCTCGGCGAGGATCGTCTCCACGTCGGGCCGCTCGTGGGGCTGCTCCCCGACGAAGGCGTAGCGCACCGCGCCCGCCCGGTCGATCACGTAGGTGGCGGGCTTGGCGAGGTCGCCGCGGATCCCGAAGAGGTCCACGTTGCGAAGCTCCGTGTCGAGGAGGACCGGGAAGGGCAGCGCCCCCTCGCCCTCGGACTCGAGGATCTCGCGCGCCGCGCGGACGAAGTCGTCCACGCGCTCCTTCGACCCGGGGAACACCAGCAGGACCTCGGCCCCCGCGGCGACGATGTCCCGGTAGCGCGAGGCGACCTGCGCGGTGTAGGTCGTGCAGAGCGGGCAGATGTAGCCCGGGTACCCGCGCGTGAAGACGAGCACGAGGTTCTTCTTCCCCTTCCAGTCCTCCAGGCGCACGCGGCGGCCCCGCTGGTCCACGAACTCCGCCGGCTTCGCGGCCTCGCCCGTGGGGGCGTTGGAGGGGGGGGCCTTGCGGAAGGAGACCTGGTCGAGGGGCTTCACCGCCCGGCCCGCCCCGTCCCACATCCGGACGAGCGCGCGGTAGTACTCGAGCTTGCGCTCCCGCTCGTCCGCCGGGAGGTCGGCGTAGACGTCGCCGGAGGAGGGCCGCTCCCAGCCGCGCCCCCAGGTGAGGTCGAGCACGTTGGGGGGATCGGCGGGCTTGCCCGGGGCGCCGCAGCCCGCGGCGCCGACCACGGCCGCCGCCGCCACGACCCAGGGCCACGCTCGCGAGCGGGAAGGACGCCGGTTCCACGCCACGGGGCACCTCCTCCAGGGATCGCGGGGGAGTATACCCGGCTCGCCCGGAGGCGCTCCGGGGGTCCGGGGGACGGACCGGGGGTCCGGATGGCCGCGGTCGGCCGATCGACTCCGGCCGCCCGCGCATTAGGATCGCGGGGATGGCGCGCGCGGCACCCCGCTGGCCCCGGATCGAGCCGGGCGAGACGATGCGGGCCTCGCTCCGTCGCGCCGGGGGGGGGCTCCTCGGCGAGATGGCCCTGGGGCGCGGCGGCGAACTCCGGTCGGCGAGCGACTTCCACGACGCCCGCGTCGCCTCGCGCCGCCTGGGGGCGCTGCTCTGCGCCTTCGAGCCCCACGGGGACCCCGTGCCCTTCCAGGCCCACGGCCGCACGATCCGCCACCTGCGGGAACTCCTCGCCCCGGTCCGCGACCTCGACGTGCTCCGCCGGAGGGTGCGCGCCTGGTCGAAGAGGGGGCTCCCGGCCGCGCTGGTCCGCGCGGCGGAGGTGCAGCTCGACCGGCTGGACCGCCAGCGGCGCGCCGCGGTCCGCGCGGCCCGGGCCGGGCTCCACGCGCT
>CAZKTF010000236.1:0-5585 GCA_964555565.1 uncultured Planctomycetota bacterium | reverse complement strand
CCGCCTCCTACTCCATCGGCTGGCGGGCCTCGCAAGTACGGTCATGCACCCGGGCAGCCCCCCGTCGTTGACGCCCACGCTGAACCGGTCCAGACTTGGCATCCGATCCTGGATCGGGTGCCCATGGAACCGTCCTCGCGTCCCTTCCGCCTCGATGCACTCCTCGCCCACCGGGAGTGGGTCGAGCGGACCGCCCGGGCCCTGGTCTTCGACGACGCGGACGCGGAGGACCTCACGCAGCAGGCGTGGCTGGGGATCCTGGAGCGCCCTCCGGGCAGTGCGCCGGCGTCGCCCCGGGGGTGGCTCCGGTCGGTCCTCCGGTTCACGGCGATCGACGCGGGCCGGGCGGCCCGCGCACGCAGGGAGCACGAGGGGGCCGTCGCGCGGCGGGAGCGCCTCGAGGCGGACCCGGCGGACGTGGTCGCCCGCGCGGAGACCCTCGACCGGCTCGTGCACGCGGTCCTCGAACTGGAGGAGCCGTACCGGTCCACGGTGCTCCTGCGCTACTTCGAGGACCTTCCCCCCCGTGACGTCGCGGCGCGGCAGGGGGTCCCGGTGGAGACGGTCCGGACTCGGGTCAAGCGGGCCATGGCGCAACTGCGGGAGCGGCTGGACGCGGAGAGCGGTGGCGACCGGCGAGGGTGGTGCCTCGCGCTCGTGCCGTTCCTCGGACGCTCCTCGCCCGGGGCCGCGCTCGCGGCGAGCGCGGGCACCGCTCTCACGACGGGAGGAGTCCTCATGGCGAACAAGGTCCTCGTCGCAGCCACCGCGGTCCTCCTCCTGGGAGGCATCGGCTGGTTCGCCCTCCGGCCTGGCGAGCCGGCCCCCCGACCGGTCGTCACGGGGTCCGCCCCGGCCGCCGCTCCGTCCGGACAACGGACGCGGACGCCCGCTCCCGTTCCGGCCCCTCCCCCCGCGCCTGCGACGGTGCCCCTCCCGTCCGCCTCCTGCCGCCTCCGGGTCGTCGTGGTGGACGGGACGCTCCGCCCCATCCCCCGCGCCCGGGCCGAGGTCCGTCCCGCGGCGACCCCTGGAGCCTCCGGCGACCCGGTGCTCGACCGCGACGATACGCTCGCCCCCGCCCCGGCCTCCGGGACCTCCGCGGCGGACGGGACACTCACGATCCCGCTCCCTGCGGGTCGCTGGGCGGTCACCGTGCGCGCCGACGGGTACGGGGCGGTGGGAGCCACGGCGGATCTCCAGGAAGGGGCCGTAGAGGACCCCCTCCGCATCGTGCTCTTCCCGGCCGCGACCCTGGAGGGCACCGTCCTCCGCTCCCCGGGGAGCCCCCGTCCGGGCGTCGTCGTCGAGGCCCGGCCGATCGGGAACGATGGGCTCCACGCGCGCGTGGCGGCCGCGGCCGACGGCGCGGGGAAGTACAAGCTCGAGGGCCTCCCCCCGGGCCGCATCCTGGTCTCCGTGCGGCTTGCCTCCGGTGTGGTCCGCGCCGCGGGCGTGGTGGAGGTCCCGGGGACATCCCGCTTCGACATTCTCCTGCCCGGCGGCGCGACGGTGCGCGGGCGTGTCGTGGACGACGCCACCGGGGAACCCCTCCGGGGCGCGGAGGTCGGGGTCTCGCTCTACGAGGTCGCGTCCGGTCTCGCCGCGTCCGGCCGCGCCCTCGCGGCCGCCGACGGGAGCTTCGCCTTCGAGGACCTCCCTCCCTGGCGGGTCTCCGCCCTCTCCGCGCGCCGGGAGGGCTACCTGCCCTGGCCCGACGGGGGAGCCGGAACGGCGCTCGATGCCGGCGCGCTCGCGGTGGTGCTGGCGCCCGGGACGGTGCTCGAGAAGGAGGTGCGCCTGCGCCGCGGGGCCGTCGTCCGCGGGCGGGTGACCCTCGGCGACGGGACCCCGGTCCCCGGCGCGAGGGTTTCCTTCACGGGCCACGTCCAGGCCGCGGGGATGACGCAGCCGCGCTCCTCCCCCGTCGTCTTCTCCGCGCCCGACGGGGCCTACTCCGCGCCCTTCGTGCTCCCCGGGACGAACTTCGCCCGCGTCGAGGCCGAGGGCTTCTGCGCCCCCGGTTCGGAGCAGGCGGCCATGATGGGTGCGAAGGAGGACCCTCGCTGGACAGTGGAGGTCCCGGCCGGGGGTGAGGTCGAGAAGGACCTCGTCCTCTCCCGCGGAGCCGTGGTCGAGGGACTGGTGGTGGATGGGAACGGGGCCCCGGTGGCCGGCGCCCGCGTGGGAGTGCAGGACCCCTGGTGGGAGGAGTGGAGCGGCGCGGCGGTCCCGGCCGGCCCCGACGGGGCCTTCCGGCTCGCCGCAGTTCCTACGGGGGACCTCCGGCTCCTGGCGCGAGGGCCCGGAGGCCTCCGGGGCTCCTCGAACCGGCTCATGGTACGGGACGGGGAGGCGCTCCGGGGCGTCCGGATCACGACGGGCCCCGGCGCCGTCCTGGCCGGGACGGTCCTCGGCGAGGACGGGACCCCCGTCCCGGGGGCGCGGGTGTCGGTCCACGTGGGCGGTGTCGTCTTCCCCGGCCAGCAGAAGGACCCGGGACGGGTCGCCTGGCTGCGCGCCTCGGGGAAGGTCCACCCGGTGGGGCCCGAGGGCGGCTTCCGGATCGAAGGGCTGGGCGGCGGCACCTGGACCGTCCACGCGACGGCGCCGGGGCGGAGTCCCGTGTTCAGGACCGTGGACGGCGTCCGCCCCGGGACCGTGGTGGAGGACCTCCGCCTCGTCCTCCCCGCGGGCGCAACCCTGTCCGGCAGGATCCTGGACCCGGCGGGGAGCCCCGTGGCCGGAGCCACCGTCTTCGTCCTGCCGGCGTCGGCGGGGCCGGGCGGTTCCGATGGGACGGCGCCCTCGGGCACGGCCTCCTCCGACGACACGGGGCGGTTCCGCCAGGAGGGCCTCGAGGAGGCCGACCACCTCCTCCGGGTCTCGGCGCCGGGGTTCGCGCCCTGGGCGGCCGTCGTGCCCGCGAGGACCGGGGAGATCGAGGTGCGCCTCGCCCTCCCCCTCGCCATCGCCGGCCGGGTGCTGGTGGAGGGAGGCGGCCCCGCGGCGGGGGTGATCGTGACCGTCTCCCCCGAGGATCGCGTCCCCGGTGTACTCCTCACCCGCGAGACGGTGACCGGGCGGGACGGGGAGTTCCGGATCGAGGGGGTGGCCGCGGGGCGCCACTCCCTCTACGCGGGGGGATACGGCGGCGACCTCGTCCAGAGGAAGATCGAGGGCGTGACGGCGGGGACCCTGGACCTCGCGGTGACCCTGGCGCGGGGGCTCGCCATGCGGGGGCGTCTCGTGGACGACCGCGGCCGGCCGGTCCCCGGCGCGCAGGTCATGGTGCTAGGGGAGGGCGCGACCGGTGCCGGCGTGGGGCGGAACGGACTCGCGCAGACTCTCTCCGACGGCTCCTTCCGAATCGGAGGGCTCCTCCCCGGGACCTACGCAGTGGTCGTCTCGATCCCCGACTCGCGCTGGAGCGCCCCGCCGCCGCTCGCGGGCGTGCGGCCGGGCGAAGCGGACCTGCTGCTCAAGGTCACGGCCTCGGGGTCCCCCGCCCCGGAGCCGCCTGACGGCGACCTCCGGATCGAGGGGACCGTGATGCAGCGCGGTGGCGGGGCCCCCCCTACGGGGACGACCGTTGTCGCCCTGCCCGAGGCACCCGCGGCATCCGGAGGGACCCGGGTCCTCGTGTCCGCGCGCACTGACGAGCGGGGCGCGTTCCAGCTCGACGGGCTTCGCGAGGGGCGGTACCGGGTCGTCGCGGCCCTCCGCTCCCCCTCGCTGGCGCCGGGGTGGTCCGCGGACCTCGTGGAGGCCGGGACGACCGGCGTCGCTGTCGAGGTCTCCCCCGCGGTCTCGCTCTCCGGTCGGGTCGTCGGCACCGGGGCCGAGTCCATCCGGTGGATCCGCGCCCTTCCGAAGGGCGCCCCCTCCGCCGCTTTCGCGTGGGCGGAGGTGGGAACCGACAGCTCCTTCTCCCTCGCGGGCCTCCCCGAGGGCCCTGTCTGTCTGGAGGGGATGCTCCGCGCGGGCGGCACGGTGGATCTGGGCCCCGCGGCGGCGCCGGGAGAGGGCGTCGAGGTGAGGGTCCCGTAATCCGTAGTTGCCGCTAGCCACCCTGGGGCGCGACGCTGCGGGATGCCCCGGGCCACAACAGGAGGGGAACCGAACGGCTGCCGGCGTGGCCCCTGCACATCGCCACGAGTCTCTCCCGCTGGTGACGGCCACCTGCGCGTTGCGCGCGTGCGGGGGCGGGACTGAGAGAGGGCATGCATCGACTCGAGAGGCCAGGCTTCCGTCGGTTGCAGCTTTGCCAAGCACCTGAGAGCGACAACGGCGTTGTCCTAGTCGATCGCCTTCGCCTGCTCGAACAGTCGATCGAAGTCGGGACTACCGCGAAGCGCCCTGAGATCGGGGTCCGTCTTCATGAGTCGGTAGTCATGGAACCCCGCCTGAACGGCGGCGGCGAGAGCCCGGAGTGCCTGCTCGTTCGCTCCGCCCCTCGCAAGGCAGCATGCGCAGTTGTACCAGGCGAGATAGTTCGCCTCGTTCCGCTTGAGGACCTCGGCGTACTGCTGAACGGCGCCATTCAGGTCGCCCCGGCGGTAGCAGGCCTCGGCTCCGGCCATTCCGGACTCCTGAGAGAGTCTGGCCTCGGCCTGGGCCCGATTGGCCCGCCTACCCGCTACGTCTGCGTGAGTCCTCTGTTCCTCAGCCTGGTACTGAAGTAGGGCCTCCGCGAGGGCCGCAATCCCCGAGGTCCGTTCTGTGCTGCGGGGTGCGAGGTCGTTGTTCGCGAGGATGTCCCGCGCTCGGGGGTTTACCGAGCCGGAGACGCAGTACTTCCTCGCGAGAGTGGCGTAGCGGCCGGTGCTCTCGATGCGCGCCCTATTGAGCGGGTGGTCGTACAGGAAGCCTTGGCCCTCCCCCGCATGCGCGAGGACCCGCCTCCAGACACGGGGCGCGGCTTCCGGGTCGTAGCCCGCGAGCGCCGCGTACAGGACTCCCACGCGGTCCGCTTCGTCCTCATGTTCGGTGGTGAACGCAGCGCGGAACAGCGCGGACTTCTGCATGCCGCGATCTAGCTGCGTTCGCGATGTACTCTCCGCGATGTGGCCGGCCGTGAAGTGGGTCCACTCATGTCCGAGGACAGCGGCGATCTCGTCGTCAGACTGCAGCGCCATGGGCCCGGTCAGGATGCCGCGGAACACGAAGACGTATCCACCTAGGATGGCGAAGGCGTTCCAGTCTCCAGCCTCGATCAAGTGGAGTCGGACGGGGACTTCGGGTCGGTGCGAAACGGCAACGATTCTCTCCATGATGCCCTGCAGATGTGCCCGGGTCGGCTCGTCCGAGTCGATGGCCACGCTCTGCTTTCGACAGGCCTCCAGGATCTGCTGCTCTGTCTCGGCCCCCTTCCGGCTCTCCTCCGCGGCGGAGAGAAGGTTGAGTTGGCGGCGGCCCGTCACGGCATCCGGTCTTGCCGCGGCATCCGCGATCCCTCCGGCAGCGGCGTCGAGTTGCGCGCATCCCGCTAGCGCGACGAGCCCGGCCGCTACGATGCTGGGGAACGCGAGGTAAGGAGTCGTGGCGAAATAACTGAGGCCCTTTCGGTCCACAGCCGATCTACT
>CAZKTF010000235.1:0-5595 GCA_964555565.1 uncultured Planctomycetota bacterium | reverse complement strand
GGGGGGACCTGGCCGCCCGCGGGCCGGGGGCCCGGGCCCGGGGGGGGGGGCCCCTTCACAACCACGGGGGGGGCGGGGGTCAACCTCCTGGCCGCCTGGATCACGGCGCTGCTCGTCGTGACCGTCCACGAGTTCGGCCACGGCCTCACCTGCAAGCACTACGGGGGCGAGGTGCACGAGATGGGCGTGCTCCTCATGTTCTTCCAGCCCTGCTTCTACTGCAACGTGAACGACGCCTGGACCTTCGAGAGCCGCGCCGCGAAGCTCTGGGTGACGGCCGCCGGGGGGTTCATCGAGACGGTCCTGGGCGCGGCCTGCGTGATCCTCTGGGCCCTGACGGAGCCCGGCTCCGCCGTGCACGGCCTGGCCTACGTCGTGTTCACGATCTCCCTCACCTCGACGCTCCTGTTCAACATGAACCCCCTCATCAAGCTGGACGGGTACTACCTCCTCGCCGACCTCCTCCGCGTGGAGAACCTGCGCGACCGGTCCTACAGGCACGTCGGGTGGGTCGTGCGCCACGTCCTGATGGGACTGCCCGCCGAGCGCGTGGCCCGCGACCCGGGGGAGGCGCGCCTCTTCCTGGTCTACGGCGTCCTCTCGATGCTCTACATGGCCTCCCTCCTCCTGTCCATCCTGGGCCTCCTGGTCCTGGCCGCCTTCGGGGGGGCCCGGGTCGGCATCTTCTCCCTCCTGCTCCTCGGGTCCCTCGCGTTCTTGATGCTGCGGGGCCCGATCGGGAGGATCCTCCGTACCGTGTCCGAGACCGCGACGTCCCGCCGCGCGACGCTGCTCGCGCCCCGCACCCTGCTGCTGGCCGGGGCGGGGCTCGCGGGCCTCGTCCTGCTCGCCTGCGTCCTCCCCTGGACGCCGGTCTCCGCCGGGATCGGGACCGTCGAGCCCGCCGCCTCCGCCGAGGTCCTCAACCCGGTCCGGGGCCGGGTGGTGGAGGTCCTGGTCCGCGACGGGCAGGAGGTGGCCGCGGGGACGCCGCTGTTCCGCATGGAGGCCCCGGAGGAGGCCCTCCTGGCCCGGGAGGCGCGCGCCCGCGCGCAGGCCGAGCGCCGGGAGGCCCTCCGGCTGCGCGAGAGGGGCGACGCGGCCGCCGCCGCCGCCCGGGAGCGCACGGCGGACGCGGAGGAGGGCCGCGCGGCGGACGTGGAGGATCGCCTGCGGCGGCTCGTGGTCTCGAGCCCCGCGGCGGGGACCGTCCTGGCGCCGAACCTGCGCGACCTGGAGGGGGCGCTGATCGAGAGGCGGGACGGCGAGGTCTTCCGCGTGGGGGTCCTCACCCGCGTCCGGGTCCGCGTCTCCTTCCCGGCGGCCGACCTGGCCGGCGTGGAGCCGGGTCGCGAGGCCGAGGTCCGGCTGGAGGGAGCCCCCGGCGAGCCGCTCCGGGGGAAGGTCGTGGCGGTGTCGAGGCAGAACGTGGCCCGGGCGGGCACCGGGGAGGAGGCGGAGCCGGTCCCCCACTGGGACGTCGTCGTCGAGGCGGAGAACCCCGGCCGCCGGGCCCTCCCCGGGATGACCGGCAAGGTCTCCATCCGCCTCGCGCGGACCACGGTCGCGGGCGCCCTCGGCGCGTGGCTGCGCAGGACGTTCCGCGCGGACCTGTGGATGTAGCGGGTCAGCCCCGGGGGACCTGGTCGGGCGACACGGGCCCCTCGACCTCGCCGCCGGACTTGAGCAGGGAGGCGAGCGGCTCGGGGAGCGCGGGGGCGATGACCTCCAGGTCCTTCCAGGGGACGTCGCCGGGGGACTTCCGCGCGCCCATCACGCCGACGTCGAAGGCCGGGGCCCCGGGGAACTCCGGGAGGACCGGCAGGAGGTGGAGCGCCCCCCCGGCGGACGCCGTCTCCCCGGCGGGGACCCGCAGGACGAGGGAGGGGGTCTCGGCGGCGGGGCCCACGGCCACGATCATCCCCTCGTGGGTGGGCTCCGCCCCGGGCGCCCCCACGCGCACGGGGACCGAGGCGAGGAGCGCGTCCCCGTGGGCCCCCGGGAGACGGAGCGCGCGCACCGAGTAGACCGTCACCTCCCCCTGCGTCCCGCGGATCGTCGTGGGGCGCATCCGGACCGCCCCCGCGCCCTCGAGGAGCTTCCGCGTGGCCGCCGAGACGACGACCTGCCCCCCGGTCGCCTTCTCCTCGTGCCGCTGGGCGAGGTTCACGGTGTCGCCGATGACCGTGTACTCCAGGCGCCGCTCGCTCCCGACGTTGCCCGCGATGAACTCCCCGCTGTTGAGCCCGATGCCCATCTTCACCTGGAGGGACCCGCCGGCGGCGGCCAGGCCGAGGTTGAACCCGAAGAGCCGGACCTGCATCTCCAGCGCGGCCGCGGCCGCGGGCCAGGCGTGGTCGGACCGGGGCACGGGCGCGCCCCAGACGCAGAGCATCGCGTCGCCCCCGAACTTGTCCACGGTCCCTTCCCAGTGGAAGACCGCGTCCACCATCTCCTGGAAGTAGCGGTTGATGAGTGCGACCACCTCCGCGGCGGGGAGACTCCGGGCGAGCCGCGTGAACCCCACGATGTCGCTGAACAGGACCGTCCCCTCCCGGGTCTCGCCGCCGAGGGAGGGGACCAGGTGCCCCGCGGCGATCTCCGCCACCACCCCGGGGGAGAGGTAGCGCCCCAGGTTCGTCCGGAGCTCGGTCTCGCTCTGGATCTGGGTCACCAGCCGGGCGTTCTTCACGAAGATCCCCACCTGGCTCGCCACGTTCGCGAGCAGGGCCAGGTCGTTGGAGTCGAAGGGGGATCCCATGTTCGCCGTGTCCACGTAGAGGATCCCGAGGAACTCGTCCTTGCGGACGATGGGGACGCTCATGACCGAGCGGATCCCCGAGGTCACGATGGACACCGCGGCGGAGAGCCGCGAGTCGGACGCCGTGTCGAAGGAGAGGACCGACTTCCGCTCGTCCCGGTTGAGGCCCACGATGGTTCGGGAGATCCGGATGTCCTCGGCCCGGGCGCCCTTCGCCCGGGACTTGACCTTCGCGGGCTTCAGTTCCCCCTTCTCCTCGAGGAGGACGCAGCAGCGGTCCGCCCGGGGGAAGATCCCGAAGACCGCCTCGACCACCTCCGCCAGGAGGGCGTCCACCTCCAGGATGCTGGCCAGCGCGGAGCCGATCCGGTTGAGGGTCGCGAGGCGCCGCGAGGTGACGGCCAGCTCCTCGATCCCCAGGGCGCGGGTGCCCGTGGCCATGGCCTCGGCCTCGTCCGCGGCGCTCGAGCGGGTTTCGTAGACCGAGGGGGAGGCCGCGTCCGTGAGGACGACGGCGGGCGCGGTGGAGGGGGTGTCGCTCCGGATCTGCCGGGTCGGCGTCCCCGGGGTCGCCCCGGCCCGGTAGGTGAAGCGGGAGCGCCCGACGACGAAGACGTCTCCCTCGGCGAGGACCCGCTCCTTCACCCTCGCCCCGGCCACGGTGGTCCCGTTGGTGCTCCCGAGGTCCTCCAGCCTGTGGCGCGTCCCGTGGAGGACCACGCGGGCGTGGTGGCGGCTCGCCAGGTCGTCCTGGATGGAGACCGTGCAGTCGTTCCCCCGCCCGATGAGGACCTCGCCGTCGAGGGGGACCACCGCCGCGGCGCTGCCGGGCCTCTCGTGGACGAGGTGGGGACTGGCTTCGGCCATGGCTCGGGGACAGTCTAGCGGCCCGCCCCGCCCGGAGGGCAGGGGAACGCCGGCGCCGGGGGACGGTGGTTCCTCGCTGCCCCGTGTGGGTGTCCCCGGGCTTTACTTCTTCTGCTGGGCCTTCCGCTGCTCCAGGCGCTCGGCGCGGACCTTCTCGGCGATGGTCTTCGGGACCGGGGCGTACTCGCTCGGCTCCAGCGAGAACGTCCCGCGGCCCTGGGTCATGGACCGGAGCGAGGTCGAGTACTGGAACATCTCCGAGATGGGGACCTTGCCCCGGACGATCTTCGCGCCCGACTTGTCCGACAGCTCGTGGACCACGGCGCGGCGGCTGTTGAGGTCGCCCACGACGGCCCCGACGAACTCCTCGGGGACGGTCACCTCGAACCGCATGATCGGCTCGAGGATCGTCGTGCCCACCTGCTCCACGGCCCCGCGGATCGCGAGCTTCCCGGCCGCGAGGAAGGCCAGCTCGCTCGAGTCCACGTCGTGGTACTTGCCGTCCACCAGCGTGGCCTTGATCCCGACGAAGGGGAACTTGAGCTCGCCTCCCTCCGTGCAGTGCTGCCGGATCCCGTCCTCGATGGCGGGGACGTACTCCTTCGGGATGGCGCCGCCCGTGATCTCGGACTCGAAGAGGACCTCGCTGGTCCCGGGGAGGGGCTCGAACAGGACCTTGCAGACGCCGTACTGCCCGTGGCCGCCGGTCTGCTTGACGTGGCGGCCCTCCACCTCCACGGCCCGGGTGAGGGTCTGCCGGTAGGCCACGCGCGGGCGGCCCACCAGGGCCTCGACGTTGTGCTCGCTCTTCAGGCGGGAGCAGACGATCTCGAGGTGGAGCTCGCCCATCCCCGCGATGATCATCTCGTTGGTCTCGGGGTCGGTGTAGCGGTGGAAGGTCGGGTCCTCCTTCGCGACCTGGGACAGCGCCTCGGACAGCTTGTCCCGGTCGCCGCGGGTCTTCGGCTCGATGGACATGGCGATGACCGCCTCGGGGAAGTCCATCGTCTCGAGCGTGATCGGGTGGTCCTCGTGGCAGAGCGTGTCGCCGGTGACGGTGCTCTTCAGCCCGATGACCGCCACGATGTCGCCCGCCTTCGCGGCGTCGATCTGCTGCCGCTCGTCGGCGTGCATCCGGATGAGGCGGGCGATCCGCTCGTCCTTGTTCCGCGTGGCGTTCCAGACCTGGTCGCCCTGCTTGAGGACCCCGGAGTAGATCCGCACGAAGGTCAGGTCGCCGTTGCGGTCCCCGACGGTCTTGAAGGCGAGCCCGCAGAGCGGGAGGTCCGGGTCGGCGACCCGCTCCAGGTGCTCGTCGGTGCGGGGGTTCACCCCCTTGACGGGCGGCAGTTCCTCGGGGGCGGGCAGGAAGTCGCAGACGGCGTCCAGGAGCTGCTGCACGCCCTTGTTCTTGAGGGCGGAGCCGCAGAGGACCGGCGCGATGGTCCCCCGGATCGTGCCCTTCCGGATGGCCTCCTTCAGCTCCCCCTCGGTGATCGCGTCGCCGTGGAGGAACTTCTCGAGGACCGTGTCGGAGACGTCGGACACGTCCTCGATGAGCCGCTCGCGGGCGGCGTCGGCCGCGCCGCGCGCCTCGGCCGGGATCTCCTCCTCGTGGAACTCCTTCCCCGTCCCCTCCTCGAACACGACCGCCTTCATCCGGACGAGGTCCACGAGCCCCCGGTAGGAGCCCTCGCTCCCCAGGGGGACCTGGATCGGCACGGCCAGCGGCTCCTTCAGCATCGTGCGGATCTGGGCCACGGCGGAGTCGAAGTCCGCCCCGACCCGGTCCATCTTGTTGACGAAGCAGAGGCGCGCGACCGAGTACTTGCTCGCCTGGCGCCAGACCGTCTCCGACTGGGCCTCCACGCCGGAGACCGCGTCGAAGACCGCCACGCAGCCGTCGAGCACCCGGAGCGAGCGCTCCACCTCGGCGGTGAAGTCCACGTGGCCCGGCGTGTCGATGA
>CAZKTF010000234.1:0-5732 GCA_964555565.1 uncultured Planctomycetota bacterium | reverse complement strand
CCTCGTCGGCCGCGGGCGTCGCCTCGGGCCGGGCGGCCGCCTCCTCGCGGCGGCGCCGCCTCCCCTCCCCGCGGAAGGAGTCCCAGGCCAGGCGCCGGAGCACCGTCCCGAGCCACGCCCGCGGCGAGGCCCGGAGCGCGGGGGGCCGCTCGAGCGTGCGCACCCAGACCCCCTGCTCCAGGTCGTCGGCGGAGGACTGGTCGCGCACCAGCGCGCGGGCCACCCGCCGCACCCAGTCGCGCTGGGCCAGCAGGGCCTCCGGGTCCGTTCGGGCGGTGGTCCTGTCCATGCTCACCTAGGAGACGCCGCGGCGGGCCGGGAGGGTTCAGCCCGGGCCCCGCCCCGAGGGTACCCCGCGGGGGCCCGCAAACGCGCCCCCCCGGAATCCGGCCGACAGGTTTCCGACCCCCGGCCGTTTACCCTCGGGGGAACCAGGCGGGGACCGGGAGCGTGAACGAACCAGGGACAGGGCGGCCAACCGAGACGGCCGCCGACTTACGGGAGCGCGTGTGCGCCTTCGCACTGCGGCTCACCGGTGACCGGCACCGCGCGGAGGACGCCGCCCAGGAGACCCTCGCGCGGGCCTTGAAGAGCGGGGTCTCGATGGACCTGCCGTACCTGTTCCAGATCGCCCTGAACTTCGTGCGGGACGAGGCCCGGCGGGCGGAGAACCGCCTGCGGGCGCCCGAGGACCCCGACACCCGGCCCGACGCCCGGGCAGCGGACCCCGCCGAGGCGATCGTGGTCGCCGAGGAGAAGGCCCGCGTTTGGGAGGCCCTCGGCCGGATGCCGGAGAGGGAGCGCGAGGCCCTCGTCCTCCGCTTCGGCGAGGGGCTCTCCTGCGCCGAGGTCGCCGCCGTCCTCCAGACGACGACCAACGCCGTCGCCTGCCTCCTCCACCGCAGCAAGGACCGGATGATCCTGCTGCTCTCTCGAAGGGGGGCCCCCCGGTGACCTGCGACGCCTACAGGGACCTGGCGGAGCTCCTGCGCGACGGCGCGGTGCCCGGCCCATCGGCCGGGGAGGCTCGTTCCCACGCCGCCGGCTGCGCGCGCTGCCGGCGGTGGGAGGAGGCGGCGCTCGAGGCCGCGGGGGTCCTCGCCGGGCTCCCGCCGGGGCCCTTCCTCCCGCCCCCCGGGGCGCCCTGGGGGGGACCGCCGGGAGGCAGGGAGGGCCCCTCGGGGAACGGCCGGCGCGGCGGCGGCTCCCGATTCCTCCCCGGAGCGGGGCCGGGGACGCTGTTCCTGGCGCTCCTCGTCCTCGGCGGGGCCGCGGGCGTGGGCGCGGCGGCCTGGGCGGTCCGCTCGGGGCCGGGACCCGGGACCCCGGGCCCCCCGCCCCGGGAGGAGGCGCCGCGACGGGAGGACGGAGCGAGGCACCAGGGCCGCGGGGAGACGGCCGGGGAGTCCACGCCCACCCCCGACCCCTCCGCCTCCTGCGTGCTGTTCGGCCTCTGCGTCACCGCGGAGGGGGACCGCCCCGCGGCCGGCGCCACGGTGCGTGCCGGGGAGGCGGGGAGCGCCGTGACTGCCGAGGACGGCGTGTTCCGGATCGACGGGGTCCCGCCGGGGCGGGCGATCGAGTTGCGCATCGAAGCCCCGGGGTGCGCCCCCCGTCTCGCACGCGTGCCCCCGCTCCCCCCGGGGATCGCGGCCCCTCTCCGGGAGGTGCACCTCGGCCCCGCGGTCCCGGTCTCGGTGCGCGTCCTCGACCCCCGGGGCGCCCCCGCCCCCGGCGCGGAGGTCCTCCTCTACTCCGACGCGAAGTTCCAGCTCCACCTCCTCTTCGGGTTCCCGTTCCCCGGGTCCGTCCCCAGGGACGAGGAGGAGCCGATCCTCCGCGCCCGGGCGGACGCGGACGGCGTGGCCCGGCTCGGGATCGCCCCCCGGTCGGACCTCCTGGTGCTGGCCCGCGGCGAGGGAGGCGTCCCCTCCGGCCGCGTGTTCCTGGGCCTGCAAGCGGTCCCCGTGGAGGTCCTCGTCCGCCTCCCCCCGGCGACGGTCGTCGAGGGTCGGGTCACCGGGCCCGACGGGAGTCCCGCGGCGGGGGTCGAGGTCCTCGCGTGGAGGATGGTCGATAGGACCCCGGTCGGTTCCTCGCGGACCGACGCGGAGGGCGGGTTCCGGCTGGGACCCGTCCCGGCGGAGACGCTCCTCGTCGCGGCCCGCCGGGACGGCGGCCCCTTCGCCGCGGTCGCACCGGTGGACGCCGAAGCCTGGCCGCACGCCGACCTCGCCCTGGCCCCCGAGGCCCTCGTGGAGGGGAAGGTCACCGACTCCGCCTCGATGCGCCCGCTCGCGGGCGCCGAGGTCTGCGTGCGCGTCTCGCTCGGACCGCTCGGCCGGTTGGCCCGCGCGAGGACGGGAGACGACGGAGTCTTCCGGGTCCGTGCGCCGGTCGGCGCCGTCGTCTCCCTGGACTCGGTGCGCGGGCCCGAGGCGGGCGCGCCGGTCCTCCCGGTCCCCATCGGCCCGGGGGCGATCCCGGCGGTGACCGTGCCGGCGGACCGGGAGCCGCTCCGGTTCGAGGTCCCCGTGCAACGCGCTGCCCGGGTCGAGGGCAGGACGCTCCTCGCGGGAGGCCTCCCCGTCCCGAGGACCCTGGTGATCGCCTACGGGACCGACGCGGTCACGGGCTTCGTCGGGGTCCCCGTCGCGGCGGCGCTCTCCGACGCGAGGGGAGGCTTCGCGCTGGACGGCCTCCCCCCGGGGCGCGTCTTCCTCCTCGCCACGGCGGCGACGGCCGTGCCCCGCATCGGGGGCCCGCTCTCCCGCGAATTCCTCGTGCGCTGCCTCGTGGACAGGGGGGATTCCCCGGCCTGCCTGGCGCTCGCCCCCGGGGAACGCGGGGTCCTCGACCTACTGCTGGAGCCCGCCGCCACGGTGTCGGGGCGAGTCCTCGACCCGGAGGGGCGTCCCGCGCGCGCCTGGATCGACGTCGCGCGGGAGTCCGGGGCTTTGGTGACCCGCCACGCCTGGACCGACGCGGAGGGGCGGTTCACGCTGCGGACGGTCCCCCCGGGGAAGCAGGTGGTGCTCCAGGCCTACGCGGACGCGGGCCGGGGCCGCTCCCGCCCCTTCGAGGCCAAGCCCGGCGAAGAGGTCGCCGGGATCGAGGTCCGGCTCGCGTCCCCGGGAGACCGCGTCCTCCGCGGGAGGGTCCTCGACGCCGACGGGTCCCCATGCCCGGTGGCGAGCGTTCTCGCGGCGCCCCTCGGCGAGTATCGGCCCGCGCCTGAGTGGCCGCCGCGTCCCGACACGCAGGCCGTCGCCGTGGACTCCGAGGGGCGCTTCCGCCTCCTGCTCCGGTCGTCCCGGGACCGCTGGCTCCTGCGCGCGACCGCCCGCGGGCGACTCCCCGCCGAACAGCTCGTGGAGGTCCCCGAGGGCGGCGAGGTCCCGGAGGTCGTCCTCTCCCTGGCGATCGGAGATTCCATCGAGGGCCGCGTCCTCCGCGCCGACGGCTCGCCGGCGGCCGGCGTGCCCGTCGCCGCGGCGAGCCCGGGCCGCGCCGCGGGTGCCTCTCCCCCGCCGCCGGTCACGGCCTCCGACGGGGAGGGCCGGTTCCGGATCGATGGGCTCCCCCCCGGCGACCTGGTCCTCGCCTTCGGCCCCCCCGGCCATCCGCTCCTCCTCCTTCCCGGGGCCCGCGCGGGGGGGCGAGCCGCTCTCCGTCCTCCTCCCGGGTCGCCGCGTCCTGCCGGGGTCGGTCCGGCTCCCGGACGGGCGTCCGGCGTCGGCCTGGACCGTCGCGTGGTCCGGAGTCGGCCCGCTCGCGGAAGAGCCCCGGCGCGAGACCACGACCGCCGCGGACGGGACGTTCCGGTTCCCGGACCTCCCGGTCGGGCCCTTCCGAATCCGGGTCTCGGAGCCGCGCGCGGACCTGCGCGGACCGGGGGCGACAGCGGCGTCGCTCGGGCCGTTCCCAACGGCGACGCCCTCGGTGGAGGTGGTCCTCGATCGCCTCCCCTCGCTCGAAGGGGTGATCCTCGACGAGCGCGGCGAGGGCGCGATCCACGGGACGGTGATCGACGAGGACGGCCGCCCCCCCACCCGCGAGGCCGAGGTCCGCCTGTTCCCGTCCCCGGAGGCCGCGGAGGCGTCGGCGGCCGGCTTCTGCGACGCGGAGGGGCGGTTCGCCCTGCCCGCACCGCCCGGCGCGGTGTTCCGGATCGAAGCGGGGGACCTGCCGGGCCCCTGGTGCGCGCGGGACGGGGTGCCCGCGGGCGCCCGCGACGTCGTCCTCCGGCTCTCGCGCGCGGGACCCGTCCCGGTCTCCGGGCTGGTCCTCGGGGCGGACGGCGGGGCCGCGGGCGGGGTCGAGGTGACCGCGGTGCGTTGCGGCCCCGCGGGGACCCGACCCGTCGAGCCGCTGCGGCGCGGCGCCGCCGCGGACGACGGGCGCACTCCGCGCTCGCGCGTGACGACGGCACCGGACGGGACCTTCCGCTTCCCCGACCTGCCGCCGGGCCGCTGGGTGGTCTACGCGGGGACGCCGGGCGGGGCCATCGTCCCCGTGGAGGCGGCGCTCCTCTCCCCCTCGGCGGCGGGTCCCGTGCGACTCGGCGTCCGGCCCGGGTGGACCCTCCGCGCCCGGATCGCCCTCGACGCCGAGGAGGTCCCGTCCGCCGTGGTCCGGGTCTCCACGCGCCCCCCGGCGGGCTCCCCCCTCCCGCGGTTCGAGGTCGAGCTGGAGCCGGGGCCCGGCGGGGTCCTCGAGATCCCGGGCCTCCCGCCGGGCACGGTCGAGGTCACCGTCGTCGGCCGGGACGGCCGCCCCCGCCGCACCGCGGTCGAGGAGCGCCCGGCCGGCGCGCCCGCTGTGGAACTCCGCTGAGCCCTCGCCGTTTGTTCTGAGGGGGGGTCGGAGGCACGGATACGATGGCCCCTTCGGTCGTCGGGCCGTCGGGGTCCGGCGCGGAAGACGGGTTCGGGTTCCTTCTCGGAGGTGCAGACCTCAGGAGAGTTCCCGGTCCCTCCCAGGGGTCCGCCACGGCGGGCTCGGGGACGGGGTGATAACCGGAGGTTGGGCGATGTCTACGATGACGCGCGACAAGAAGGCGGGACTCATCGAGAAGTTCCGCCGGGACCCGAAGGACACGGGGTCCCCCGAGGTGCAGGTGGCGATCCTCACGGAGCGCATCCGCCACCTCACGGAGCACCTCAAGACGAACCGGAAGGACCACACCTCGCGCCGCGGCCTCCTCATGATGGTCGGCCGCCGCAGCGCCCTCCTCAAGTACCTCGCGCGAACGGACCGCCCGCGGTACGCGGCGCTGGTGAAGGAACTGGGGCTCAGGCACTAGGGCGGACGCCGAAGCGACGCAAGCGGTCGCGGGCGATTGGCGCTCGCGGGGCGGACGGGACAGGAAAGCACGCTGGCTACGCCGGAAAGCGGAAGCGAAGCGGAGCGGACGCGGAAGCGGATGCGGAAAGGAAGGCAGTCGTGGCGATGGTGAAGAAGGAACGGGAGATCGGCGGCAAGCGGGTCTCGATCGAGACGGGACGGATGGGGAGGCTGGCGAACGGCGCGGCGGTCCTGCGCATCGGCGACACGATGGTGTTCGTGGCGGCGGTGGACGGCCCCGCGCGGGAGGGGATCGACTTCTTCCCGCTGACCATGGACTACCGGGAGAAGACCTCGGCGGCCGGGAAGATCCCCGGCGGGTTCTTCAAGCGCGAGGGGCGGCCGACGACGAAGGAGATCCTCACCATGCGGTGCATGGATCGCCC
>CAZKTF010000233.1:0-5765 GCA_964555565.1 uncultured Planctomycetota bacterium | reverse complement strand
GAGCCCGGCGACGAACCCCGCGCCCAGCGCCAGCAGCGCGAGGCCCCCGAGCGCGGCGGTGCGGAGCGGGGTGGCGGGCACGGGTCCATCCTACCGGAACCCCCTCGGCGGACGCCGGCCGCGCGGGGCGCCGGGGGGGGGGGATGGCGCGGCGAGGGCGCATGGTATGATCGGCCCGTCTGGAGAGATGGGCCGGTCGGACTGCGGGAGACCGGCCCGCCGGTTCGGACGACGGGAGGCCGGCGAAAATGGATGAGGACGCCCTCTCCCCAGAGCGGGGAGGGTCCGGGCCCGGCGGCCTGGAAGGACGGCTCGATGCCTCGCGTACTGCTGGTCGAGGACGACGATGCCTTCCGGATGGTGTGCAAGTTCGCGCTCACCGACGCCGGGTTCGACGTCCTCGAGGCCCGCGACGGCACCGTGGCGGTGGAGACCGCGATCCGGGACCGCCCCGACCTCGTGGTCCTCGACCTCTGGCTGCCAGGGCTGACGGGGAGCGCCGTCCTCAGGGTGCTCCGCAGCAACCGGCGCTTCGATCGCGTCCCGATCATGGTCCTGTCCGGCGTCCCCGAGGTGAAGGACTGGGAGGGGTTCTTCTCTTTCGGCGCGGACGACGTGATCGAGAAGCCCATCGAGCCCGCGCGCCTCGTGAGCCTCGTCCGGGACCGCCTCGCCCACGGGAGACGGCCTGCGAGTGCGAAGCGCCTCGAAGAGGCGTAGCGGAACTAGGGGTCAGACCCCTCGCGTATTCGCGCGCCGTCGCAATCGCTTGCGCCAACGAGACTTGTAACGCCACCAACCACGTGCGTTTGCAATTGCAAACGCGCGGGCGAGGATAGGGGTCAGACCCTTCGCGTTTGCAGGTCACGACGGCGTAGAGGTGGCTCGTGGCTGATGGGCCGTATCCGGCGCTTCGACGGAGATCGCGACGTGCCCTCTCCCTGCTCGCTTCCGTGGTCGCGATGCTGGCTCCGGTGCAGCGCGGGACAGCCGCGGGCGGGCTCCAGTTGGAGATTGCCGCACCCAGAACCAACACGTACTTCGGGACCGCGGTGGCCCCTGCCGGCGACTTCGATGGCGATGGGATCGGCGACCTGATCGTGGGGGATACCCTCGGGGGGATCCCGGGCACCACCGGAGGACGGATCTCCGTCGCGTCGGGCAAGGACGGATCCGTTCTCCGATACTTTGACGGGGAGATTCATGACTTTGGGGACAGTTTCGGCGACGGCTTTGGTCTGGCCGTCACCTCGGTCGGAGACATCGACGGCCGCGGCACGCCGGATGTGCTCGCCGGTGCCGGTATGGGGCGGTACGGGACCTACGCAAAGGTGTTCGCCGGGGAAGACGGGGCCGTCCTCTTCGACTCCGGGATCATGCCCGCGGACTACGGGCACGGCGCCTCCGGGTACGGCGCGGCGGTGGCGTGCCTCGGAGACCTCAACGGCGACGGCATCCCGGACTTTGCGGTGGGCCGACCCGAGGCGTGGGAGTACACCGAAGCCCCCCCGGGCTCCGTCTACGTCTACTCGGGAGCGGACGGAAGCCTCCTCCGCCTGTTGACGGGCATCGCCGACGGGGACGGGTTCGGAACCTCCATCGCGTCCCTCGGGGACGTGGACGGGGACGGCGTCCCCGACCTCCTCGTGGGGAGCCCCGGGTTCGGCCTGCGCCCCCGGGACTTCCTCTCCACGGGCAGGGCGGCGGTGTTCTCGGGCGCGACGTTCGAGGAGATCCGCTCGTTCACGGGGAGAGTTCCCGGCACCTTCTTGGGCAACTCGATGGCGGTGTTGGCGCCTCCGGGTCCGATGTCCCGGTACTTCGCGTTCCCCTCCGGCAGCGGCCCGCATGGTTGGACGGAGGTCACGGTCTGCGACGCGGCTACGGGGCATCGGCGGCGGGTCTTCCTACGGGGGAAGGACCGCGTCGGGTTCGGCGTCCGATTGGCGGGCCTCGGCGACATCGATGGGGACGGGCTCCCGGATTTCGCGGCGAAGTCGTACACCGTGGAAGACCCGGAGGCCGTCGGCGGGGCCGCCCTCGTGGAGGTCTTCTCCGGGGCGACGGGCGCTCTGCTGTTCTCATGGCGAGGGCTCCCCGGCGACGCGTCCGGCATGGCCCTCTCCCGCGCGGGCGACCTGGACCACGACGGGAGGGAGGAGCTGCTCGTTGGCATCCCCAACGCGGGTCGCGTAGCGATCTTTCGCCTGGAGGCCGGGACCGTTGCGCCGTTTCTCTTCGTGGCCCTTCAGAGGCCCCCGGGGGGTCCCGACACCGACGCCCGGGGGTTCATCGGGATGGGGCCATACGGACCTTCCCAGCCGCTGGGTCTCACGGCCTACCTTCTGGACTGGCCCGCAAGCGGTCGCCCGGTGGTGTTCCTGGAGGAAGGCCCGGGCACGGGAGAATACCTAGAGCTCGGCACGCTGGTGCCCTACACCCCCTTCGCAGGAACCTGGGGGTTCGGCCTCGGGGTCTCAGACTGGAATCCTCCCGATGGACTCCGCTTCGCTACTCTCGCCGACCTTGCGGGGAGCAAGGTCGAGGTCCGGGATCCGGAAGGCACGATCCTTCTCAGGGCGATCGTTCCCGGTCCCGCGATGGGGCCGTTCTCCGGTCGTGCGCGCCTCGAGCCGATCGAGCCGGGGCGCTACCCGTGGCCGCGGGGGAGCGTGAGGGTGTCCTCCTCCCCCTCCACGGGGTCCGCGAGGGTCGCGATCGCCACGCGGCGGCTCCCCGAAGGGCCAGAGTACGAGGCGTGGGTCGAGGATGCCCCTTCCTCAGGGACATTCTCACCGGTCGGATCGCTGATCAACGGTCGCCTGCTCTTGGATTCCTCTCGCGGTGACGCGCTCCCCGGCGGCGCTCCCGATGGGTGGTCCCTGTCCGGGCGGGTCTTGGAGATCCGTGACGGCACCACCGTCGTCCTTCGCGGCACGCTTCCGTAGGCTCGAGGCGGAGCAGGAACGACTTGCAAACGCCCACGTCGCAAACGCGGACGCGGCAAGCGGTTGCGGCATGAGCGAGGGGTCTGACCCCAAGGGTCGCCTTATACTTTCTGAATGACCCTGGCTCCGGTGGGCCTTGCGGCGCTCACGGTGTTCGGCCTGGGATACCTCCTCTACGCGCGGCGGCTCGCGCGGTGGGTGGGCCTCGACGGGGGGCGCACGACCCCGGCCCACGAGCGCGCCGACGGGGTGGACTTCGTCCCGGCGAAGGCGCCGGTGCTCCTCGCCCAGCACTTCTCGGCGATCTCGGCCGCAGGACCCATCGCGGGGCCGATCCTCGCGGGGCTCTGGTACGGATGGGCCCCGGCGCTCGCGTGGATCGTCGTCGGGTGCGTCCTCGTCGGCGCGGCCCACGACTTCGCGGCGCTCGTGGCCTCGGTCCGCCACCGGGGGGAGTCCATCGCCGAGGTCCTCCGCGCGCGCCTCGGGAGGCGGGCCTCGGCGCTGTACCTCTCCTTCGTCTGGATCGCGCTCGTCTACGTGACCGTCGCCTTCACGGACCTCACGGCCTCGGAGTTCGTGAAGAAGGACGTCGGGGGCGCGGTGGCCTCCTCCTCGGTGATGTACCTCGCCCTGGCCGTCGTCGTGGGCGTCGCGATGAACCGCCTCCGGGTCCCGCTCCTCCCGCTGACGGTGATCTCGGTGCTCGCGCTCCTCGCGATCATCTGGCTCGGGCGGGAGGCCCCGCTGGTCCTCCCCGAGGCGTTCCGCGGGGTGAACGAGCGGCGGGCCTGGCACGTCCTCATCATGGCCTACTGCTTCGTCGCGGCGCTCCTCCCCATGGGCGCGCTGCTCCAGCCCCGCGGCTACCTCGGGGGGTTCCTCCTCTACGGGTTCCTCGCGGTGGGCGTGGTGGGGCTCCTGTTCGGGAACGCCGAGGTCCGCTACCCGGCCCTCCTCGGGGAGCCGGGCCCCGGCGACCCGTCCCCGCCCGGGGGCGCGCCGCTGCTCCCCTTCCTCTTCGTGACCATCGCCTGCGGGGCGTGTTCGGGATTCCACGGGCTCGTCTGCGGGGGTACGACCTCCAGGCAGCTCGACCGGGAGACCGACGCGCCGGCCGTGGGCTACGCGGGCATGCTCCTCGAGGGGCTCATCGCCGTCATCTCGCTCTCCTGCGTGATGATGCTCGCGCGGGGCGGCGCGGGGACGAAGCCCGACGCCGACACCGTGTTCGCCAACGGGATCGCGGGGTTCACGGAGGTCCTCGGCATCCCGCGCGACCTGGGCTTCGCCTTCGGCCTGCTGGCGCTCACGACCTTCGTCTACGACACGCTGGACGTCTGCACCCGCCTGGGGCGCTACATCCTCCAGGAGCTGGCGGGGTTCCGGGGCCGCGCCGGGGCCGCGGTCGCCACGGGGCTCACGCTGCTGCCGGCGCTGGCCGTCCTGTTCGCGATCCGCGAGGACGGCTACAAGGACGTCTGGGGGGCCTTCGGGACCTCGAACCAGCTCCTCGCCGCGCTCACGCTCATGGCCGTGGCGGTGTGGCTCCGCGCGGAGGGGAGGCCGTCCTGGTTCGCGGCGGCGCCCGCGCTCTTCCTCCTCGCCACGACCGGCTGGTCCCTCGCCTGGAGCGCGCTCCGGGTGGGGACGAACCCCCTCGTGGGGTCGATCTCCATCGTGCTCCTCGTCCTCGCCGCGTCGATCACCGCGGAGGCGGCGACAGCCTACCTCCGCCCGCGGCGCGCCCCGGCAGCAGGGTAGGGGGCCCGATGGGGAAGGTCCCGCTCGCGCTCGCGGCCGTGCTCCTCGTCGTGCCGGGCGATCCCCCCGCGGACCCCTTCGAGGCCGCCCTCGCCGGCCCCGCGGGTCCCGGGTCGGTCCTCCGCGCGGAGGGGGACCCGGAGCTGGCGGCGGTCTCCTGGGGGATGGCGCCGCGGCGGGCGATCGTGGACGGGCTCGCGGCGCGCCTCCTCCGCGGGGATCGGACCATGGGGGCGTCGGGGGTCATCCCGCGCCTCCCGGAACCGCCGCGGCGCGGCAGGCCGTGGGACGGCCCCCGCCCGCCGGCCGTCGATCCGCTCGCCCCCTGGGTCCCCGCGGACGCCGCGGCGGTGTTCTTCCGCTCGGTGGGGGAGGCCGCCGACGCGGTCCGCGCGCTCACGGCGGCGCTCCCCCGCGCGTTCCCCGGCCTCTGCGGGGACGGGGGGGACGGGGCGCGCGACGCGGTCCGGCGCTCCCTCGACCGGCTCCTCCTCCCGAGCATCTGGGGGGCGAACCCCGGGGCGCGGACCGGCGTGCGCTCCGTGGCGCTCGTGATCGGGGACCCCGACCTCCAGGGCGGACCGGCGCTCGCGGTGGTGTGCGAGGTGGAGGACGCCTCTCTCCTCCTCGCGGAGAGGAAGGCCTCCTTCGGCTGGGAGGACCGGACCCGGGCGCGGTTCCGGGTGGACGGCCTCGACGCCGCGACCGACGACGGCTCCGTCCGCTCCTTCTTCGCGCTGAAGGGCGGCACGGCCGTCTTCGCGAACTCCGCCGGCCTCCGCGCGCGGGTGCTCGCGGCCGGCGGCTCCGGGGCGGCCGGCATCGCGGGGACGACCGCCTACGTGCGCGCCCGGTCCGCCTTCCCCGCGCCGGAGGGGGGACCGCTCCTCGTCGTGCCGGACGAGTTCCTCGCGCGGGCCTCGTCCGCGGAGACGCGTCTTGGCCGGGCGGCGGCGCTCCGCTGCGAGGCGGCGCGCCTCCTCCTCGACGCGCGGACGCTGGCCGGGGCGCCGGCGGGCGACGCCGACCCGACCTGCCCCGCGGGCGGCGGCC
>CAZKTF010000232.1:0-5769 GCA_964555565.1 uncultured Planctomycetota bacterium | reverse complement strand
ACCGCGTCGGCGACCCTCGCGGCCTCCGCCTGCCGCGGCGCGCCCCCCGCCGGCCCGTCCTCCGGGAGCGGGCCCGAGCACCCGGCGAGCGCGAGCGCGAGGACGACCCCTGCGCGCACCATCACTCCTCCACGACGAGCAGCCCCGGCCCCGCGCCCTCGAGGGTGCGCACCGCGCCCGAGGGGAAGCGCACCTCGACCCGCCCCGCCCGCCCCGCGGCGCCGAGCCCGAAGACCAGGTCCGTGGAGGAGGTCGCGAGGTAGGAGGGGCTCGCGCCGACCCAGCGGGCGCGCGTCCTCCCTCCCGCCGTCACCGCCACGCGGGCGCCGCGGCCCGCGCGGTCGGGGGACTTCGCGCGCAGCCGGACCGTGAGCCGCGGCGCCCCGGGAGCCTCGTTCACGAGGAGCAGCGGCGGCCCCCCGTGCACCGTGGCCACGAAGTCCTCGTCCCCGTCCCCGTCCAGGTCGCCGGCGGCGAGGGAGCGCAGCACCCGGGGCCGCGCGAGGTCCGGCCCCGCGGCCCGCGCGACCTCGAAGAAGCCCCTCCCCTCCCCCGCGTTCCAGTAGAGGAGAGGCGGCTCCGGCCGGAGCCGCGCGCGGTCGGACTCCTCCTCGAAGGTGCTCCCGGTTGCCACGAGCAGGTCCATCCGCCCGTCGCCGTCGAGGTCGCTGAAGGCCGCCCCCCACCCCACCGTGTCGAGCGAGGTGGACCCCAGTCCCAGCGCGTCCGCCTGGTCGGTGAAGAACAGCCGGCGCCCCTCGCCGGGCCGCGTCCAGCCGGTCCCGTTGCGGTAGAGGGCGTTCTCCTGGGCGATCCAGTGGGTGACGTAGAAGTCGGGCCAGAGGTCCCCGTCCACGTCCTCCACCGCGATCCCCATGGCCCCGCGGTAGTCGGCCGTGCAGGAGGCGTAGGAGACGTCCTCGAAGCGCCCGCCGCCGAGGTTGCGGAAGAGCGCGTTGTCGGAGACGTCGTTCGCCACGTAGATCTCGGGCCGTCCGTCCCCGTCCAGGTCCGCCGCGGCCACCCCGAGGCTCCGCCCCTTCGGGTTCGCGATCCCCCACCTCTCCGCCACCTCCTCGAAGGTCCCGTCCCCCCGGTTGCGGAAGCAGAGGTTCGGCTCGGGCGCGAAGACCGAGGGGTTCAGCGCGGCCGGGATCGCCAGCCCGTACTGGCGGCTCGTCGAGGCGCGCAGCGCCGGGTCCTCCCGGAAGGCGACGTAGCGGCACACGTAGACGTCGAGCCGGCCGTCCCCGTCCAGGTCCGCCCAGGCCGCCGAGGCGCCGAAGCCGCCCCCGCGCAGCCCCGAGGACTCCGTGGCGTCCTCGAAGGTCCCGTCCCCCCGGTTGCGGAGGAAGAGGTTGCGGCCGTAGCCGGTCACGAGGACGTCCACGTCCCCGTCCCCGTCCGCGTCGGCGGCGGCGGCTCCCATCCCCACGATGCTCACGGGCGGGAGGGCGGCGGCCGAGACGTCGGTGAACCGCAGCCCCCCCTCGTTCCGGTAGAGGAGGCACGGGCCGCCCTCGCCGAGGGGGCCGCTCCCGGCGAGGAAGACGTCCAGGTCCCCGTCCCCGTCGGCGTCGAGGATCGCCACCCCCGTCCCCATGTCCTCCGGGAGGGCGTGCGTGCGCGCACACCGGAACGGGGAGCGGACGAGGCCCGCCTCCCGCGCCCGGTCGCGGAGCGCGATCCGGGGCATCCCCTCCGGGAGCCCCCGGGCCAGCACGTCCGAGAGCCCCTCGACGGAGCGGTCCCCCGCGAGGACCGGCCTCGAGTCCACGGCGGTGAGGCGCGCCGCGGCCATGACCGAGGCCCCCGCGAGCACGGTCCCCACGAGGCCCCAGCGGAGGACCAGGGCGGTCCGGCGCTTCACGGCGACGCCACCCGGATCACCGCCTCGGCCGTGCCCATGTCGGTGATGGGCGCCGTGATCCCCTTGCCCGGGTAGAGGTACTCGATGAGCGTCTGGTCCACCTTCCGGTAGCGGAGCCGGGCCCGCACGCGGAGGGGCCCCGCGGCCCCGGCGGGGATCGCCACGCGATGCTCGCGCTCCGGCGGGAGCGGCGCCGCGCGGGCCAGGGTCGAGGGGCAGGCGAACCGGTACTCCGCGGCGTCGGTCACGCCGGGGAAGAGCGAGCGGCGGAAGCGCGCCCCCACCATCTCCCACAGGTTGTGGCGGTCGATGAGGTTCCCGGCCCGGTCCACGCCCTCGGCCTTGAAGATGAACGCCCCCTCCTGGATGAACCCCTTCGCGTCCACCGCGCCCGAGGAGTAGACCTCGCGCCCCGCGGCGTCGGTCACCGTCAGCTCGATCCACGACTGGATGATGTCCAGCGGGCCCGTGGGGAAGTCGTGCCCCACCTTGTTGCTCGTGACCAGGACGCGGAGGGGGACCTCCTCGCCGGGCCTCGCCGCCTCCGGGGCCTCGATCTCCAGCGCCACCGCGGGGCCGGCGGCCCAGCGGTCGGCGATCTCGGGGATGGGGGACTTCCCCTGGAGCCACTCCTCCGTGAGCCGCACCTGCTCGGCGGCCCCGGGCAGGCCGTGGAGGAGGGGGTGCCACTGGTTCGCCCCGATGAAGCGGTGGTTGCGGTGCGTCCCGTCGCCGGTCGAGCGGTTGAAGTCCTGGGAGTCGCCCGCCGCGGGGTCGTCCGAGGGGGTGAGCCGCATGTGGCACTCGCGGCAGGAGAGCGTCTTCCGCGGGTCCGCCACCTTGCCGTCGGTGCCCGCGGCGGCCTGGAACCAGTGCGACTTCCGCCAGTTGTCGTACTGGTTCTGGAGCTGGACCCAGCCCACCCCGTTGACCTTCTCGTCGATGAACTGCTTGTGGCACGCCCCGCACAGCTCCGGGGTCTTCAGCAGGTCGCGGGCGTAGGAGCGGCGGTGGGCGTCGGGGAGGGCGCGGATGAGGAACCGGGCGAGGAAGGGGGTCTCCTGCCGGGACTCCCCCTGGAACAGGTAGGGCCGGGGCGGCTCCAGCGTGTAGTCGGCGTTGCCCCGGACGTCGGTCCGCGCGATGGAGTGGCAGGAGGCGCAGGAGACCCCCTCGTCGGCGCCCGGCGAGGAGAGGTCCTCGTCGTAGAGGTTCTTGGCCCCGGAGAAGAGCGCGATGGGGTCGTGGCAGCCGGCGCAGTACCGCGTGGACTCGGGCCCGTTGTTGGCGGCCATCGCGTGCTGGATGGCCTGGAAGAAGCGGCTGCGGGAGGCGTAGCGGTGGGCGCTCGGCTCCCACTCCTTCACGATGGTCTCGTGGCAGCCGCTCGTGCCGCAGGAGGCGCTCCCGGCCAGGACGGCGGGGTTCACGGCACCGCCGGTGGAGGTCCTGGCGAGGCTCGGGGCGAAGGGGGAGTCCCCGAAGGGGCGGCGGTAGCCCTCCGGGAAGGGGGAGGCCGCGTCGGGGACGGGGACCGCGGCGCCGGCGGCGGCGGCCAGGGCCAGCCCCGCGGCGCATGCCCCCCCCGCCCGGAGCCAGGCGCGGAGGCTCTCGGGCGACGCCGCGCGCGCGCGCGGCCGCACGGCCGCGACGCCGGTGTGGAGCGCCACGAGCCCGAGGGTGGCGAGCCCCGTGGCCAGGTGGACCTGGTGCCAGAGGGGGCCCACCGCGGGGCCGGAAGCGGCCTGGACGGTCACCACCACGCCCGAGGCCATGGCGCCGAGCAGCACCACCCCGGAGGCCCAGCCGAGGACGAGGTGGTGGGAGAGGGGGCGCCGCCAGGTCACCAGGAAGTGGCGCGCCTGGTACCAGCCCCAGGGGACGAGCGCGGCCAGCCCGGCGACGGTGTGCACGAGGACCTGCATCTGGCCCGCCCCGCTCCGGGGGTCGATCAGGACCCAGACCCCCGAGAGGGCGAGGTACGCGACGAGGCCCAGCGTGGCGACCAGCAGCGGCGAGGTCCAGGGGGACGCGTCCCGCGCGGGGGTCCCGGGCGGGTCTTCCGACGGCGCGGCGCCTGTGCTCACGGGTCACCTCCCGCGGGGCCTGACGCCCGTCAGGCGGCCGGACAACGCGCGGGGGTGACGGGGGTCACGGGATCCGCTCCAGCTCGTCGATCAGGCGCTCCAGGGGCACCCCGGCGATCCCGGCCGCCCTCCGGAGCGTGACGCCGCGCGCGAGCGTGGCGCGCAGGACGGGGTTGCGCAGCGGCGTGAGGCCGTGCCCGACGAGGACCTCCAGCGCGGCCGGTCGGCTCTCCAGGAGGTCGTAGACCACCGTGTCGGGGCCGATCGCGACCACGGGCCCGGCCGGCGCGCGGGCGACCCCCCGTCCCATGAGCCCGAGGAGCGGGATCCCCCACAGCGCGAGCGCCGTCACCTCGAGGAGCCCCGAGAACCCGACCGCCCGGAACGCCCAGGGGTGGGCGTCGGTCAGCACCTGGAGGACGACCCGTCCGAGGCAGCCGAGGTTCAGGAGGAGGAACACCGGCAGGAGCGACGGGAGCCGTGCCGGGTCCGCTCCCTCCAGCGTGGGGACGACCTTGGCCGCGACGCCCACGATCATCATCGAGAAGAACCCCACGGTGACGGCGTGGCGCGCGGCCCCCGCCCAGGCGTGGGGGAACCCCGTCCCGAGGGCCCGCGCGTAGAAGGGCAGGAACGCGAGCATGAGCGACGAGAGGAGCAGCCAGGCGAAGGCGGCCCGGACGAAGGGCAGTCCCCGGTGGCGCTCCGGGGCCCGCCGGAAGACCCCGTGTCCCGTGGCGGCCAGGAGCGCGGCGGCGAGGACGAGGAGACCTCCCCCCCAGGCCACGCGGGCGAGGGCCCCGACCCCGAGGAGGCGGTACCCGAGCCACGCGGCGATCTCGACCGCCGCCGCTGCCGAGGCGAGCCGGAAGATCCAGCCCTGCGCGCGGGGAGACGGGGCGGGGAGCCCGAGGATGGCCGGGAGGTAGCGCCCCGCCACGCCGAGGACGAGGAGGAGCGCGAACCCGTGGAGCTCGGCGTCCCGCAGGGCCGGCTGCCAGGTGGCCACGCGCGACACGAGCGTCGCGGCGTCGGGGGCCGTGGCGGTGAGGACGAAGAGCGCCCCCTCGCCGGCCGCGCACAGGACGAACCAGGCCGAGGCGAGCCGGACCCAGCGGCCGAAGAGCCCCGCCCGTGCGCCCGCCAGGCCCGTCACCCGCCAGACGACCGCCGCGAAGACCCCGGCCGCGGCCGTCTCCAGGGCCGCCCCCGCGACCCCCGCGGCGAGCCCTGCCGCGCCCCCGACCCACGCCTCGCCGGCCACGCGGAGCACGATCCCGGCGAGCATCAGGGGGAAGGAGGCCAGGGCCGCGCGCGGCCAGGGAAGGTCGAGCCCGAGGAACCGGGGGAAGGCCTGGTACCCGAAGCCCATGGCGAACAGCCCGAGCCAGCCCATCACCTGGGCGTGGCCGTGCGCGTTCACCTCCGGGATCGTCACCGCCCCGAAACCCCCGCCCCATGCGATGCGGAGCAGGAGCGCCGCCCCCCAGGCGGCGCCCGCGGTGAGCGTGACGAGCACTCCCGCCCGGAAGAACCGGCGGTGGATCGCGTCCTCGGGCCGGGGGGCGGGCGCGTCCCGCGACGCCTCCGCGGGGCGGAGGACCTCCGCCCGGACCTCGCGCAGAAGTTCCTCCAGCGGGACCGCGTGGGCGCGGGCGAAGAAGGCCAGCGTCTCGGCGGGTCCCCCCGTCCCGCCGCAGCCGCGCAGCCCGTGGCGGTCGAGGATCGCGCGGGCCCCGGGATGCGCGTGGAGGAGGTCGGGGACCCGGGTGTCCGGCCCGACGCCGGGGGGCGGGGGCGCGGGGGCGGCCG
>CAZKTF010000231.1:0-5801 GCA_964555565.1 uncultured Planctomycetota bacterium | reverse complement strand
CCAGGCCGGCCCCCTTGCGCGAGGAGCCCGCCCCCTCTCCGGCGGCCCCCGCCGCTCCCGCGAAGCCCGCGGCGCGGCCGCGCGGCGCCTGGAGCGTCGGGGGCCCCGTCTCCGTGTTCGCGATCGCGGGCTTCCTCGCGGCCGGCTCCCTCTACGCGCTCGTATGGACCGGCCACCTGGACAAGTGGAGGCTCCCGGGGTGGGTGCGGGCGATCACCGGGCGGGACGCGGACCCGCTGCCTCCCGAACCCGGGGAGCTCCCCGCCGCCGCGTTCCGGAGGCTGCTCTTCCGGGTGGAGGTCCCGGTCGGGCTCGACGATCCCGTCCGGGGGGAGGGGCCCGCGGCGGTCTACGGCTCCTGGCGTCTCTTCAAGGTGGACGCGCGGGCCGGCGCGGAGGGTCCCGCCCGCGACGTCCTCGTGGCCTCGGGGGACCTGGCGGCGCCGGGCGAGGGGCGCATGATCAAGGTGGAGCCGGCCCCGCTCGTCTGCGCCGGGGAGTACCGGTTCGACGCGGGCCTCCTCCACGCGCGCGGCGGCACGGGCCCCTTCACGGTGTCCGAGGACACGGGGGGCCTGCCCCTGGAGGCCCCGGCCGCGAAGATCGCCCGGGACACGGCGCGCCTCCGCGTGGTGGTGCGGCCCGCCCGGGGGACCATCACCCTCAAGCGGACCGGGATGGCCACGCGCGGCGCGGAGGCGGTGGACGGCGGGGTGCTCTTCGGCGGCGAGGGGCAGCCTCCTCTGGAGTGCGGGCACACCTACGAGGTCGAGGTCGCCGCCCCCGGCTACCGCAAGGCCACCCAGCCGATCCACCTCCTCGACGACCCGTCCGTCGTGGACGTCCCGCTCGAGGAGGACGCGGAGAACCGGGCCGCGATCGTGGTCCAGGAGATCCGCGACCAGAAGGCCCTCCCGCCGAAGTACGAGAACGACGCGATCCGCCACCACCCGCTCGTGCGGGCCGCCCTCGCCTCGCTCGCCATGGACAAGGCGGACTGGGCGCGGGCCGAGGAGATCCTCGCGAACCTGGAGCCGCCCCCGGGGAGCCCCCCCGCGCAGCCGCTCCCCGAGGAGGTCGTGGCGGCCCGCCGCCGCCTCGACCAGCAGCAGTTCCTCAAGCAGGCGCGCACCTGCGTCGAGGGGCCCTCCGCGAAGGCCGACTCCGCCCTCTGGTGGTACGAGAAGGCCCGCCCCGACCTCCTCCCGGCCGACGAGGGGAAGCGGGTCCGGGCGGACTTCGCCGAGGCGGTCCTCAGGGCCTGGGTGAACACGGGCGGGCCCGGGGACCTCCCGCGTGTCCGGCGCGTGGCGGGGCTCCTCCAGGAGATCCCCGCGGAGTCCAGGGCCTCGGTGCGGGAGGAGCTCCAGGCGAAGTTCGCCGACGTCCTGCTCACGCGCCGGACGGAGCCCCTCTTCGCCACGGCCGCGGGCCCCGGCGGCGGCGACGCGGTCCCCGACCGCGGGGAGGAGGCGGCGCTCTGGCTCGACCTCGCGCGCGAGGTCCGTCCCGCGGTCGAGAACGACGTCCGCTACCGGGTCCTCCGCGCCCGCCTGGCGGACCTGGGGCGCGACCCCGCGAAGGCGGTGGACTGGTTCCGCGGGATCGACGACGACGTCCTCGTGAAGCGCGTGAAGCCCGACGACCGGCTGCTCTACGCGCGGGCGCTGCGGCTCGCCGCGGAGGCCCGCGACGCCGCCGGCGCCCGGGAGGAGGCGGAGCCGCTCTGGAACCGGGCCTGGGCCGTCTACCAGACGCTCCTCGACCGCGAGGGCTACGCCCGCCGGCCCGAGGCCCTCTGGGAGGCCTCGCTCGTGGCGCGCCGTGTGAAGGGCCGGGAGACGACCCTCGGTCTCCTGAACGAGTACCTCAAGATCCGCCCCCGGGACGTGGAGGCGAGGGCGGCGGAGCTCCTCGCCGCGCTGCGCGAGGAGGCGGTCGCGCAGCGGCCGACCGACCTCGGCGGCACGGGGGTCGTCGAGGTCCCCGGGGGGCCCTTCCGGCTCGGGCCCGAGAGGCCGATCCTCCCCACGGCGGAGACCCCGCACGACGTGGGCGGGAAGCCGGTCCGGGTGACGGTCCTCCCGGCGCGCCGGGTCCTCGTGCGCCGGTTCTGGGTCTCGAAGGGGGAGGTGAACGCGGGGTCCTACCGCGAGTACCTCCAGAAGATCGCCGACCCGAAACTGGCGGAGCTGCTGGTCCACCCGGCGGAGCCGGCCTCGAAGAAGGCGCCGGGGGCGCGGGAGCCCGCGGTGGCCCCCCTCTCCGACGACGAGCCCGTGCGGGGAGTGGACTGGTGGGACGCCTACGCCTTCTCCCGCTTCCGCGGGGGGCGCCTCCCGACGGAGGCGGAGTGGGAGAAGGCGGCCCGCTTCCGGGGCACCCCCGACCCCGGGCCGGACCGGGAGTTCGGGGAGATCGCCCGGGTCCTGGGCACGGCCTGGGCCGGCCTCTGGACGCGCCCGGGAAGGCCCGGGGCGAACTTCCTCGACGCGGCCCCGGGCGGGGCCGTGAACTTCCTGGGCGGCGTCTCGGAGTGGACCCTCGACGCCTGGAGCGAGCCCCGCCCCGGGGACCCGGGTGCGGCGATCGAGGAGTCCCTGGCGATCATCGATCCGCCCCTGGGGCCGGGGAAGGAGCCGCTCCTCGTCGTGCGGGGGGGCTCCTTCTACCACCGCCCGCCCGGGGACCCGCCGGGGCCCACCCTCGTCCGGGAGAAGGAGCCCCCCGCGAAGCCGCTCCCCGCCGGGACCGCGCCTCCCTCCGAGCCGGTCTACCGGGCGATCGACGTGCACGAGCGCCGGCAGGTCCCCGCCGGGACCCGCGCGCGCTGGCTCGGCTTCCGGGTGGTCTACGGCCCCGAGGGGGAGCGGGTCCTCCGGAAGTAGCGCGCGCAGGGTCCCCTGCCCCTGCCCGTACCCTCGCCCCCGTCCCTGGCGGGAATCCCGGGGCGGCCCCCGGCGGCACGCTCTATCCTCTGCGGATCCCGACGAGGGACCCCGGCGTGGGCGCGCCGGGACGAGGATGGGGGCGCCACGGGGCCGCATGGCCATCGACCTGGACGACGACCGGATCTTCGGCTCCCTCCTGGAGGGACGCTGGCGCATCGTCCGCCGCATCGGCAAGGGCGGGATGGGGCAGGTCTTCCAGGTCGTCCACGCCAAGATGGGGATGATCCGCTGCGTGAAGATCCTCAAGCCCGGGGCGGACGAGGTCCTCGTGCGGCGCTTCGAGCGCGAGGTCCAGCTCGCGCAGCAGATCCGCCACCCCAACGTGATCCGGATCGACGACTTCGGGATCGACCGCGACATGGACCCCGAGGGGGGGCTCCCGTACTACGTGATGGAGTTCGCCGAGGGGAAGAGCCTCCGCGACCTCCTCGCCCCGGGCGAGCTCCCCGTCGCGCGGGCCGCGCGGATCATCCAGCAGGTCGCGCGCGGCGTCGCCGCGGCCCACGCGCGCAACATCATCCACCGCGACATCAAGCCCGAGAACGTGGTGGTGGGGGACAAGGACCACGTCACGGTCCTCGACTTCGGCATCGCGAAGCTCAAGTCCCCGGACACCGACGAGGAGACGCCGAAGATGATGACGCTCACCCGCAAGGGGGAGATCTGGGCCACCCCCCAGTACATGTCCCCCGAACAGGCCACGGCCTCCCCCGACCTGACGCCGCGCACCGACGTCTACTGCCTCGGCGTGGTCCTGTTCGAGTGCCTCGCGGGCGAACTCCCCTTCGCCGGCGAGACCCCCAAGGACTTCATCGTCGCCCACATCCAGAAGGAGGTCCCCTCGGTCCGCAAGCGCAGGCCGGAGCTGAGCATCCCCTCGGGCCTCGACGCCCTGGTGTCGGGGATGCTCGCGAAGCGCCCGGACCGGCGGCCCTCCTCGATGCAGGCCGTGGCGGAGGCCCTGGAACCCTACGCCCGCGGCGAGGAGGCGCCCCCCGCCTTCGCCCCGCGGCCCGCGGGGGAGTCGGAGCAGAGGGCGGCCCCCGCGCCCTCCCGGCCCCCCTCCCCGGGGGCCCCCCGGCCGGCGGCCCCGCCCCGGGCGCCGTCCCCTCCCGCCCCGCCGCAGCCCCGCACGGAGCCCGCCGGCCCGCGGAACCCGCCGCGCGTCGCGGTCTTCCCCCACGGCCCGGTGGCCGAGGACGGCTCCCCGCTCCCCCGCAACCGCCCCTTCGCGCCCCGGGCCAAGGTCTTCGTCAACCTCGGGGAGGAGCTCCACGAGCACCAGGTGGGGCGCGCCCGGATCTCCATCGGGCGGAAGCCGGAGCACGAGATCTTCATCCCGGACTCGATGGCCTCCAAGGAGCACGCCGAGATCCTGGAGGCCGACGGGCGCTTCTACGTGGTGGACCTCGACAGCCGCAACGGGACCTTCCTCGGCAAGAAGAAGGTGAGCGGGCGGGCGCTGCTCCGCGACCGCGAGGTCATCCGGATCGGGGGCACCTTCCTCCACTTCTGCCGCGGGGAGGCGAAGGCCTCGGACCTGTTCGCGTTCTGCCCCGAGGGCCACCCGAGCGACCGGGACGCCCACTTCTGCGGCTCCTGCGGGAGGCCCCTGAAGGGCGGCTAGACCCCCATTGCGTCGGGCCGCTCCCGACGGCGATACTCCTCTCGTGGGCTTCTTCGACGCCATCCGCTCCCTGTTCCGCCGCCGCGACGCGCACGACTGGTGCGCCGAGGCCCGGGAGCGCCTCGCCCGGGGACGGGCCCCGCGGGCGCTCGCGGCCGCCGAGCGGGCCGCGGCGCTCGCCCCGCGGGACCCGGACGTCCTCCTCCTCCGGTCCGAGGTCCTCCGCTCCCTCGGGCAGCCGGAGCGGGCCGTCGCGGACCTCCTCCTCCTTCTGGAGACGGAGCCCGGGCGGGCCGGGGGGCTCCTCCCGGTCCTGGAGGAGCTGGAGCGCGCGGCGCCGGAGCCGGAGAGCGTCTGGCTCCACACCTGGCGGGTCCACGCGGAGCGCAAGGCCCTCGGGGCCGCGGCGGAGCGGGCCGGCCGGATCCTGGAGCGGGGGGACGGGGCGCGCTCGGCGCTGAAGCGCCAGTGCGAGCAGATGATCGCGGGGAGCGGGGACCGCCGCGGCGGGTTCCTCGGCCTCGCCCTCCTCGAGGCCCGGGAGGGGCGGACCGCGGAGGCGGTGGCGCGGGCCTCGGAGGTCGCCGCCGGGGGCGGGGCCGAGGACCTGGCCTTCGCGGAGACCTTCCTCGCCGCGCTGGCCGCCCGCGAGCCGGCCTCCCTGGAGGCCCAGAGCGCGCTGGCCGAGGTCCGCGTGCGGCGGGGGCTGATGGAGGACGCGCGCACCGGCGTCGTGGCGATCTGCCGGCGGGACCCGGACGCGGGCGTGCGGCTCCTCGAGGAGATCCTCGGGGGCCCCCGGGACGCGGCCGCCTTCGCGCTCGGCCTCGCCGCGGACCTCGAGAAGGCGGGGCGGGTCCCGGTGCGCCTCTCGCGGGTCCTCGCCGGGGCGCTCCTCGCCGCGCGGCGGGGGAGCGAGGCCGCGGGCGTCCTCCTCCGGGCGCTGAAGGCCCAGCCGGCGGCGGCCGCCGACCTCCTCCCCCTCGCGGCGCGGGGGAAGGCGGAGGACGGCGGCCTCGACGCCCTGGAGGCGCACGCCCGCGCGGCGTCGCTCGCGGGGGACGCGGGCGCCGCGCTCGAGTCCCTCGAGGAGTTCGTGGAGGACGACCCGGCCCGGGCGCTGGCCGTCCTGGAGGGACTCCCCGCGGGCGCCCGGGGACGGGGCGAGGCGGCCCTCCTCAACGGGCGGGCGCGGGCGGCCCGCGGCGAGCACGAGCGGGCCG
>CAZKTF010000230.1:0-5802 GCA_964555565.1 uncultured Planctomycetota bacterium | reverse complement strand
GCGGGGGCGAGCAAGTACGGGATCTGGAACCGGCTCTGGAAGGGGCTCTCCGACCTCCGCGCGATCCGCTGGATGCAGAGGAACCGCCTCACCTACCGGAAGGAGCTCGTGCGATGACCCTCCTCGCGGCGGACGGGGGCTGGCTGGACAAGATCCTCGAGAACGCCCAGGACAAGTGGCAGGTGGTCCTCCTCGTCGGACAGATCGTGTTCTTCTCCCGCTTCGCCGTGCAGTGGTGGGCCTCCGAGAGGATGAAGCGCGTGGTGATGCCGGTCTCGTTCTGGTGGCTCTCGATCCTGGGGGCGGCCATCTCGCTGGTGGCGCTGGTCGCCAAGCACGAGCCGGTCCTCATCCTCGCCCAGGTCTGCGGGCTCGTCATCTACTTCCGCAACCTCGTCCTCCACCGGCGGAGCGTCGGGGGACCGGCGGCCGCCCCGTGACCCCCCGCTTCCGCAACCTGCTCCTCCTCCTCGTCGCGGCCGCCGCCCTGGCCGCGGGGGTGCGGGCCGCGGTGCGCGAGGCCCCCCCGGCCGGGGACTTCCTCCGCTACGAGCGGGCGGCCACGCTCGCCTGGACGGGCCGGGCGTCGCTCCTCTACGACGACGGGGCCCGCCTCTCCTCGGCCGTGTGGCACGACCCGGAGAACCTCCCCGAGAGGGGCTACCGCTACAGCCCCGCGCTCGCGGTGCTCCTCTCCCCCTTCGGGGCGCTCTCCCCCCGCCCCGCCTTCGTGGCCTGGTCCGCCCTCTGCGCCGGGCTCACGGTCCTGGGGATCGGCCTCTCCGCGTCCCTGGCCATGCGCCTCCTCCCGGGAGGGCGGCTGGCCTGGCTCCCCGCGGCGGCGGCCTTCCTTCCGCTCCTGGCCCTCTACGTCGAGAACGTCAAGCTCGGGCAGATGAACTGCCTCGCCTTCGGGCTCTCCCTCGGCGCGCTCTGGTCCTTCGACCGGGGCCGGGACCGCGCGGCCGGCCTGCTCGCCGCCGGCGCGGCCGTCGCCAAGCACATGCCCGTGGTCCTCCTCCTGTGGTTCGCGTGGAAGCGGCGCTGGAACGCGGCCCTGTGGGGGCTCGGGGCCCTGGCCGTCCTCGGCTACCTCGTCCCGACCGTCGTTCTCGGGCCCGCGGGGCACCACGGGCTCCTCCGGCAGTGGGTCGCGCAGGAGGACCACCTCGTGACCGAGGAGGTCGCGCCTCCGGGGGCCTCGGCCACGCCGACCACCGTGCACGCGGCGGGGCAGTCCCTCAAGGCGATCCTCTACCGCTACCTCACGCGCACCCGCTACGAGCACCTGGAGAACCTGACCCTCACGAAGGAGGGGATCGCGAAGGGGGAGGGGATCCTCGTGAACGGCGGCCGGCAGTGGGAGCCGGCGGCGGTCGGGCGGGCCTGGTGGGCGGCCATGTTCCTGGTCCTCCTCGCGGCCGCGGTGGCCACGGCGCCCCCGGCGGGCGGGGAATCCCGGGGGGGACCGCTCTTCGCCCTGGAGGCGGGGATGCTGCTGGCGGCCCTCCTCCTCGTCTCGCCGGAGAGCCGCAACCCCCACTTCCAGATGCTCGCCCCCGGGTACGCGGGCCTCGCGGCCCTCCTCGCGGCGGGCCGGCCACGGGGACGCGCGCGGTGGGTCGTCCTCGGGCTGGCCGCCGCCGGGGCGGCGTTGGTCCTCCTCCCGACGCAGGGGCTCGTGGGGAGGAGGGCCGCCGACGTCCTCCTCGCCCACGGCTCGATCGGGTTCGGGGCGGTCCTCGTCGCGGCGGCGCTCGCCATGGCGCTCCTCCTCGACGAGGGGGAGGAGGAGGGCGGCGCCGGGGCCCCGGCCGGGGAGGCCCGCCCGTGATCCTCGCCGCGCTCTTCGAGGGGGTCTTCGAACTCATCCAGGCCCACGCGGAGCCGCTCGCGTTCCTGATCCTCATCCTCTGCGGGATAGGGCTCCCCGTGCCGGAGGAGCCGATCCTCCTCGGGGCGGGATACGTCCTCGTGGAACGGGTCGCGGCGGGCGCGCCGGCCGAGGTCCTCCTCCTCAAGATGACGCTCGTCTGCGCCTCGGGGGCCCTGCTCGGGGACCTCATGACCTTCACGCTCGGGCGGCGCGTGGGGCGGCGGATCTTCTCGATCGGGTTCGTGTCGAAGATCGCGACCCGCCCCCGGCGCGTCCGGGCGGAGCGGTTCTTCCAGCGGTACGGGGCGTGGGCGGTGTTCCTCACCGGCTTCCTGGCGGGGGTGCGCCTCGTCACCTACTTCAGCGCCGGGATGAGCCGCCGCGTCTCCTACCCGAAGTTCATCCTCATGGACTCCCTGAGGCTCCTCATCTCGGTCCCGATCTCGATCTACATCGGCTACGTCGTCGGGAAGGAGTTCCACGACTTCGCGAAGGCGAAGAAGGAGCTCTCGCTCTTCCACGGCATCCTGATCGCCGCCATCGCGCTGGGACTCCTCACCTGGTGGATCATCGCGAGGATGCGCCGCAAGCCGGGCCGGCACGGCGCGTCGAGGGCCGGCCCCCCCGCGGGGGCCGCGGGCCCGGCGGGAGACATCGAATGAAGCGGCGGCGCGCGGCCGGGGTTGCGGCGGCCGCGTCCGAGGCGCTCCCCCCGGGACAGCAGCGCACCGGGAAGTGGCCGGTGGTCGGCGAGCGCGACCCGGAGCCCTTCGACCCGGGCTCCTGGCGGCTGGAGGTGCGCGGGCTCGTGGAGCGCCCGCTCTCCATCCCCTTCGCGGCTTTCGGCCGCCTCCCGCGGGAGGCCCGCACCGGGACCCTCCACTGCGTCACGCGCTGGTCGCGCCCGGACTCCGCCTTCGAGGGGGTGGCGCTCCGCGTCCTGCTCGACCGGGCGGGGCCGCTCCCCGCGGCCCGCTTCGCGCGGTTCGCCTCGGGACGCGGGCACGACACCTCGCTCCCCCTCGCGCTCGCCCGGGAGGACGTCCTGCTGGCCGACCGCTTCGCGGGGCGGCCCCTGGAGCCCGTCCACGGGGGCCCCGTCCGCTCGGTCCTCTTCTCCCGCTACTTCTACAAGAGCGTGAAGTGGCTCCGGCTCGTGGAGCTCCTCGACGCGGACCGGCCGGGGTTCTGGGAGCGGACGGCGGGCTACCACGACGCCGCCGACCCCTGGAAGCAGCAGCGCTACGCGCTCCCCGACCTCCCGCGGCGGGAGGTGGCCCGCCTGCTGGCCGGGCGCGACCTCGCGGGCCTCGACCTCCGGGGCGCGGCGCTGGAGGGGCGCGACCTGCGCGGGTTCCGCTGCGCGGGGAGCCGGATGCGCGACGCCCGGCTCGCCCGCGCGGACCTCCGGGAGGCGGACCTGCGCGGGGCCAACCTGACGAACGCGGACCTCAGGGGGGCGGACCTCCGCGGGGCGCTCCTCGACGGCGTGGACCTGGACGGCGCGGACCTCTCCGGGGCGGACCTCCGCGGAACGCGGGTGGCCGCGGCCTCCATGGCCTGCACCACCTTCTGCGGCCCCGGGGGCCGGGACCCCGCGCTCCTCGCGGGGGCGGACCTCTCCGGCGCCGACGCCTCGGGGCTGCTGGAGGAGCAGGCGGAGTTCCTGCGCGCGCGCGGCATCCCCGGGTGAGACTGGACCGGGTCGCCGGGGCTCCACGGAGGGATCGCGCGATGCGGACGGCACGGGCGTGGGTCGCGGCTGCGCTGCTGCTGTCGGCGTGCAGCGGGTCGGGGGAGGAGGGCGGCGGCGTCGCCGCCGGCGGGCGCAACACCGGCCCGGGGGCCCGCGGGATCCAGCCCCCGATGGTCGGGCCGGGGCCCATGCCCCTGCCGATGCCTCCGGGCCACCCGCCGATCGAGACGCCCCCCGGGCACGGGAAGGCCACGGGCGCGGTCCCGAACTCCGGGCGCTTCCGCGCCCCCGACGGCTGGGAGGCGACGACCCCGGGTTCGAAGATGCGGCTCGCGCAGTTCCGCCTCCCCCGGGCCGACGGGGACGCCGCCGACGGGGAGGTCGCGGTCTTCCACTTCCTGGGGGGAGGCGGCGGGACCCGGGCCAACATCGACCGCTGGAAGGGGCAGTTCGCCGAGAAGGACTCCGAGAAGGAGGAGGAGATGACCGAGGGGCTCGAGGGGAAGGTGACCCTCGTGGACGTGACCGGCCGCTACACCGCGGAGATGAGCCCGGGCAGCGGCAAGCTCGCGGATCAGGCGGGGGCCCGGATGATCGCCGCCGTGATCGAGGTCCCCGACGGGCCCTACTTCGTGAAGGCCACGGGCCCCAGGGGCACGCTGGGGAAGTGGGAAACGTCGATCCGGGAGTTCATCCGCGCCGCGGCGAAGAAACCGTAGACGGCAACGGCGGGCGGAGGCCCGCCGCAACAACGGCGGGCGGGGCAAGCCCCGCCCCTACTACTGCGACGGGAGCGGGAAGTAGAGCGTCCGGCCGTCGGCGGGCGCCGGCGTGAAGAACGCGACGATCGTCGCCGTCTCGTTCGGGATCGACCGCGGCCCGTGGGGGAGGTACGCGTCCGTGCCGTTGTGGTAGGCGGCGCGGAACACGACGCCCGAGCCCTGCGGGAGGACCGCGCTCCCCGGGGCGAGCGCGGTGAAGGGCGGGTCCTCCCAGGAATCTCCCCGGTGGAGCCGGCTCCCGGGGCCCATCCGGTCGAACTCCCCGTCCGCGGGGGACGCGTTCGGGCGCTTGTTCAGCCCGTCCCAGGAGCGCACCTCGAGGGAGAGGCCGCGCGAACGCTGAATCCCGGTCACCGCGTGCACCTCCACGGTGCCGGCCATGAAGAGGAACTGGAAGGTGGCCCCGAAGTCCCAGTCGGAATCGCTGAAGGGGGCCACCAGGACGTCGCGGTTCTGCCCCACGATCGTCCCCATGAGGGTCGTGACGCCGCCCGGGTCCACCGCGTGCAGGTTGAAGACGGCGCACCCCCCGGCGGGCGCGCCCCGGTCCCCCTCGTCGGAGAAGTGGGCCTGCGCGAGGAGCCGCGCCCCGTCCCCGGTGCGGAGCGCCGTGCCCGGGGGGAGCGTCCAGTCGAGGTCGCGCCGGGGGGCCGCCGCGCGCAGCGCCCAGTTCACGAGCGGGACCGCGTCGAAGGTCTCGCGCACGGTCCCGTCCGGGAGGTTGCGGGGGTCGTCCGGGGCGAGCGCGCCCCGGGCCGCGTAGAGGTTGAGGTCCCGCACCCCCGGTGCGGCCAGCGCCTCCACGCGACCGACAAGCGTGTCCGCCCCCGAGGGCGCGGTCCCGAGGACCTCGACCTGGACCTCGCCCGCGGCGGGGACGAGGAGGGCCGGGACGCGGACCTGGAAGCCGGAGGCCGGGGGCCTGAGGACGACGTCCGAGGGGCTCGCCGGCGGCGCCCCCCCCGCGATCCAGTCGCGGATCGCCTGCGCGTCCGCCGCCGGGAGGGGGCTCCCCGGGGCGGGCATCCTGTCCCCCTCGCCGGGGCCCTGGGTGCCCTCCACCTTCTGCACGAGGAAGGAGGCGTCCGGGTCCCCGGGGACGACGAGCCGCTTCGAGGGGGCCGCGACGGCCGCGCGCCGGAGGAGGTCCCCCCAGGCGTAGCGACCCTCCAGGTCGAGCCCCCCGGCCGTCCCCGCGGACCCGTGGCAGGAGGCGGTGTTGCAGGAGGCCGCGAACACGGCGCGCACGCGGTCGAACCGGTCGGTCCCCTGGGCGACGCGCGCCGCGGCCGCCCCGGCCAGCGCCTTGCGTCCGGCGGCGATCCCCCGGCCGAGCGTCCCGAGCGCCCGGTCGTCCCGCGCGGCGGCGCGCTGCGCGTCCGCGGCGACGAGGGAGGCCGCCGACCTCGCGGCCAGGCCCCCGAGCCTCCTGCGGGACCTCCCGGACC
>CAZKTF010000229.1:0-5840 GCA_964555565.1 uncultured Planctomycetota bacterium | reverse complement strand
ATCGGCCGTGTCGCCGGCGGCCTCGCTACGCTCCCGACGGCCTTGCTACAGTCCCAATTAACCCGGCCTCCGGGCCCGGAGATGCGGATGGGTTAATTGCTTACTTGCGGACGTCCCCAAAACGCCCCGCCTTCGCGTCGGCGGCGAGGGTGGCCTTGCGCTCCATCCACCAGACCTCCCAGCGGGCGACGGCGGCGGCGCGGGACTCGGGGGTGGCGGCGGGGTGGTAGCCCTGGGTCTCGCCGGTGGTGCGCAGCAGAGCGTCGGAGGCGGCGGCGCGGCGGGGCTCCTCGGCGTCCTCGAGGGCGAGGACGAGCAGCGGGATGGCGCGGGGGCCCATGCGGACGAAGTCGATGGAGGTCCCGACGCGGCCGTCCTCGGAGGCGGCGAGGTGGCGGCGGAACACGGCGCAGAAGAGGTCGCGGAAGGCGTCGTCGTCGAGCTTCCCGGCCCCGGAGAGGTCGAGGGAGTCGGACACCTCCTCGGTCACCGTCCCGCGGGCCACCCGGAAGGTCGCCCTCTTCAGGAACAGGATCGCGTAGCAGGTGTCGAGGAAGCTCCCCCGGGGCGCGACCCCCGCCGGGCGGCGCCCGCGGGGCGGCACCGGGCGGAAATCGGACCAGGGGTCCCAGGAGCCGTCCTCGTCCTGGGCGTCGAGGAGGTACCGCGCCCCCTCCCCGTACCAGTCGTGGCGGCCGACGAAGGCGACGGCGGCCAGCACCCCGGCCCGCTCGAGCCCGTAGAGGTAGTAGTAGTGGTTCGAGGGGCCGGGCGGCCCCGGGGGACCGGGGTTCCCGCGGACCGCGAAGTTGAGCCCCAGCCAGGCGAGCCCGTCGCGGATCCCCTTCTCGGCGCGGGCGTCCGTCTCCCGGGTGTAGGAGTCCGTCCCCAGGAGTTCGCTCCTGCAGATGACGACCGAGGCGACGCCCGCCGCGGTCATCGACCCGCTGGCCCCGCCCCGGGGCTGGTACTTGAAGCCGCGGGCCCGGTCCTTCGCGACCGCGCGCGTGGTCGTGCCGTAGCCCTTCTCCTTCACGCCCACCTCGGCGACCCGATCCACCTCGGGGCCGGTGTCCTCCTGGAGGGCCAGGGCGTAGGCGAGCGCCGTGCGCCAGACACCGTCCGGTGCGCGCACCCCGAGCCGGCTCGCGGCCTTGAGGCCGAGGAGCGCGAACTGCGTGTTCGAGAGGTCGCCCCACCCGGTGCCGGTCCCGGGGGCGTACCCGAAGCCCCCGAGGGGGCCCTGCGATCCCTTGATCTTCGCCGCCAGGAGGCGCACCAGCGCCTGGTCGGCGGGCGCGAGGCGCCGCGCGCGGTCGGCGGGAGGACGGTCGTCCTCCGCCGCGTCTCCTCTGCCCGAGAGGTGGGCCTCCAGGGCGAGGAGCGCCAGGGCCGCGGAGTAGTTCGTGCTGCCGCCGCCCGTGCCCCCCTGGTCGTCCCAGTCCCTCCGGACCGCCTCCAGGAGGCGCACCACGGTGGGGTCGTCGGCCGGGACCCCGCAGGAGCGGAGCGCGTAGAGCCCGATGGCGCGCACCCCGCGCGGGTCGTAGCCGACCTCGTTCCTCCCGCCGTCGAGGGGGAGCTTCCCGCGGACCCAGGCGGCCGCGGCCGTGAGCGCGCGGTCCACGCGCTTGGCGAGTTCCGGGTCCTGCGCGGAGGGGGGATCCCCGGCCCGGGCGGTCCCCGCGCCGAGGAGGAGGGTCCCCGCGAGGACCCCTCCGAACCAACGCCGTCCGCGTCCCCGTGGCACGGGGCCATTGTAGGGGCGCACGGCGGGGACGTCCGCAAGTAAGCAATTAACCCGGCGCCCCGACCCGGCGATTCAGATGGGGACGCGGTTAATTGCTTACTTGCGGACGTCCCCAAAACGCCCCGCCTTCGCGTCGGCGGCGAGGGTGGCCTTGCGCTCCATCCACCAGACCTCCCAGCGGGCGACGGCGGCGGCGCGGGACTCGGGGGTGGCGGCGGGGTGGTAGCCCTGGGTCTCGCCGGTGGTGCGCAGCAGAGCGTCGGAGGCGGCGGCGCGGCGGGGCTCCTCGGCGTCCTCGAGGGCGAGGACGAGCAGCGGGATGGCGCGGGGCCCCATGCGGACGAAGTCGATGGAGGTCCCGGCGCGGCCGTCCTCGGAGGCGGCGAGGTGGCGGCGGAACACGGCGCCGAAGAGGTCGCGGAAGGCGTCGTCGTCGAGCTTCCCGGCCCCCGAGAAGTCGAGGGAGTCGGACACCTCCTCGGTCACCGTCCCGCGCCCCACGCGGAAGGTCGCCCGCTTGAGGAAGAGGAGGGCGAAGCAGGTGTCCAGGTAGGTCCCGGTGACCGCGTCGGGGCCGGCGCCGGGGAAGGGCACCGGGCGGTCGTCGAGGGACAGGGGCGAGAACCAGGCCCCGCTGTCCCGCTGCTCCTCCACGAGGTAGCGGGCCCCCTCGAAGTACCAGTCGCGGGTCCCCATGAGGGCGACCGCGGCGAGCACGCCCGCGCGCTCCAGGCCGTAGAGGTAGTAGTAGTGCCAGGCCTCGCGCATCATCGGGGCCCCCGGCGGACCCGGGTTCTCGCGGACCGTGAAGTGCAGGCCGAGCCAGGCGAGCCCGTCGCGGATCCCGGCCTCGGCGCGGCGGTCCAGGGACTCCGGGTACCCCTTCCCGCCGAGGAGCTCGCTCCGGCAGATGACGAGGGAGGAGACCCCGCCCGAGGTCATGGAGCCCGTGGCGGCGGACCCGTCGAAGTACCCCCAGCCGCGCGCGCGGTCCTTGCCGACGACCCTCCGCGCGGTCCCGTAGCGCTCCTCGTCCACCCCGGCGTCCTCCAGGCGCGGGACCTCGGGCCCTGCCTTCTCCTGCGCGTCGAGGAGGTGGTCCAGCGACTTCCGGAAGACCTGGGGTTCCACCGGCACCCCGCAGCGGCGCGCGGCCTTGAGCGCCAGGAGGGAGAACTGCGTGTTCGAGTGGTCGTGGGTCGATCCGTGGGCCGGGGAGCCGTAGGAGAAGGCCCCGACCTTCGTCTCCGCGGCCGTGAGCCAGAGTACGAGTTCCCGGAGCCACTCCAGGTCCGGGTCCGGGATCCGCCCCCCCGCGCGCGCCGTGCGGCCGTAGCGGTCCTGGTCGGCGTCCGCCCCCCGGTCTCCCGCGTAGTGGGCCTCGAGTGCGAGGACCGTGAGCGAGACCCCGTAGTTGTCGTGCAGCGTCGGGTTCCGCCCGTGGCCCCAGCGCTCGCGGAGCCACTGGAGCCCGCGCTTCACGGCGGGGTCCTCCATGGGCGCGCCGCAGGCCCGCATCGTGTAGACGCCGAGCGCGGTGGGGCCGAGGTTCTCCCCCTGCCCCGCGCGCCAGCGCTCCATGGCGGTGATGGCGAAGGAGCCGTCGGGGCGCTGCTGGCCGCGGAGCCACTGCAGCCCCTGCTCGATGGCGTGGTTGACGCGTTTCAGGAAGTCGGGGTCCCGCCTCGTGGCGGGTGCGGCGGGCTTGAGGCCGTCCGGGGGATCCTCCGCCCCCGCGCTGCCGGCCAGGAGCGCGGACGCGACCGCGAGGAGAGCCAGGCCCCGGACCCGCACGAGCGCGATTCTACGCCCGCGTGCGAACGGCGGGGTCAGTCCACGCGGAGGTCGATCTCCTGGGAAAGGTCGTTGGGGAGGGTGAACTCGTCGCGCCGCACCGGGCCGCCCCCACCCTGCGGGACCCAGACGACGAGACGGTCGGGGGGCCACTCGCGCGTGCGGACTGAGAACTTCCCGTCGGGCCCCGTCATGGCCCACCCGAGGACGGACTTCCCGGCGACCAGGTGGACCGCGAGGTTGGCGAGGGGCCCCGCGCGGCCCCGCACGACTCCGCGGACGACGTGCTCCTCGGGGAGGGCCTCGTCGAGGCGCAGGTCGAGGCGGGCGGGCGCGTCGCCCACCTCGAGCGCCCAGGAGCGGTCTCCCACCCCGGGAACCTCGACCAGGTACTCGCCGGGGGGGAGGCCCTCGTAGCGGGCGATCCCGTGCCCGTCGGTGCGCGCCTGGAAGACGAACTCCCCCGGGAGGTTGGATCGGCCGAGCGCGTCCCTCGCCACCTTGCCATCCAGGAGCCAGCGGTGGACCCAGTCCGGGGGGTAGAGGCAGAGGAAGACCCTCCGGCCGGCCGGCCGGTCCCCCTCCCGCAGGACCTGCACCTCGGCGCGTCCGGTCCGCGGCCGCGCCGTCACCGGGATCTCCCGCCGTTCCCCCTCGGGCAGGTTGGGGAAGGTCCGGAGGGTCCCCAGCCGCTCGCCCTGCGCGTCCGTGGCGATCACGACCCCCTCCCAGGCGGGTGCGGCGGGGAGGTGGTCGAAGACGCAGCGACCGTCCTCGTCCGCCCTCCCCTCCGCGCGCGGCTCCCAGAGGAAGTTGAGGTCGTGCACTCGGACCCGCGCGCCCGCGAGCGGCCGGCCCCCCTCGTCCACGACCTTCACGACCGACCGCGCCCCGCGCTCGAGCCTCACGGTGATCGGCGCGGGGTCGTCGTTCCTCCCGGTCGCCCGCGTCCAGGCGTACCCCTCGGCCTCCACGAACACGATCCAGGCCCGCCGCTCCCGCTTCGGGACGGGGGGGAACGCGAAGTCCCCGTCGGCGAGCGTGCGGACTTCCCACTCGGGCCACCAGAACCGCACCCGGGCACCCGCGACGGCAAGGCCTGTCTCGGCGTCGAGGATGCGGCCCCGGACGGGATTGCCCTCCTCGAAACGCAGTTCCTGCCGGGACTTCTCCCCGGGAGCGAGGGTCGCGTGGCGGGTCTCCGCGGCCAGGCCCTCGCGGCCCGCGGGCGGCCGCGCGCCGAACAGGCACCGCCCGACCGCGAGCCCGTCGAACCGCGCTTCCCCCGCGGCGTCGGCTGCCCCCTCCACCTGCCGGAACCGGCCCGGGGGGGAGAGGACGACGGTGGCGCCGGGACACGCGACCCCTTCGGGATCGAGGACGCGGACGACGAGCGTGGCCGGGGCCTCGGGGTCGGGGGCTCGAGGAGGCGTCTCCGCGGTCGCCGGGATCGCCGGCGGCGCGGGCGCCGCCGCCGCGGGTGAGGAGGCGACCGACGCCGCGGGGGTCGCAGGCGGGGGAGGAAGGGCGGGGACCCGCGGCGCGGGCGTCTCCCCGCGCGGCCAGGCGAGCACCGCGACGAGGAGGGCGACGGCCGCGGCGAGGGTGAGCTTCGTCCCGGTGGTCAAGAGGATGGCACCTCCCGTGGCGGCGGGGATCGCGGCGGCGGGGCCGGCCGGCGCGGGACGGGGAGGGTGGACGAGGGGGACGAGCCCCAGCGCCCAGGCGCGGCGCCCGCCGCGCTCGCGCGCGTCGAGCCGCTCGCGCAGGCGCTCGATCCCCCGGCGGACCCGCGTGCGGGCCGTCTCGACGGGGACGCCGAGCCGCCGGGCGACCTCGCGCGGGGGGAGGTCCTCGAAGTACCGGAGGAGGAGGGCCGCTCGGTACGGCTCCTCGAGCGCGAGGACCTCCGCGACGACGCGGCGGCGGAGGGCCTCCCTCTCGAGGACGGCCTCCGCCGAGGGGACCCCCTCCGGCCGAGCGACGGCCAGCTCCCGGGCCTCCCGGCGGGCGTCGGCCCGCCGTCCCTGCCGCACGAGGTTCCGCGCCACGGTGGCGAGCCAGGAGCGGAGCGATCGCGCCTCGCGGGGCGGGCGCTCGAGCGCCGCGACCCAGGCCTGCTGCGCCACGTCCTCGGCCCCGTCCGCCCCGTAGAGGAGGCTCCGCGCCAGCGCGCGGACGAACCGGTCCGTCTCGAGGAGGTCCTCGAGCCTCTGCGGCACCGCGGGAGGGTTCATGGCCACTAGTGCCACACGCGGAAAGTTCCGGTACAGGTCACGAGGCCACCAGGTGCTGC
>CAZKTF010000228.1:0-5864 GCA_964555565.1 uncultured Planctomycetota bacterium | reverse complement strand
CATCGCCCGGATCGTAGCACCCGCGTGCGGGGACCCGGGTAGAGGCCGCGATCGTCGTCGCCCGCGCCGCCCCCCGGGTAGGCTCGCCCCCCCATGTGCGGCATCGCGGGGGTGCTCTACCTCGAGGGGGACGGGCCCCCCGAGGCGGAGCGGGTCCGCGCGATGCTCGCGGCCCTGCGGCACCGCGGGCCCGACGACACCGCGGTGGCGGCGCTCCCGGGCGGGGTCACCCTCGGCAACTGCCGGCTGGCCATCCTCGACCCCGAGCGCAGCCGCCAGCCCATGGGGGACCGGGCGACCGGGTGCCACCTCACCTTCAACGGGGCGATCCTCGACTACCGGGAGCACCGCGCGGCGCTGGAGGCGGAGGGGGAGGCCTTCGCGACCGCGGGGGACACGGAGGTGCTGCTCCGGCTCCTCGTGCGCCGCGGCCTCGACGCGCTCCCGGCGCTCGACGGGATGTTCGCCTTCGCGTTCCACGACCCGCGGCGGCGGCGGACCGTGCTGGCGCGGGACGCGAGCGGGGTGAAGCCCCTCTACTGGGCGCGGGAGGGGCCGCGGGTCCTGTTCGCGAGCGAGCCCGCCGGGATCCTGGCGGCGCTCCCCGGCCGCCCGGTCGCGGACCGGGAGGCGATCCTCGAGTACCTGGCCTTCCAGGTCCCGCTCTCGGAGCGGACCCTGTTCCAGGGGATCCGCCGGCTCGCCCCCGGCTCCCTCCTCGACATCCACCCCGGGTCGATCCGCGAGCGGGAGTGGTGGGCTCCGCCGGAACCCGCGAGCGGCCCGGCGGACCCGCGCGAGGCTGCCGAGGACCTCCGGGGCGCGCTCGAGCGCACCGTGTCGCGGGCTCTGCGCGCCGACGTCCCGGTGGGGGCGTTCCTGTCGGGGGGAATCGATTCCACGGTCGTGGCGGCGCTGGCGGGGAGAGTCCCCTGTTTTCACGGCGCCTTCGACGAGGGCCCCGCCTTCGACGAGCGGCCGCACGCGCGCGCCGCGGCGGCGGCGCTGGGGGTCGATCTCCACGAGGTCGTCGTTTCCCCGCGGGAGGTCGCCGAGGCGCTCCCCGGGATCATGCGCTCGCTGGGGGAGCCGATGGCGGGGCCGGGGGCGATCCCGTCCTGGTTCGTGGCGCGGGAGGCCTCGCGCCGGGTGCGCGTCGTCCTCGGCGGGCAGGGGGGGGACGAGCTCTTCAGCGGCTACGCGCGCCACCTCGTCGTGGAGTTCGGCGAGGCCCTCCGGCGCGCGGCGGCGGGGGAGTCGGAAACGCTCCTCGAGCTCCTCCCGCACCTGGGCGCGCTCCGGGGCTATGAGCCCCTCCTCGCCCGGGCCTTCTCGGGGCCCGACCTCTTCCCCCCGGCCGAGGAGAGGTTCTTCGGGCTCGTGTACCGCGGGGGCGGGATGGGCGGTCTCCTGCGGGTCGATCTGGCGCGCGAACTCGAGATCTCCCGGCCGCGGGAGCGGTTCGACGCGGCCTTCCCCGCGCGCGGCGGCCTCCGGGAGCGCATGGCGGAGTTCGAGCGGCGGACCCTCCTCCCGGCGCTCCTCCACGTGGAGGACCGCACGAGCATGGCCCACGGGATCGAGGCCCGGGTCCCGCTCCTCGGGCGCGAGGTCCTCCAGCGCGCGCTCGCGGCCCCGCCCGCGGTGCGGTTCGGCGGCGGGGGCCTCAAGGGGCTGCTCCGGGCCGCGGCGGGGCCGTTCGTCCCGCCGGCCACGCTCGCGCGCACCGACAAGATGGGCTTCCCGGTCCCGCTCGCCCTCTGGGCCAGGGGCCCGCTGCGGGGCTTCTTCCGCGACCTCCTCCTCGACGCGGCCGCGCGCCGGCGCGGGATCGCCCGCCCGGAGGCCGTGGAGGCCCTCCTCGACGCGGAGGACGTCGATGCCCGGAGGCTCTGGGCGCTCGCGTCGCTGGAGCTCTGGCACCGCGCCTTCACGGACCGCTGACGACAAGTGTCCGCCCCCTTCCCCCACGCCGGCGAGGCGGCCGCCCTCGGGACGGCGGTGTGCTGGGCCTTCAGCGGGGTCTGGCTGGCCGAGGCGAGCCGCCGGCTGGGGTCGGACCGGCTGAACCGGCTCCGGCTCGCCGGCGCCGTGGCGCTCCTCGGGGGGACGATGCTCGTGCTCGGGGAGGCCTGGTCGCTCCCGGCCCGGCAGGCGGCGCTGCTGGCGGCCTCCGGGGTCGTGGGGCTGGCCATGGGGGACGCGGCCTACTTCGAGTCCCTCGTCCTCCTCGGGGCGCGCCGCGCGGCCCTCACGACGACCTTCGTCCCGGGGGTGGTCGCCCTCCTCGCGGTCCCCCTCCTCGGCGAGTCGATCGGACCGGCCGCGATCGCGGGCATGGCGCTCACGATGGCGGGCGTCGCCTGGGTGCAGGCGGAGCGCGCGGCCGGGGGCGCCCCGCACCCGCACCTCGCGCGCGGGCTCCTCCTCGCCGCGGTGGGGGCGCTCTGCCAGGCGGGGGGCCTCGTCCTGGCCAAGGCCGGCGTCGGGTCCGCGCCCGCGGCGTCGCGGATGGCGGAGTGGGCGGGCCTCGCGCCCCGGCTGGACCCGGACGGCGCCGCGCTCTCGGGGACGGCCGTGGCCCCGCTGCTCGGGACGCTCCTCCGGATGGTGGTGGCGGGCGTGGCCCTCTTCGGGATCACGGCGGCGCGCGGACGGATGGGCGAACTCCGGACCGCGCTCAGGGACCGCGAGGGCGTCCGCGTCGCCGTCCTGGCCACGCTGGCGGGACCCTACCTCGGGGTCTGGCTCTCCCTCCTCGCCATCTCCCTCGGCAACACGGCCGTCGCCGCCACCATCATGGCGGCGTCCCCCGTGTTCATGCTCGCCGTCCTGCGCTGGGGCTACGGCGATTGGCGAAGGCGGGACCAGTGAACGGCGGGCGACCCAAGGGTCGCCCCTACAACGGCGGTGGAACCGGGGCCTTGGTAGGGGCGGGGCTTGCCCCGCCCGCCGTGTGTCTGCCAGTCCCCCGCGACGCGGGATTCGCTCCCCGGCCGAGACACGATGGTTACATTCGGAGGTTTCCGTGACGTGCGGCGGAGTGCGAGGAGGCGGGATGCGGTTCCGGGTGACGGTCCTGGCGGCGGCGGCGGCAGCGGGGTGCGGGGCCACGGGCACCTCGGGCGACGGCGACCCCGAGACGCGGCCGCCCGCGCGCCCGGCCCCCGCCGAGCCGGTGCGCCCCGAGGGGGGGGTCCTGCCGCTGGAGACCCGGGGTCCCACCTTCGTCGCGGCCGTTGAGGGGACGATGGTGATCACCGGGGTGCGGGTCCTCGATCCGCTTCTCGACCCGGCCGGCGCGACGGCGAGCTTCCGGCTCCGCAACGAGACGCGGAGCGACCTCCCGGACTTCCTCGTCTCCGTGGTCTTCGCCTACCCCGGGGCGGGCGGCGGCCCGTCCTTCCGCCCGCGCTTCGAGACGGTGGAGTGTCCGCTCCCGGCCGGCGGGACGCGGGCGCTCCGGGTCACCTGCACGCGGCGCGGGGCCGGGACGCCCACGGCCTTCCAGGTCATCCTCGGGGAGCCCGAGATCGCCACCGCCCGCGAGGGCCCCGACGCGCCCGGGACGACCTACATGGGGGGGCGCCTCGAGTGCGCGGGCCTCGGGTCCGAACTCACGGCCGAGCGGCCTGCCGCCTGGGTGCGTCTCCTGGACCTGCCGGGGCCGCCGCTCCCGCCCATGGAGGCGCGGCTCGTCCTCCTCCGCGGCGGCGCGAGCGTGTGGGAGGGGCCCTGGATCGTCGTCCCCGACGCCGAGCCCGCGGGCGGGAGCGGCCCGGCCGGGCGGACGATCTCCTGGAGGCTCCCGCCCGGCGAATCCCTGGCCGGGTGCTCCCCGATCCTCCGCGTCCGCGAGAGGCGATGACCGGGCGCCCTCCGCTCCCGCGATCGGTCGTCGTCCTCCTGCCGGCCCTCCTGGCCGTCGCCGCCTACCTGGCCCTCCGGACGACCTCCTTCGACCTCGTCAACTACGACGACGACGTGGTCGTCCTCGGGAACCCCGTGGCCGCGCGCGGGGCGGGGGCGGCCTTCACGGAGCGGATGGGCCACGCGTGGCTGCCGCTCTACGCGCTCTCCCTCGGGGCGGACCGGGCGCTGTTCGGCCTCGACCCGGCCGGCTTCCACCTGCACTCGGTCCTCCTGCACGGGCTCGACGCCGCGCTCCTCGCCGCGCTCGTGCTCCTCCTCACCCGGCGCTCGGGGGCGGCGCTGGCCGCGGGCGCGCTCTTCGCCCTCCACCCGGCGGTCTCGGAGTCCGTGGCCTGGGTCGCCTCGCGCAAGGACCTCCTCTCCTTCGCCCTGGCGGCGCTCTCGGGGATCGCCTACCTCAGGGCCGAGGGCCCCCCGCGCAGGCCCGGGCTCCACGCCGCGGGGGCGGCGCTCCTCGGCCTCGCCATGCTCGCCAAGGCCGGCGTGGTCGTCCTTCCCGCACTCCTCGTCCTCGCGGTCCTCGCCGGGGCGACGCGGGGCGCGTCGCGGCGCGGGGCGCTGCTGGCGACGCTCCCCTACGCGGCCGTGGCCGCCGGGCTCACGGTCGTCCACCTCGCGGTGGCGCGCCTGGAGGGCGTGGCCGGGGCGCCCGGGGGGGAGTCCGCGGGCGCGGTGGTCCTCGGGGCGGCGACCGCGCTCGCGCGGTACGTGCGGCTGCTGGCGGTCCCCTGGGGGCTCAGCGTCGAGCACGGAATCGTTCCCGGGTGGGCCGGGGCCGAGACCGCCGCGGGGCTCCTCCTCCTCGCCGCGGTCCCGGCGGCCGCGATCCTCCTCGCCCGCGCGGGCCGCCCGGGGCTCGCCGCCGCGCTGGCCGGGACCTTCGTGGCGCTCGCGCCCTTCAACGGGGTGTTCCCGCGCACCTCGGTCCTGTTTGCCGAGCGGTACCTGTACGTGGCCGCCGCGGTGGCCGCGGGTCTGGCCGGGTGGCTCCTCCCCGGACGCGCCGTGGCCCCGATCTCCGCGGCCCTCCTCGCGCTGCTGGCGGTCCGGCTCCCCGCATGGAAGGACTCCCGGAGCCTGTGGGAGGACGCCGTCAGGAGGGCGCCCGGGAGCGCGCTCGCGCACGCGAAGCTCGGCGAGGCGCTCCTCGACGAGGCGCTCCGGGCCCGCGACCCCGCCGAGGGGAGGAGGCTCTTCGACCTCGCGGCCGGGAGCCAGGGGGCCGCCGCGGAGCGCGCCCGGACCCCTCTGGAGAGGGCGCGGGCGCTCCACGACGCCGGCGTGGCGCGCCTGGGCGCGGGGCGGTTCGAGGAGGCGCGGGCCGTGCTCGAGGGGGCGGCCGCGCTCGTCCCGGCCCTCGGGGACGCCGCCTCCGCCGACTTCCGCGCCTCCCTCGCGGTGAACCGGGCGAAGGCGCTGGAGGGACTCGGGCGCGAGCCCGAGGCGCGGGAGGCCCTGGAGGCGCTGCTCAGCGCCGACCCCGGGTCGGTCGCGGCCTGGCTGAACCTCGGGATCCTCCGCGCGCACGCGGGGCTCCTCCCGGAGGCCCGGGAGGCGCTCGCCCGGGCCGAGGCCCTGGACCCCGGCCTCCCGCAGCTCAGGCTCGCGCGCGTGGACCTGGAACTGCTCGGCGGGGACTTCCCCGCCGCCCGCGCCGCGGTGGAGGGGGCCGTGGCCGCCTTCCCCGGCGATCCGGCGGTGCTCTCCCGGGCGGGCGAGGTCCTCGCCCTCCTCGGGCGCCCGCGGCAGGCGGAGGAGCGGTTCCGGGCCGCGCTGGCCGCGGCGCCCGGGTACGCGGCCGCCCGCCGGGGTCTCGCGGGCCTCAGCCTCGGACGCTCCCGCGGCGCCCTCGGCTCCGGGTCGAAGGGGGCCGTCGCCGAGGCGGCGAAGGGGGCGAGGGAGGCGATCCGCCTCGACCCCGCCGGCGCGGA
>CAZKTF010000227.1:0-5921 GCA_964555565.1 uncultured Planctomycetota bacterium | reverse complement strand
ACGTTCAGGCGGTAGTAGAGATCCTCGCGGAACCGGTGCGCCAGGACCTCCTGCTCGATGGGACGGTTCGACGCGGCCACGAGCCGGACGTCGGCGGCCAGCAGCTCGCGCCCCCCGACGCGACGGAACTGCCTCTCCTGGAGCGCGCGGAGAAGCTTGGCCTGCAGGGACGGCGGGAGCTCGCAGACCTCGTCGAGGAAGAAAGTCCCTCCCTCCGCGAACTCCAGCAGCCCAGGCGTCGTCCGGACCGCCCCGGTGAAGGCGCCCTTCTCGTGGCCGAAGAGCTCGCTCTCCAGGAGGGTCTCGGGCAGCGCGCCGCAGTCCAGGGGCACGAAGTGCGCGGCGGCCCTCCGGCTGCGGGCGTGGAGGGCCCGGGCGACGAGCTCCTTGCCCGTCCCGCTCTCTCCCAGGACGAGGACGCCGGCGTCCGAGGGAGCGACCTTCTCCACCAGCTCGAAGACCCGGCGCATCGCCTCGCTCCGGCCGACCATCCCCTGGTAGACGGCGTCCCCCGCGAGCTGCCGGCGGAGGAACCGGTTCTCCCACTCGAGGCGCCGTTGCGCCAGGGCCCGATCCACCACGACCCGCAGGTGGTCCGGGTCGAAGGGCTTCGTCACGTAGTCGAAGGCGCCCTGGCGCATGGCGTCGATGGCCGTGTCCACGGTGGGGAACGCGGTCACGACGACCACCGTGAGGTCCGGGTCCGTCTCGCGCGCGGCGCGCAGGAGGGAGAGACCGTCCATCCCCGGCATCCGCAGATCGACGAGGAGGAGGTCGAAGGACTCCCGCCGCAGGCGCTCGACCGCGCGCCCGGCGTCCCGCTCCGTGGCCACCGAGAGCCCCGAGGGGGACAGCGCCTCCTCGATCACCTCGAGCATGTCCGCCTCGTCGTCCACGGCCAGGACGCGCGGCCTAGGCACCGGCCACCGCCCCGGCCGCCGGAAGGCGGACCGTGAAGGCGCTCCCCGAGCCGGGGCGGCTCTCCACCGAGATCTCGCCCCCGTGGTCGCGGACGATGCGGTGGGAGATGGAGAGGCCCAGGCCCGTCCCCCGCCCCGGCCCCTTCGTGGTGAAGAAGGGGTCGAACACCCGGCGACGGACGGCCTCGGTCATCCCGGGACCTCCGTCCGCCACCAGGACGCGCACGGATCCGTCCTCCGCCTCCGCCTCCACCCGGAGGTCCCCCCCCCCCGGCATCGCGTCGAGGGCGTTCTGCAGCAGGTTCACGAACACCTGCACGACCTCGGCCTTGCAGGCGACGATCTCCGGAAGGTCGGCGGCCGTCCGGAGCGAGAAGCGGACGTTCCCGGCGCCGAGCCGGTGCTCCAGCAGCGCGATCGCCTCGCGGAGCGCGTCCTCGATCCGGAGGCGTCCCCGCTCGCGCGTCGATCGCCGCGAGAAGGAGAGCAGGCTCCCGGCGATCCTCCCGATGCGCTCCGCGTGCCTCTCGATCTTCTCGAGGTCCGCGGCGAGGCGCTCGGGGGTCCTGCCCTCGCGCAGCGCGGCGAGGAGGAGCTTCGTCTTCCCGGAGATGATCGCCAGGGGGTTCCCGATCTCGTGGGCGACCCCGCCCGCCAGCTCCCCCACGGAGGCGAGCTTCCCGGCCTGGACCAGCTCCTCCTCCACCTCCTTCCGCCGGGTGACGTCGAGGAGGAGCTCGAGGACCTCCGTGACCCGTCCGTCGGGCCCGCGGATCGGCGACGAGATTACCGTGAACCACCGCCGCACCCCGTCGATGTCCACGGGGATGCCGTCGGCCACCTCGGTACGCCCCGAGGAGACGGCCAGGCGGCTCGGGCAGCACGGGCAGCGCGGCTCCTCGGCGCACTCCGCCCAGGGACACACGGTGCCGATCCGCCGCTCGCGGGGGCCGAACCAATCCTCGGCGACGCGGTTCATCCAGACGACCCGCATCCCGGGGTCGAGGAGGAGCATGCCCGCCCCCACGGCGCCGACGATCGCGTCGAGCCGCTCCTTCTCCGCGCGGAGTTCCCGCGTCCGTTCGCGGACGGCCTCCTCCAGCGTCCCCTTCGCCCTCCGGAGCTCCGCCTCCCTCTCGCAGAGCGCGTCCGCCATGCGGTTGAAGTTGCGGGCCAGCTCCTCCAGGTCGTCGCCGGTCCGGATCTCGACGCGGCGCCCGAGATCCCCGCCGGCCATCGCCCGGGTCGCCTCGATGAACCGCCGCAGGATGCCCCGCAGGCGCGCGTCTACGAAGAGGGCGAGACCGGCGAACACGGCGAGGCCGAGGACCGTGGGGACGACCACGGCCCGGAGGAGGGAGAACACCTCCTGGTTCGCGCGCCGCGTGGAGATGCCCATCCGGACCGCGCCGATGCGGGTGCCGTCCCTGAGGATGGGGACCGCGAGCTCGAAGATGTGCCCCTCGCCGTGGAGGTAGGAGTGCGGGGGCTCGCCGACCTCGGTGATCCGCTCCCGGACGACCGGGGTCGCGGAGGGCGGCGGCTCCCCCGAGACGGCGCAGGGCCTCCCCGCCGCGTCCTCGACGGCGAGGTAGAGGATGTCGCCGCCGCCCGAGCGGACCGCCATCCCGTTGTGCTCGGCGATCTTCTCCCTCTCGCCGCGCGCGAGGTGCTCCTCCACCATGATCGCGATCCCGCGGGCGTAGTGGAGGTAGTCCGCCTTGGCCGACTCCTCGACGAGGGCATGCTGGCTGCGGGCGACGTAGGCGACGAGGGCCCCCAGCCCCACGAGCAGGAGGGCGAACGCCACGAGCCCCACGCGGAGGCGGAAGCTCAACCCGAACGAGGCGAGAGGCCTGGGCACGGGTCATCCCCCACCGGCGCCGCTCCGTCGCGGGGCCCGCACCGCGTCCGGGACGCGTCCGGAGGACCGGACCGCAGGCCGGTGAGCCCCGACGTCTAGCGGGTCTTGTGCATCAGCTCGACCCGGAGGTCCCTCCCGTCGCCGTGGCAGACGGAGCAGGACTCGGCCCCGGAGGCCGAGGTGTTGATGTCGATGTGGGCCTGGGCCGCGTCGGAGTCGTGGCAGGACCCGCAGGTGATCTTCCAGACCCGCGCCGGACGGACCTGGGCCGTGGGGTGGTCGCGCGACGCGGGCCCCATCCACCTGGTGTTCGCGTCCCCGTGGCAGGCGGTGCACCGCTTGGTGCGGCCGGGGAACGCGGGGAACTCGATCGCGCCGAAGGTCGAGGCCCCGAAGTTGTTCGGGTACGCCGCGGAGCCGAAGCCGACGATCGTGTAGGTCGCGGCCTTGTCGAGGTCCGCCCCCTTGTGGATCCTGTGGAGCATCTCCTTGTACGCGATGGAGGCGCCCGTCGTCGCCGGGGCGTTCGCCGCCGTGTAGCGGGCCCGGTCCTCGCCGCCCGCGCTGCCGTGGCACAGGATGCAGGTCTCGAAGCCGTGCCGACCGCCGCCGTGGAAGTAGAGGTCGTTGTGGCACTTGTAGCAGGTCTGGCCCTTGCCGTCGATCACCGCGTAGGGCTCGATCGCCGTGGCGCCCCCCACGAGGAACTCGTTCATCACTCCCTGGGAGGTCCCGCGATAGGTCTGGGTCTCCCCGTAGAGCGCCACGACCAGGTCCTTGACGCCCCAGAGGTTGACGCAGTAGGTCCCGTCCACGATCGGCTTGCCCGTCCACTCGGCGAACGTCTCGTCCAGGTCGGGGGAGTCGTTGAGGGGCGGCGGGTAGACCGAGGGCATCACGAAGTCGCCCGTGTAGGAGACGACGATCGCGTTCCCCGCCCCGAACTCGGTCACCTCGGTGACCTGGCCCGTGGTCGCATTGAGGGTGTAGTCGGTCGTCACGGTCTTGGTGGTGAGCGTGACCTCCTTCACCGTGGCACCCGCCGCGTGGGCGTTGCGGACCGGCGGGCTCGTCGTCCACAGGCGCGTCCCGTCCACGAAGGCGACCTGGAGGTACTCCTCGACCCCCGTGCCGTCGTCCACGACCACGAAGTCGTTGCGGGCAAGGTTCGTCACGCTCGCGACGTCCATGTAGTTCTGGAGGACCTTCGCGGCGGCGGCCAGGGTCGTGCTGCCCCCCGTCGTGGCGGTGCGGACGCGGACCGTCGTCGTCGTCCCCGCCCAGTGGGGCGTGCGCGCGGTCGTGAAAGTGTCGATCGCCGCCGTGGCCGCGCCGACCCGCTCCAGGACCACCGGCTCCGGGAGCCGCATCGTGTACGTCGGCCCGGCCGGGAAGGCGGCGGCCGGGAGGGAGGTGCTGAGGATCAGGTGGAAGTTCGAGGTGGGGCCGGAGAGGACCACGCTCCGGGAGGAGAGGGCGCTCGGGAGGACGTCGTTCCCGGCGTCGTCCTTGATCGTGAAGGTGACCTGGACCTTCTCGCCCGGGTCGATCTTCCCGTTGCCGTTGTTGGTGCCGGCCTCGGTCACGCTCGTCACGCCGAAACGCAGCCCGGGATTGATCGCCGGGTCGAGGAGCGGGTGGAGGTGCGCGTCCCGCACCGCCAGGGCCGTCCCGGAGGCCGGGTGGCAGGTGGCGCACTGGCTGTCGTCGGCCTGCGCCGGCATCGTCTGGGTGTTGGCGACGTAGGGCCTGCTCCAGTCCACGTCGTCGTGGCAGGCGCCGCAGGCCCGGCGCGTGGGCTTCGAGTAGGCGAAGTCCCCCTGGGCCGGCGCGGGGAGCGGGCCCGTCCCGTCCGGGTCCCCGTGGCACTTCGCGCAGGCGGTGACGCCGCGGCGCATCTCGTCGTCCACCGCCTTCTGCGCCGTGGTGAGGGCCGTGTAGCCGGCGTCGCGGGGCATGGCGATGTTGAGGTTCGGCCAGACGGGGTAGCCCACCTCGGAGAAGTCCTCGACCTCGTCCCCGTCCTGGTACAGGAGGGGTTTCGGGGTGACCCCGTAGTTGCGGGAGCCGTCGGGGTTCGTCCCCACGCCGAGCACCGACGGAAGGTGCTCGCCGTTGTGGATCCTGTGGATCATGACCTTGAACTCGATGGTCACGCCGTTGGTGAGCCCCAGCGGGTCGAGGTCCTCCGACCCCGCCGTGTGGCAGGTGACGCAGAGCCGGGTGTCGCGGCGCACGGCGCTGTGGACCTGGAGGGTCTTGTGGCAGGCGTTGCAGTTCGCCAGCGTGACGACCTCGCGGGGCTGCAGCGTCGCGCCGATGCCGATGAGGACGTCCCGCGTGACGTTCACCGGGTCGCGGAAGGTGTCCTGGCCCACGGTGTAGTTCTTGTAGGCCTGGATCCCCAGGGTGTACGTCCCGGGCCCGAGCGGCTGCCCGGTCAGCTCGCCGTCCGCGGTCCCGAAGAACGTGGTGTCGTTGAGGGGCGCCTGGTAGGTCGCCGGGATCGGCGCCGCGAAGGTGTAGGTGTAGGACCCGTCCGGGTTCTCGACCGAGGCGCTCAGGAGGTCGTTCTGGCGGAGGAGGACCCTCTGGTGGTTCGTGCTCGGTCCCGAGAGCCAGATCGACCCCGAGTCGAGCTGCGCGAGGGGGAGGTCGGTCCCGTCGCCGAGCGTGCTGGTCACGGTCACCGAGAGGTTGTCCCCGGGCATGAACACCCCGCCCGCGCCCGTCGCCCCCGTGACGGAGAGGACGTTCATGACGACGCCCGGGAGGTCCTCCCAGGGCTCGAGCGTCGTCCGGAGGATCGGCGGCTCGCCCGGAGGGCCCTGGTCGCCCGGCCCGCCCGGGGGCCCGGCCGGACCCCTGGCCCCGTCGCTCCCGCTGCTGTTCCCGCAGCCCGCCGCGAGGGCGCCCGACGCCAGCAGGCCGACCAGCGTCAGCCCGCGAAGAAGCCTGCCCGCCATGTCTGCCTCCCGGGGGCCTCCGCCCCCGTCCTGCCCGGTCCCACCTCACGGGCCGACGTCCGTCATAGCAAGCCGAGATCCACTCCTCGGGGCCGGGGCGGGAGGGGGGGGCGGGGCGAGGAAAACCGGCACCGGGAGGGAGGAATCAGCGTGCGGTGGGGAGGGGGAGGG
>CAZKTF010000226.1:0-5930 GCA_964555565.1 uncultured Planctomycetota bacterium | reverse complement strand
GCCGTGGCCCGGCCCCGTGCAGGCGGCGAGGAGTCCCAGGGCGGCGGCCGCGAGGAACGCCGCGGACGCGCGCGCGAGGTCGGGACCGTGGTGGGGGGTCATCTTCATGGGTGGGACGCGCGGCCCGTCCCCGGGGCAACGCCGGCTCCCCCGGGTACGCCCTCGCCGCCGCGGTCCCGCCGACCGCGGCCCGGACTCTACCGGGCCCCGCCGCCGAGGTCAACGGCCGCCCGGGCGGGGGGGGTGACGGAAGGCACCCGGAGTCGAAGGAAGCGGGTGCAGCCTCTTCCCTCCGGGCGGGGGGGTGTTCTAGAATCCGGGTCCGCCGGGGTCGGGTCGCCCGGGGAAGGAGCCAGCGGGATGATCTGCAACATCTGCAAGAAGCACGCGACCTTCGAGCACGCCGTGTTCCGGGGGATGACCCCCATCCGGGTCACCCTCTGCCCCGAGTGCACGACGAAGACGGGAGCGAGCGCGATCGTGGAGCGGATCAAGGCCGCGCCCGACCGCGCCGCCAAGCACGCCGCGGCCGAGGAACTGCTCAAGGCCGTCGGGAAGTAGGACCTACTTCGGGGCCGCCGGGGCCGGTCGCGGCACGAGGGCCAGGGCCCGGACCTGGCTTCCGCTCCCCCCGCGGAGCGGGATGGGCGCGGCCACGACCAGGGCGCCGGCCGGCGGGAGCCGCTCCAGGTTGGCCACGTTCTCCAGGAACCAGCGGCCCATCCCGTTCCCCATGCGGTGCACCGGGAACTCGGGGTCCACGCCGCGGTCCACGCTGAGGCAGTCCACCGCGAGGCCGACGCAGCCCCGGTCCACGAGCAGCCTCCGCGCCCCGGAGAGCGCGTAGGAGGGGAAGCGCAGGCGCCCCTCGAGGTCGAAGTTCCGGTACCGGTCGGGGCTCTCCCACCGGTCCGCCCACCCCGTGAGGAGGAACGCGATCGCCCCCGGCGGCACCGGGCCGTGGGCCGCTTCCCAGGCGTCCACGTCCTCCGCCGTGAGCCCCGCGTCCTGGTCCGCGGCGGCGCGCCCCCGCAGGTCGAAGACCACCGCGGGCCCGAGGCAGGACTCCACCGGGATCGCCTCCACCGTGGGGCGGCCCGGGGCGAAGTGCGCCGGCGCGTCCACGTGGGTCCCGTAGTGCTCGGGGACCCGGTAGGCGCGGCTGAAGGCGCGCACCTCCTCGAACCGCGCGAGGTCCCAGGTCTCCAGGGGGAAGTACTTCGCCCCCGGCCAGTAGGGGACCGACGCGTCGAGGACGTGGGTCAGGTCCACGACCTCGCAGGAGCGGAACGCGGCCAGGAGGTCGGGCGGGGGAGGGGGCGTCGGCGGCGCCGGGGGCCCGGACCGGCAGCCCGCGGGCACGAGCAGCGCCGCGACGGCGGCGGCGAAGAGCAGGCGGGACGCGTTCCGGAGCGGGGCGGTCATCGGTCGGGGTGCTCCCTGGGGCCGCATACAATCCGACCACCATGCCCGCCGTGACCGTCCTCGTCAATACCTGGGACCGGAAGGACTACCTGGAGCGGGTCCTCGTCGCCTACACCCGCCAGTCCTTCCGGGACTTCGAGGTCGTGGTGGCCGACGACGGCTCCGAGGACGGGACCCCCGGCGTGGTGGAGCGCCTGCGTCCCGCCCTCCCCTTCCCGGTCGCCTTCGTCACCCACCCGCGCGAGGGGCACCGGCGCGCGAAGACCCTCAACATGGGCCTCGCCCGCGCGACGGCGCCCTACGTCCTGTTCACGGACTGCGACAGCCTCCCCCGGGCCGACCTCCTCGACGTCCACCTGCGCTGCCGGCGGCCGAAGCGGATCCTCGTGGGCGGGTACCTCCGCCTCGAGCAGGAGTTCTCCGCGGGGATCGGCGTGGAGGAGGCCCGGCGGGGGGAGTACGAGCGGGCGCTCACGGCCGGGGCGCTCTGGAGGCTGCGCCTGGAGAACGCCAAGATCCAGTGCTACATCGCGCTCCGGCGCCCGCGCCGGCCCCACAACATGGGGCTCAACTACTCGGCGTGGATGGAGGACCTCCGGGCGGTGAACGGCTACGACGAGAACTTCAAGGGCTGGGGGAACGCCGACGGGGACGTGCGGGACCGGCTCCGCGACGTGGGGGTGTTCCCCCGCAGCGCCTGGGCGCGGGCCTTCGTCTTCCACCTCTGGCACCCGCCGCACCCCACCAAGTACCAGTTCGTCGCCGGGAGGAAGACGCGCAACGCCCTCTACGCCCGCCGTGCCGGCCGTCCCGCCCGCTGCCTCAACGGCCTCGAGAAGCTCCCCGGCTGGGAGGAGGAGGCGCGCGCGCTCGAGCGCCTCGTCGGCCGAGCCGCCGGGGCGGGCGACGCCCCGTAGGGGCGGGCTAGCCGCGGCCTGCCCGCGCCACGAGCCGCCGGAGCGGCTCGCGGAGCGGGGGCGTGCAGAACCAGCGCACGAGGAAGACGCGGCGCTCGGAGAGCCTGCGGACGAGGTCGCTCGCGTCCTCGAGCGGGACGGGCCGGCGGCCCGCGGCGTCGCAGACGAGGATCGCCTCCCCCCGCTTCGCGCCCGCCACGTAGGGGAGGTAGCGCTCCTCGAGCGCCTCGTCGAGGAGCAGGTCGCAGTCCGGGTCCCGCCCGGCCCGCGTGACGGCCGCGCGGGCCCGCGCGCGCAGCGCCGCGTAGCCGCGCCCGAAGGCCACGGCGTCCGGGACCTCCACGCACTTGAGCAGGCGGCGGTGGAGGATCCCCTCGGCGAGGGAGGAGAGCCCGCGGTCGCGGGAGCGGGACCAGAGCCGGAGCGCCGCCAGGAAGTCCCCGTCGTCGAGGTCGAGGTAGTCCGCGAGCGAGGGCCTCCGGCCGAGGAGCGTGTCGCGCATCCCCGGCGCGAGCCCCTCGGTGGCGCCGAGCGCGCGGGCCCTCGCCACCGCCCCGCGGAGCATCGTCTCCGCCGCCCGCACGGTCTTGTGGTAGTAGACCTGCTCGTACATGTGGGCGCGCGCGATGACGTAGCCCTCCACCGCCGCGAGCGCCCGCCGATCGACCATCACGTGCCGCCGGCCGGGGACGAGGAACAGCAGGATCCGGCGGAGGTCGAACCTCCCGTGCCGGACGCCCGTGGCGAGGACGTCGCGCTGGAGGTAGTCGAGGCGGTCGGCGTCGAGCTGGCTCGAGACCAGGTCGCCCAGCAGCGGGGCCGGGGCGTAGTCCCCGCGGAGGACCCCCGCCACCCGGCCCGGGAGGTCGCGGGAGAAGCGGCGGAGCGCCCGGTGGACCTCCGTCCCCTCGTCGAGGAGGACGCGCGCGGACCAGCCCTCGTGGCGCCGCCCGGCGATGGGCTCGAAGGCGTGGGAGAAGGGCCCGTGGCCCACGTCGTGGAGGAGGGCCGCGGAGAGGACCGCGGCCTCGTGGCGCCTGAGGCGCGGGGCCCGCCGGCAGAGCGCGTCGAACATCTCGCGGGCCACGGCGAGGACCCCCAGCGCGTGGGTGAAGCGGGAGTGCTCGGCGCCCGGGAAGACGAGGTGGGCGAGGCCGAGCTGGCGGATGCGCCGCAGGCGCTGGACCTCCCGCGTCTCCACGAGCGCGAGCAGCAGCCGGTCGGTGCGGGAGGATCCGCGGAACGAGATGTAGTCGTGCACCGGGTCGCGGATGTGGCGGTCGCGGTCCACCGTCACTTCGCGTCCCCCCCCGGCACGGCGCCCATGGGGGTCGGATCCTACTGCGGCGAGACGAGGAGCTCGCGCACCTCCCCGCGCCGGGACGGGACGGAGTTGATCGCGCGGCGCGCGGGGACCGAGTCCACGCGGAAGCCCCGGGCGCAGTAGAGGGACCGCAGGGAACGGGTGTCGCTGTTGCTGAGGAGGAAGCGCACCCCGCGCCGCGCGAGCCGCGCGCAGGCGTCCGCCAGCGCCTCCTGCTCGCGGGGGCCGAAGCCGCCGGCGGTGTAGGAGGTGAACCGCGCGGTGGCCGAGACCGGTGCGTAGGGGGGGTCGAGGTAGACCCGGTCCCCGCGGCGGGGGAGCCGCAGCGCCTCCTCGAAGGGGAGGCAGCGGACCTCCGCGTCGCCAAGCGCCCGGCTCGCCGCCCGGAGCGCCTCGGCCCGCGGGATCGACGGGACGGGGTAGCGGCCCATGGGGACGTTGAACCGCCCCGCGCGGTTCACGCGCCAGAGCCCGTTGAAGCAGGTCTTGTTGAGGTAAATCCACCGGGCCGCCCGGGCCGCGGCGCCGCGCGGCTCGGCCGCGCGGACGGCGTAGTAGTGCTCGCGCGGGGAGCGGCGGTGCGCGGCGCGGTGGGCCTCGAGGAGCCGGATCACCTCCCCCACGCGATCCCGCACGGCGAGGAAGGTCTCCACCAGCGGCCGGTTCGCGTCCGACAGGAGTGCGCCGCCCCCGAGGCGCCCCTCCGACCAGAGATGGAAGTAGACGGCGCCGCTCCCGAGGAAGGGCTCGAAGTAGCGTCCCTCGATCCGCGCGGGGAGCCTGGCCGCGATGGGCCCCAGGAGCTGCGTCTTGCCTCCGGCCCACTTCAGGAACGGTCCCGCCCCCGGGCGCGCCTCCATCGGCGGCACCCTACACGGCCGGTACGATCCGGGCATGGAGATCCGCGTCCGCTACCCGGAGGTCGCCGACGAGGGCCCCGTCGCCGCCCTGGCCGCGATCCCCCTCGGGGCCCGGCGCGCCCGGGACCTCGTGCGGCGCCACCTCGAGGAGCACAGGCTCGTCGTGGCCGAGGCCGGGGGGGAGGTCGTGGGCTACCTCGCCTGGCGCCTCGACTGGTTCGGGTGCACCTTCGTCGAGCACTGCTTCGTCCGCGAGGACTTCCGCCGCCGCGGGATCGCGCGCGAGTTCCTCCGCGCCGTCGAGGCCGCCTCCCCGGGCCCGCGGGTCTTCTCCTCGGCCGAGGAGACCGACGCCGCCGCGATCCGTATGCACACCGCCCTCGGCTTCCGCCCCAGCGGCTCCGTCGAGAACCTCCCCCAGGGTTGCCGGGCGCTCCTCTTCTTCAAACGCATCCCCCCCCGCGGGTAGGGGGGCCCCGTGCCGTTGTAGGGGCGGCCCTTGGGCCGCCCGCCTTTCCCCCCTGCCGCTGGGCGTGTACGACCCTTGGGTCGCCCGCCTTCCCGCCGCCCGGGCCTCTGTGTGGCCCGGGGAGGTCTACCCCGCCCGCCGTTCTCGTTCTTCACCCGAACGGATCGCCCCTTGCCGCCGAACCCGCCCCTTGACCCCCCGTTCCCCCGAGGTATACAGGACTCGGGGGGGACTTCTGGAAATGGGGGTGGGCGATGGGGAGCGAGGTGGTCTTCCTCACCGGGTGCGGCGAGGTCCTGGGCTGGGACGCGGCGCTGCTTCGGGTACGCGGGTGGGCGCTGTCGTGGGGGGCGCGCGGGTTCGAGGCGGGAGACATCGCCTCGCTGCTCCTGGAAAAGGCTTGGCAGCGAAGCGATCGCCGTCCGGGTACGACCTACGAACTGAGCGATGAACCAATCCCTCTCCCTACCCTTCTGGACGTCCACGGCGCCGTGCGGGACCACCACGAGTCCGCGCAGAAGAGAGTCGCCCTGTGGGAATCCGCCCCTCCGCCTCGCCCTCTCGCCCTCGATCCGGTCGAGGCGGCCGAGTGCGCGGAGGCCCGCGAGGCGATCCCGCGGCTCGTGACCCGTCTCCTGGGGAGGGTCCGACGGAAGGACCTGGAGGCCGCCGCGCTCTTCCTCGAGGACTTCACCTTCGAGGAGATCGCCGCGCGCCTCGGGCGGGATCCCCCCTACTGGTGCCGCCGGGTCCAGCGGGTCTGCCGGCACCTGTGCTCGCTGCTGGGGAAGGCGTCCATCGACTTGGACCTCGTCTCCTTGGACCCCGACCTGTGCCGGGTCCTCAGGGAGAGCCTGGCGGCGGCCCGGCCTCCCGGGATTCCCGGATTCCGCGCAATTCCTCCGCTCGGCGACCCCCTTACTCCACGGATGGAC
>CAZKTF010000225.1:0-5934 GCA_964555565.1 uncultured Planctomycetota bacterium | reverse complement strand
GAACGGCGGCTACGGCGGCTACGGCGGCGGCGAGGGGCTTCACCGGTCCTCCTTTGGGGGGGCCGCGGCCGGCGGGACCGGCGGGACGGACGGCGGGGACCCCGGTCCGGGGCGCCTCCCCTCGACCTCCGCGAGCAGGTCCTTCGCGTTGCGGTAGTCCGGGTCGATCTCCAGGGCCTTGACGAGGGCCTCGCGGGCCGCGGGCGCGTCGGGGGGGGAGAAGCGCCACAGGATGACCGCCCGGTTGTAGTGGGCCTTGGCGTGGCGGGGCTGGATGCGGAGCACCTCGTCGAACCACCGGAGCGCCTCGTCCGCCTTGCTCCGGAAGCGCATCCCGATCTCCCGCTTCTTCGCGAGGTCCGGCTCCTGTTCCCCCGCGAGGCCCTCCGTGAAGGCCATCCTCATGTAGGCCACGCCCAGGTTGTTGCGGGCCTTGACGTAGTCCGGGTCCTCGTCGGCGGCCTTGCGGAAGTCCTCCATGGCCTGGTCGAACCTCCCGAGGTCGAGGAGGATCATCCCGCGGATGTTCACCCCCGCGGGGGAGAGGGTGTCCTTCGCGGCGACGGCGCGGATCTCCTCGAGCGCCCGGTCGAGGTCCCTCTTCACGGCGAGGAGGACCTCCTGCTGCTCCGCGGGCGAATGTCCCGCCGCCCCGGCGCGGGCGGCGACGGCCCTCTCCCGGAGCGCGTCGGACAGCTTCGCGCGCACCTCCGGGACGTCGGGCTTCAACCGCAGGATCTCTCCGTAGGACCGCAGGGCCCCGTCGAAGTCCCGCCGGTCGATGCAGGCGTTCGCGAGGGAGAAGAGGGCCGGGATGCACTCCGGGTTCTCGGCGAGCGCCTCCCGCCACCTCTTCTCGGCTCCCGCGGGGTCCTTCAGGCGCTCCCGGATGTGGCCCAGCCGCACGAGGACCTCCGGCTTCTGCTCCTTCGTCGCGGCCCGGAGCGCCTCGGTGAAGGCCTCCTCCGCCTCGGCGTACATCCCCTGCTCCATGTAGGAGGCGCCCATGTGGATGAGGGGCCTCGAGGGGGCCTCGGCCTCCGTCCCCACGTAGCCCACGGCGAGGAGGTTCTGGAGGAGCGACTCCCGGTCCTCGTCCGCGTCGGCCCGGCCGCCCCCCCTCGGCTCCTTCTCCGCGCGGGCCCGCGCGAGGCGGGTGGCGCGGCCGGACTCGTAGGAGGGGACAGTCCCCGTGGCGAGGTCGGTGGAGAAGACCCCGGTCCAGACCTTCCCCGGCATGTCCTCGGCCTTCGGGAACCCCATGAGCGCGAGCACCGTGGGGGCCACGTCCAGGACCGAGGCGCGCATCCCCTTCATCCCGGTCCCGGGCCGGACCCCCCTGCCGAAGACCCCGACGATCCCGTAGGGGAGGTGGAAGCGGGCGCCCCCCTCCCGGCTGAAGAAGGAGGAGTCCTCGGGGATCTTCGCCTCCCCGTGCAGCCAGCCGTGGTCGGAGATCACCATGAGGACCGTGTCGGGGTCGATGGCCGCCATCCACTCCCCGAGGACCCGGTCGTGCCAGCGGAGCATCGCATCCACCGTCCCGCCGAACCGCTCCGCCGCCCCCGCGTCCTTCTTCGCGCCCTCCCACTTGATCGGCGGCTCGTAGCACATGAAGTTGTGGGCGGTCGCGTCGAAGGACTCGAAGTAGGCGCAGAAGAGGTCCGGCCTGCGCTCCCGGTAGAGACGCTCGCCGACGACCCGGAAGTTGTCCGCCGTGGCGTAGATGAGACGGAGGTTGTTCAGCCGGTTCCGGAGGGTGAAGGCCAGGGAGAAGGACGAGACGTACTCCTCCGGCGTGAAGCCCCCGAAGGGGCTCATCTCGGAGAAGGGGATGTCCCCGGGCCGCCGCAGCCAGGGCTTGATCGTCCCGATGAGGTCCGGGGGCCAGGACTTCCCCTCGTCGGAGGGGTCGAGCCGGGAGTTGTAGAGGTAGGCGAGCTGCTGGGTCCTCTCCGAGACCGCGAAGCCGTTCACCCGCTCCGCCGGGTGGGACGCGAGCCACCCCACGAGGCCCACGCTGTTCCCGTACCTCCCGGCGATGTCCCAGAGGGCCTCCACCTGCCGCTGCCCCGAGGTGACCGGGACCCGCGCGTTCGGGTCGCGGTCGGACCGGACCAGGAGGTCGAGGACCCCGTGGGCCGTCGGGTACTTCCCCGTGGCCACCGTGGTCCAGATGATGGGGGAGAGGATCGGCTGGATGGTCCGGAGGGGACCGAAGGCCCCCTCCTTGATGAGGCGGTCGAAGTTCGGGAGGCGCCCCGCTTTCACGCCGTCGGTCACCATCCGCGGATCGACCCCGTCGAACCCGAGGACGACGACGCGCGTCTTCGCCAGGTCGGGCCGGCGGGCGAGCGCGGCCTCCACGGCGGGGTCCCGCTTCGCGGCCCCGCCCGGGCCCGGGGCCGCCGCCGGCTCCGTCTTCGAGCAGCCCGCGGAGAGGACCGCGGCCGCGAGGAGGAGGGTGGCGGCGCGCGTCCCGGGCCGGAAGGCGTCCGCGCTCATGGGAGGAACCAGTATCGCCGCGTCCGCGCGGCCGGCCCGCGATTTCGACGTGCGGGGCCGACGGCGACGGCGTGGACCACGAAGGCACGGAGAGGGACGAGGCAACGAATCACCACGGAGACACGGAGACACGGAGAACGACGACGACGGAGCACCACGAAGACACGGAGAAGGCCGACGACGATGTTTCACCAGAGAGGCACAGAGGACACAGAGAACGGCAGGAACAGGGGGAAGGCCATTGCATCCATCCGCTGCCTCCCTCTGTGCCCTCTGTGTCTCTCTGGTGATCCGACGTTCCCTGCCGTCCCCCCTCCTCCTGCCGTCCTCCGTGTCTCCGTGTCTCCGTGGTGAATCCGTTTCTTTCGCCTCCTCCGCGACCTCCTTGTGAGTCGTGCGGCGGCGCGCTCAGAGATCCTTGCGCGCGCGGACCCACTCGACGATGCAGTCGCGCATGGAGAGGCCTGAGTCCTCGGCGCCGGGCTCGGCGCCGGGGATCTCCTCCTGGAGGTGGTCGGCCACGAAGGTGTTGGTCGCCACGGTGTAGACCCGCGCGGGCTCCGGCGGGGCCCCGAGCTGGCGGCGGGCCCAGTCCCCGAGGACCGCGCCCTTGGCGCGGACGCGGTAAAGCGTGTCGTCGAAGGGGAACGCCGTCCAGAGCTGCCGCACCGTCACCGGTCCCGCGGGGACGGTGTCGCGGACCCCGTGGGCGTTCATGTACCCGAGGTCGGTCCCGAGGGCCTCCCGGAAGGCCCGCTCCGCCAGCCCCTGGAGGTCCGCCTTCCCCAGGGGACGGGAGGCCTTCGCCACGACGGCGCCCACGGTCCCCTCGACCTTCGCCTCGAGGTCGCGCACCGCCGCGGCTACCTTCGGGTCGAGGGGCTGCGTCGCCGTGTCCACGGGGACGGGCTTCCCCTCCCAGCGGGCCACGCCCCCCTTCTCCAGGTCCACCACGAGGTCGAGGCGCCCGAGGGTCCTCCCGTAGCAGCCCGCCTGCACGACGAGCGTCCTCCCCACCTTCACCGGGCCCGGGAGGTCGGTGTGGGAGTGGCCCCCTACGATCACGTCGATCCCCTTCACGTCGCGGGCGAGGAGGAGGTCCCCCTCGTAGCCCACGTGCGTGAGGGCCACGAGGAGGTCGCACCGGGGCCGGACCTCGGGGACGAGGCGGCGGAGCGCCTCCGCGGCGCGCTCGAACACGACCCCCTCGTTCCCGCGCCGCACGACGTGCCGCGGGGTGTCCTCGGTCAGCGCCCCGATCACCCCCACGCGCACCCCGTCCACGTCGAACACCTGCCACGCCGCGTCGCCCAGCAGCGGCCCGCGGCCCGTCTTCCCCGGGGGCGGCGGGGCCCAGGCATTGGCGCACAGCAGCGGGAAGGAGGCCGCCTCCCGGAAGAGCGCGACGCGGGCCCAGCCGTAGTCGAGCTCGTGGTTCCCGAGACAGCCGGCGTCGATCCCCATGAGGGAGGCCACGGTGAAGACCGGGATCCCCCGGAAGACCGTCGAGACAGGCGTCCCCGTGATGAAGTCGCCCGCGTCGAGCCACAGGACGTCCCGCCGCTTCGCACGCTCCGCCCGCACCAGGCCCGCGAGCGTGGCCGCGCGCTCCACGTGGCCGTGGAGGTCGTTCGTGTGGAACAGGAGGAGCGTGTCCTCGCGGGGGACCGCGGCCCGGGCGGGCGGGAGGAGGAGCGTGGAGAGCAGGAGGAGGCCCGGGACCCGCCGTGCCGCGCGCATCGCGGCCGGATCCTACCCCGCCCCCCCGGGGACAGACCCATCGACGGGGACAGTCCCGCGCATCCCCTCGGCGTCCTTGACGCCGCGGGGTTGCGCCCCGGATCCCTCGGCGGGGACAGTCCCCTCGCAGGGGACAGTCCCTGCCTCTGCCCCGGGGTGACGGGGTGGTGACCGGTCGGCTTCCTTTTCCTTCCCAGGCGTCTCCCGCGCGATTACCGTCTTCCCGTGCCGCGACTCCTCGTTCCCGCGTGCGTCCTCGCGCCCCTCGCCGCGGCCCTCCTCGCAGCGGGCTGCGCGTCGGGCGGGGGAGGCGGCGCCTCCGCGGGCGGCGTCCCCTACTCCAGCGCGTCGGTGGACGAGTCCGCCGCCGCGCGCGCGGAGGCCGCCGCGGGGCCCCGGATCCGCGCGGGGTGGATGGAGCTCCGGGCGGTCTCGAAGAGCCGGCTCCAGAGCCTCGCCTTCGTCAACCGCTCCAGCCCCGAGGGGGAGGTGCTCCTGAAGGGCCGCACCCGCATCACCGACGCGAAGGTCCTCGAGGACGAGGAGGCGAGACGCCTGGCGGCCGCCTTCGACGCCACCGACTTCGGCCGCTACGCGGTGGAGGCCTCCCCCGACGCCGCCCCGTCGAGCGCGATGGGCGTGGTCTGGCTCGACTCGGGTGGGAAGGTCCGCTCCCTGTTCCTCATGCCGGGGGCGGGCTCCCGCGCCGACACCCGCGCCGCGGCGGGGGTCTACCAGGACCTCAAGTTCCTCCTCCTCTCCCTCGACCAGACGACACCGGGGTTCCGCGTGGTGACCGGAAGCGGCTCGTCCGGGGAGGGCTTCGAGAACCCGCCGCCGAGGGTTCGGCGGTGAGGACCGCGCGCGGCGGCCCTCACCGGCGCCGCGGGGTCCCGTCGTCTCGGAGGGCCGTCCGCTGGCGCTCGTAGTGATCCCCGCCCGGATGGCGGCGCAGCGGCTCCCGGGGAAACCCCTCCTCGCCAGGACCGGGAAGCCGCTCGTCGTCCACACCCTCGAGGCCGCGCGCGCGGCGCGCCGGGTCTCGCGGGTGGTGGTCGCGACCGACGACGAGCGGATCGCCGCGGCGGTGCGCGCGGCCGGGGGCGAGGCGGTCATGACCTCGCCGGACTGCGCCTCGGGCACCGATCGGGTGGCCGAGGCCGCCGCGCGCCTCCCCGGCGAGGACGTCGTGGTCAACGTGCAGGGGGACGAGCCGGAGATCGAGCCCGCGGCGCTGGACGCCCTCATCGAGGCCCTGGAGGCGGACCCGCGCGTGGAGATGGGGACGCTGGCGGCCCCCCTCGGCGACCCGGAGGAGGCGGCGCGCCCCTCCGTGGTGAAGGTGGTCATGGACGGGCGCGGGGACGCCCTCTACTTCTCCCGCGCGCCGATCCCGCACCGGCGCGACCCGGCGGGACCGGCGGCCACGCTCCGGCACGTCGGGGTCTACGCCTACCGGAGGGCCTTCCTCGCGCGCTTCGCCGCGCTCCCGCCGACGCCGCTCGAGCGGACGGAGTCGCTGGAGCAGCTCCGCGCTTTGGAGCACGGCCACCGGATCCGCGTGGTGCGCGTGGCGCGGGCCCCGGCGGGCATCGACACCCCGGAGGACTACGAGGCCTTCGTGCGCCGCCGGCGGCGCGCGGAGGGAAAGGACCGGTGAAGTGGCCAAGGTGATCTTCGTGACGGGCG
>CAZKTF010000224.1:0-5987 GCA_964555565.1 uncultured Planctomycetota bacterium | reverse complement strand
TGGACGCCGGACCGGCGGGCGGGCTGGCGGCACTGCCAGGCCCGCGTCGGGCCCGCGGGGGCGGCCTTCGAGGAGGAGACGGTCTTCCTCGGGGAGGACGGGAAGGTGGAGGCGGAGCTGCGGCTGATCGAGGAGTCCGGGCCCGACCTCTCCCCGAAGGGTTTCCTGTTCCGCGAGTCCTCCCCGGAGGGGGAGGTCAAGCGCGCGGGGCGCGTGGAGAACGGCCGCCTCGTCGTCGAGACCACGGCGCGCGGCGAGAAGCGGGAATCGAGCCACCCGATGCCCCCGGGGCTGCGCTTCCCGATGGCGGCGCGGGCCTTCGTCCTCCGCGAGGCCGAGAGGCTCCCCGGCGGGTGGAAGGGGACCTCCTACGACCCGCGGTCGGCGGCCTTCGTGGAGCTCGCGCTGCGCGTGGAGCGGCGCGAGCGGGTCCCTTGGGAGGGGAAGGCCGTGGACGCCGTCGTCCTCGTGCGGGAGAGGGACGGGAGGCGCGAGGAGGAGCGGGTCGATCCCGAGGGCGCGGTCCTCACGGCGGAGCTGAACGGCCCCTCGCTCGTCGGCGTGCGCGCCTCCGCGGCGCGCGCCGCCGCGCTCCGCGCCGGGGAGCGCCCGGAGGCGAGCGCGGAGGAGCGCCGGGCCATGCCGGTGTTCGTGTCCGCGGAGTCCGGCTTCCGCATCGCCAAGCCCGGCATCGCCTGGGAGTTCGTCCCGGGCCGCCCGGGCTCCCCCTCGCGCGTCACCGTGCGCGACGTCGGCGGCGTGGCCTTCGTCGAGGTGGGGGCCGAGTCCGCCGTCGGGGAGCCCGCGCTGGCCGAGCTCGGGGCGGCGCTGGAGACCCGGCTCCGGACCGTCTGCACGGAGTTCCGCAAGCTCGAGGACGGCTTCGGGACCCTGGGGGGCGGGAAGGCCTTCCGGCTCCTCTGCGACGCGCGCCTCAAGGGGGACATGGTCCGCACCGTCGCCCTCACGGCGCTGCACGGGGGGAAGACGTGGACCGTGACGGCCTCCTGCCCGGCCGACCGCTGGGAGGCCGCGCGCCCGTTCCTCGACCGGATCCTGGCCGGGTTCGAGTGGCTGTAGGGGCGAGCCCTACCCGTCGTCCCGCGCCAGGACCTCGCAGTCGGGGAACGACGCGACGGTGCGCCAGTGCCGGCGGATCCCCTCCGCCTCGAGCTCCTCGATGCTCGCCGAGTGAGGGCTCCAGTGGCTCCCGCCCCTGTAGACCACCAGCAGGGCGTGCCGCGGTTCCTCGACGAGGGAGCGCATGCCCGCCCGATCGCCGACGCCGGGGAGGAGCTTCGTCGGCTTCCGGGTGAGGTACCAGGCTCCCACGTCGTTGTCGGAGATCACGCGCGGGTAGTCCGTCCCGCGCAGGAACTCGCTGCTCGCCCTTCCCTCGAGGCCCCAGCGGTCGCGCTCCCGGCTCGCCGAGAACCCGTTCCCGCCGCGGGTGACGCTCACGCAGACCGCCGCGGTCCCGAGGAGGTAGGAGGCCCACAGCAGGAACAGGCACCGGGCCACCGCGTGGAACGGGAGGCGGATGAGGGGCCGCGCGGCGAGCGCGGGCCACGCCATGGGTACGAGGGCAGCGAGCAGCCACGGGTAGGCGGCGGCGACGTAGCGCGCTTCCATCGTGCCGACGTGCGACAGCCGGACGCCGACGGCGGCCCCGACCAGGTAGACGGCCGCGAACACGCCCAGCAGGCGCGCGGAGGGGGAGGACCGCGTCAGGGCGACGACGCGCCCCGCTCGGAATCCGGGGAGGCAGACGAGCACGCCCAGGGCGAGGGCCGCGACGACGGCCGCGGCGTGCTCCCAGGGAAAGGGCGCCTCCAGGCGGAGCGCCCGGGTGAGTACCGAGGCCCAGGGGAGCACATCCCCTGCCGCGGTCCGGATCTCGCGGAAGACCTCCAGGGGCACGCCCTCGGGAGAGCGGGGGGCGTGCCCGTACAGCAGACGGTCCGTCAGGACCGCGTTCCGGACGAACCACAGCGCGAGGGGCGCCGCGGCCAGCGCTGCGAGCGCGATCGCCGTCCGGAGGGACAGGAGGCGGGCCCGCCGCGCACGCCACCACAGCCAGCCGCCGAAGGAGAGCACCGTCGCCGCACCCAGGTATCGCGTGAGCGAGGAGAGCGCCGCAGCCGCGGCAGCGAGTGCGGCCCAGCGGGCGGCGGCGGCCCCCGCTCGCTCCGCCCGGATGCAGGCGTAGACGGAGAGCATCGCGAGGCAGACGAACGGGACGTCGGAAAGGGCCCAGGTGGCGCGGTAGAGGATCGGGACCCAGGTGAGGCAGAGCATCACCGCGAGGACGTGCGGCGGGAGGAACGCGCGCCGGGTGGCTCCGGCCAGCTCGTTCTCGACCTCGCGCGCGGCGAGGCTGGTCAGCAGGACCAGGGCTCCGAAGCCGAGCGCGCCGACCAGGCGCGCGGCGAGCTCCAGGGGGATCCCGGCGAACCTCAGGGCCGCGATGGTCGCGGGGTAGAGCGGCGGCCAGCCGCTGAGCGGCGCGGTGTCGCCGTCCCGCGAGAAACCCGTGATGGAGGTGACGATGCCCCGGCCCGCGGCGATGTTCTCCGCCATCGACAGGTAGTGGCAGGAATCGGGCCCGACGCCGGGACCGCGGACCGTGGCGAAGAGGGCGACGCCGACAGCGAGGAGGCCGAGGACCCAGGGCGCGGCGCGGAGCCATCGCGCGCGCCGGACCTCCTGCGGCGTCATTCAGGCAACATAGCAGGGTGTCCGCGCGGGAGGCGGGCCGAACTCCGGAGCCGGATCCCGCCACGGCCGGCGAGAGAGACTGCGGGAATCAAAAGGGCCCGGCGGTATGGGGGGGGTGGGGGGCCGGGCCCTCTTGGGGATGCCGGGGGGGCGGCAAGCCGCCCCCCCGACGGGGGAAACCAAGCACTTGAGAGATAAGGGCATTTGAAGGAAGGAAGACGTGGGTCAAGCGCCTGGCACCTTTGCTCGTGCGGCGCCCGCCGGGGACCGGTCTGGCCGGACCCCCGAACGGGCGTCGTTGGTATCCAGTTTTTCTTTCAGAGAACACGGCGGGAGGCGTCTTCGCTGCCCGCTTCCAACACCCCCTTAGACGCAAGACCCGGGCCATTTGTGCCCGCGCTTTCCGCCGGCCAGTCACTCGACTACAAGTACTTGGGCGCAGGCAGGTTACACCGAAGATCGACGCCCTACGCAACCCCCTTCCAGCCGCCAGGTTGTCGCATCCCGGGTACTTTTTGTCCGCACCGTGAAACGGGGGTTATCAGCCCAAAAACAGTACGGTGTCAGACACCTTTTTGTTCTTCACGCCGCCGCGCGACGCTCCCCGTGCCGAATGCCGAAGAACAAAAAGGTGTCTGACACCGTACGCCTTTAGTCTCTCAAGGTGCCCACCAAGGACGAGATGGAGCTGGCCGCGCGCCTCGTCCACGCGGGGATCCTCGACCGCGCCGAAGCGCAGGCGGCCCTCAAGGAGCGCGAAGCCGTGCGCGAGCAGATCGCGGCCCCCTCGCTCGTGGAACTGCTCGTGCGCCGGGGCCTCCTCACGCGGACCGAGATGTCCATCTTCCGCGACCGCCCGCTCGAGGAGATCCAGCCCTTCCCCAAGTACGTCATCCACCGCAAGGTCGCCGAGGGCGGGATGAGCCAGGTCTACAAGGCCACCTACAAGCCCCTCGGGGTCACCGTCGCGCTGAAGGTGATGAAGCCGGAGGTCTCGCGGCAGGAGCGGTTCCTCCTGCGCTTCAAGCGCGAGGCCGGGATCCTCATGCGCCTCGAGCACCCCAACATCGTGCGCGGCTACGACCTCGCCGAGCAGGAGCGGGTCTGGTACTGCGCCATGGACTTCGCCGAGGGGAAGAACCTCCAGGACGAGGTCGAGGCGCGCGGGCGCCTCACGGTCGCGAAGGCGCTCCGCGCGACGGTGCAGATCGCGCGCGCGCTCGTCTACCTCGACTCCCGCGGGATCGTCCACCGGGACGTCAAGCCGGGCAACGTGGTCGTCTCCGAGGACGGGACGGCGCGGATCATCGACCTCGGGCTCTGCCTCCTCCGCGGCGGGATGCGCGAGGACGGGGCGGCCGGGACCACGGTGGGGACGGTCCAGTACATCTCCCCGGAGCAGGCCCGCGGCCGGGACGACGTGGACGGGCGCAGCGACCTCTACGCGCTGGGCGGCACGCTCCACCAGCTCCTCACGGGGGAGATCCCCTTCCCGGGGAAGACGGACGAGGAGATCCTCGTGCGCCAGGTGCTCTCGGACTTCCACCCCGCGCGCCTGGAGAAGGCCGGGGTCCCGGACAAGGTCCGCGCCCTCGTCGTCCGCCTGCTCGAGAAGGACCGGGACCGCCGGCCCGCGAGCGCCGTCGCGCTCGTGGTCGAGATGGAGGAGACCTGGCCCGCGCTGGCGCCCGTGGCACCGGCGCCCATCGCGGCGCCCGCGCCGGCGCCCGCCCCCGCCCCCGGGAAGGGCGCGCCGAAGCCGACCTCCGACCCGGCCCTCCCGAAGCTCGTCTCGAAGAAGGAGCGCGAGGAGGAGGGGGAGGAGCGCCGCAAGCCGAAGCGCGTCCCGCCCCCCGGGCGCGGGGAGAAGAGCCGTCCCCCGAAGGCCCGCCCGTGAGTCCCCCCGCGGCCGCCGCGCGGGAGCTCCGCGCGCTCTACGCGGAGTTCGACCGGGAGTCCGCGCAGGTGGGCGCAAGCTGCCTCCTCAGCGGCCGCTGCTGCGACTTCGACGCCTACGGGCACACGCTCTTCGCCTCGCGCCTGGAGGTGGAGGTCCTCGTCGAGGAGGCGGGGCTCGAAGCCTACGACCCCGCCTCCCGCTCCTGCCCCTTCCTCCGCGGGAAGCGCTGCCACGCGCGCGGCCCGCGCCCCCTCGGCTGCCGGGCCTTCTTCTGCGACGACGCGAAGGAGGAGGAGACCCGGGCCCTGCACGAGCGGTTCCTCGGGCGGCTGAAGGGCCTCCACGACCGCCACGGGATCGCCTGGGAGTACGCCCCGCTCCTCGGGCACCTGGCGGGGCTCCTGCCCGCCCCGGGCGCGCCGTCCCCCCCGCCCCCATGACCGGGGTCCCCGGGGACCGCCGCGGGATCCGGGAGGCGCTGCGGGCCCTGGGGGTGCGCCCGTCGCGCCGCCTCGGCCAGAGCTTCCTCGCGGACCGCCGGGCACGGGACCGGATCGTGGAGGCGGCGGGGGCGCGCGCGGGCGACCTGGTGCTGGAGGTGGGACCCGGCCTGGGGGCGCTCACGGAGGGACTCGCCGCGGCGGGGGCGACGGTCGTCGCCGTCGAGATCGACGCGCGCCTCGCGGCCTTCCTGCGGGAGGCCTTCTCCGGGGAGCCGCGGGTGCGGGTCGTGGAGGCGGACGCGCTGGACGGGCGCGGCGGGCTCTCGGAGGGGCTCCTCGCGGCGCTCCGCGGGGCCGCGCCCGCGGCCCCGGGCCGGTTCCTCGTGGCGGCCAACCTCCCCTACGCGGCGGCGACCCCGCTGCTCGGCGCGCTCCTCGACCGCGACCCGCCGCCGGACGCCCTCGTCGTCATGGTCCAGCGCGAGGTGGCCGACCGCCTGCGCGCGGCCCCGGGGACCGCGGCCTACGGGCCGCTCTCCGTCCTCGTCCAGGCCGTGGCGCGCGTGCAGCCCGTCCTGCGCGTCCCGCCCCCGGCCTTCCACCCGCGGCCCGAGGTGGAGTCCTCGGTCGTGCGGATCGTCCCCGACCCGGCGCTTAGGGCCGCGGCCGGGGACCGGGCCGCGCTGCGCGCGCTCGTCCACGCCGCCTTCGCGCAGAGGCGCAAGACGCTGGGGGCCGCGCTGGCCGCCGCGGGCGTGGCGGACGCCGCCGCGCTGAAGGCCGCAGGCGTGGACCCCCGCCGCCGCGGCGAGGCCCTAGCACCGGCGGAGTTCGTCGCCCTGGCGCGGGCGCTCCGCGCGTCCACCGGGTAGCCGTTGTAGACAGGATGGTCGCCGCCTGAGTGGCTGGGCCTCTGGGCCCTTGCG
>CAZKTF010000223.1:0-6009 GCA_964555565.1 uncultured Planctomycetota bacterium | reverse complement strand
CCGTGAGCCGGCGCGCCTTCTCGATCACCATCTCGGCCACCTGGACGTGGCGGGTCGCGGGCTCGTCGAAGGTGGAGGAGATGACCTCCCCCTTCACGGTCCGCATCATGTCCGTGACCTCCTCGGGCCGCTCGTCGATGAGGAGCACGATGAGGTCCGCCTTCGGGTTGTTGGTCGTGACCGAGTTCGCGATCTTCTGGAGGATCATCGTCTTGCCGGCGCGGGGCGGGGAGACGATGAGGCCGCGCTGCCCGAACCCGATGGGGGTGACGAGGTCCATGATCCGCATCTCGATCCCCTTCGGCTCCACCTCCAGAAGGATGCGCCGGTGGGGGTAGATGGGGACCAGCTCGTCGAACACGGTCTTCGCGGGGAGGCCCTCCGGCGGCTCCCCGTTGATGGACTCCACGCGCAGGAGCGCGAAGTACCGCTCCCCCTCCTTCGGCGAGCGGATCTGCCCGCGCACGTGGTGGCCCGTGCGGATGCCGAAGCGCCGGATCTGGGAAGGGGAGATGTAGATGTCGTCGGGGGACGGCGTATGGGAGTAGGACGGCGCGCGGAGGAACCCGAAGCCGTCGGGCAGGACCTCCAGGACCCCCTCGCCGAACATCACCGCGTTGCGGGCGACCCGGGCCTTGAGGATCTTGAAGACCACGTCCTGCTTCTTCAGGCCCGCGAGTTCGGGGATCCCCTCCTTCTCGGCCATGGCCAGGAGGCTCTCCAGGTCCCGCCGCTGGAGCTGCCCGATCTCGATCACCTCCGTCCCCGGCGGGAGCGGCCCCGAGGCCGCCTTCTCGGCCTCCAGCTCCGCGGCGGCCGCCGCCGCGATCTGCTCCTCGGTCGGCCGCCACGCGGGCGGCGGCGGCACACGGTGGTGCCGCGGCCGTACCCCAGGTCCTCCCCTCCTCACGGTCTCCCTCCCTCCACGAGCTCCGCCCAGAGGCGGCGCACCTGGGCCCGCGTCGCCGCGAGCCCGTCCCCGTTGCGGACCACGCGGTCCGCCCGCCTCCGCCGCCCCGCGGCGTCCATCAGGAACCCCTCCCGCGCCCGGAGGTCGGCGGCCCTCCAGCCGCGCCCGCGCAGGCGGGCGAGCCGGACCCGCCGCGGGGCCTCCACGACCACCGCGGCTCGAGCGGCTGCGCAAGACCGTCAGAATTGCAGCGCCGCCTCGAGGACCAGGACCCCGCGGCGCCGGCGCCGGGCGCGGGCCACCTCCTCCCGGAGCCGCCGGAGCACGATCGGGTGGACCAGCGCCGTGAGGCGCCGGAGCGCGGCCGGGTCCCGGAAGACCCGGGCCGCGACGGCCGCCCGATCGATCCCTCCCCGCCGGCCCCGGACCCCGGGACCGAGGGCCGCCTCCAGGCGCCTGGCCACGCCGGCGTCCCGGAGCGCCCGGTGGACGAGGCCGTCCGCGTCCAGGGTCCGCGCGCCGAGGCGCGCGAGCATCCCGGCCACGGTGGACTTCCCGCTCCCCGGCGCGCCCGTGAGGCCGAGGACCAGGGCGCGGGGCGCCCGGGGCGGCGGGGGGGAGTCTCGCTCGGCCATGGGGATCGCCGCCGGGAGGCGGCCGGATGGGGGGGAATTCGGGGGTCCCGTGGGTGAAGGGATGCGCGGCGGGAACCCGCCGCGAGGTGGGAGTCTACGGCCCCCCTCCGCCGGGAGCAAGGGTTTACGTGAACCTGCCCGTGCCCCCGCCCGTGCCCGTCCGGACGGACTTTTTCCGTTGACCCGCCTCCCCCCCCTCCTAGAATCCCCCCCCGCAAGCCTTTGCGGCCGGTGCGGGGGCGAGGGCGGTCCCGACCGGAGCCGGTGGCACGCCGCACCCAGGGAGGTCGTGTCCATGCGGAACCCGGAACGCGGGGCCTCGCAGGTCCCGTTGGTGGTCTGCATCGTCCTGTTCGTGGTGGCGGCGGGCTGGGGCTACTCCCAGTACAGCGAGCGCGAGAGCACCAGCGCCACGCTGGCGAAGATCACGGACGCGGCCAAGGCGGGGGACTCGACCCAGACCGCCAGCGTCGCGGAGGTCCTCGATCAGATCGCCGCGGGGAAGCGGATCCCGTCGGCGCGCACCCAGCTCCAGGCGGTGGCCGAGGTCGTGGGGTGCCCGAACAGCGCGAAGCCGGAGCTGCTCATCGACGTGGAGGCCTTCAAGACCACGATCACGGCCCTCCTCGGCGGCCTGGACGGCGGCGAGTTCACCTTCGAGATGCCCGAGGAGCGGTTCGTGGCGGCCCCGGACGGCGCCGTGAGGTCCGCGGTGACCGGCGGGAAGGTCAGGGTCGCCTTCGTCACGCAGAAGGACCTCCGGAACCAGACCATGACGGCCAAGGACGTCATGGACACCGTGGTCGTCCCGGCCCTCCGGCGGGCGGTCAACGACGTCAAGCGCTACTCCGACCTGGCCGGCCAGGCCAGGGCGAAGAACGACGCCGACGCGGCCCAGGCGAAGAAGGACCTCGACCAGAAGAACGCCGCGATCGCCGCCGCGGCCGACCAGCTCCGGGCCGTCGAGGCCGCCGGCGAGCAGAAGGTCTCCGACCTGCGGAAGGACGTCAACGACGCGACCGCCGCCAAGCAGGCCGCCGAGGAGGCGAAGAACAGGACCGAGACCGAGTTGAACGCGAAGATCGCCGAGCTCAAGAACCACCTCGAGCAGGCCCGGACCGAGGTGCGGGTGGTGAAGGAGAGGAAGAGGGCCGTCGAGACCGACACCTCGCCCGACGGCACGGTCACGGCCGTGGGCGACCGGCAGGAATCCACGGTGCTGAACATCGGCAAGAAGGACAACCTCATCCCCGGGACGACCTTCGAGGTCTACGGGCTGGGCAAGGGCGGCCAGCAGATCCGCAAGGGGCTGGTCAAGGCCGTGCAGGTCGGCGACGCGACGACGCAGGCGGCGGTGCTCGAGCTCCTCGACTCCTACAACCCGATCGTGCCGGGCGACCTGGTCCGCTCCATGACCTACAGCCCGAAGGAGCAGATCCACTTCGCGCTCCTCGGCCGCTTCCAGAAGATGGGCAAGTCCGACGCGGAGGCGCGCCTGAAGGCCCTCGGGGCCGCGGTGGACTCGAAGGTCTCCATCGACACGCACTACCTGGTCATCGGGGCCCCCGACGAGGGGCAGAACCTCGAGGAGACGGACAGCTACAAGGCCGCCAAGCTCTACGGGATCACGATCATCACGGAGCAGAACCTGGCGGCGTTCACCCGGTACTAATCCCAAGGCGACTCCCCCGACGCCCGCCGGGCAGCCCCCGGCGGGCGTCGTGATTCCGGGACCATCAAACGTTCCCGTTCCCCGCCGCTAGAATGCCCCGTCCCCCCATGCCCGCCCCGAACGACTCCCCGCCCGACGACCGCCGGCTGACGCTGGGGGAGCACCTGGAGGAGCTCCGCAAGCGGCTCCTCTGGTCGGTGCTGTACTGGGCGGCCTGCGCCGGGGTGGTGGCCTACCACGCGAGCGGGATCATGGGACTCGTCCTCTCCCCGGCCATGGAGGCGCTGGAGGGGTCGCGCCAGAGGCCCCGCCTCGTGTACCTGGACCCCACGTCCTCCTTCATGGTGCAGTTCAAGGTGATCCTCATCGCGGGGGCCTTCCTGGCCTCGCCCTTCGTCGCCCGGGAGCTCTGGGGGTTCGTGGCCTCGGGCCTCTGGGGCCGCGAGAAGCGCCTCGTGCGCTACGCCGCGCCGGTCTCGTTCCTGCTCTTCGCCTCCGGGGCGCTCTTCTTCTACCTGTGGGTCCAGCCCGCGGCGCTCTCGATCCTCTTCGAGGTCGGGCGCGACTACTTCCCGTGGCGGACCGACTGGTCCACCGAGCACATGATCGACGTGGAGAAGTTCGTCTCCTTCTTCCTCTGGATGTCCCTCGCCATGGGGCTCGTGTTCCAGCTCCCCCTGGTCATGTTCGCGCTGAGCGCCCTGGGCGTGACGAGCGCGAAGACCTTCTCGAAATACCGCCGGCACTTCATCCTCGGGGCGACGATCGTGGCCGCGGTGATCACCCCGACGGGGGACGCGATCACGCTCCTCCTGTTCATGGTCCCCATCCTCGCCCTGTTCGAGATCGGCGTACTCGCCGCCTGGATTCGCGAGCGGAGGTCGGCGCGGTGAGGCTCGCCCTGGCCGGCGTGCGCGGGAGCGGGAAGAGCACGCTGTTCCGCGCCTTCACGGGGGTCGCGGCGCCGCAGGCGACCGGCCCGGCCGGGGCCGCGCCGCTCGCGGTGGTGAAGGTCCCCGACCCGCGCCTGGAGCGCCTCCGCGACATGTTCCGGCCGGAGAAGTACACGCCCGCCGCGGTGGAGGTCCTCGACCTCCCCGGGCTCCCGCCCCCCGGGGACGCGGACCGCACCTCGGTCCCCCGCCTGCTGGCCTCCTCCTCGTGGTCCGCGCCTTCGAGGAGCCCTCCTACCCCTACCCGGAGCCCGCGGCGGACCCGGCGCGGGAGGCGGCCCACCTGGTGGGGGAGCTGGCCTTCGCGGACCTGGACTCGGCCACGAAGCGCCTGGAGAAGATCCGCAGCACGGGCCGCAAGTCGGGGGTGAAGGAGGCCGAGGAGAAGGAGGCCGCGGCGCTCGAGCGGGTCGTTGCGGCGCTGGAGGAGGGGCGGGCGGTCAAGGACGTGACGCTCTCCGGGGAGGAGGACCGGACCCTCCGGGGCTTCCGGTTCCTCACGGCGAAGCCCTGGGTCCTCGTCGTCTCCCTCCCCGAGGGCGCGGCGCCGGCCGGGGCCGCCGAGGGGATCCCGGGGAAGTTCGAGGTGCGCGCGGCCATCCGGGGGCGGCTCGAGGCGGAACTCCTCGACCTCCCCCCCGAGGAGCGGGGCGCGTTCCGCCCCGAGGGGGCGAGCGGCCGGCCGGCGTCGGAGGTCCTCCTGGAGGCCTCCTTCCGGGCGCTCGCCGAGATCTCCTTCTTCACCGTGGGGGAGGACGAGGTGCGGGCCTGGACGCTGCGGCGCGGGGAGTCTGCGGTGGCCGCCGCGGGGAGGATCCACTCCGACCTCGCGCGGGGGTTCATCCGGGCGGAGGTCGTGGCCTCGAAGGACCTGCTCGAGCTCGGGGACATGGCCGCCGCGCGCAAGGCCGGCAGGCTCCGGATCGAGGGGCGGGACTACGTCGTGCAGGACGGCGACGTGGTCAACGTCGTCTCGGGGATTTAGCTTGGCTCCGCGCGCCCCGCCGCGCGCGGAGGTGATCGGCACCGGGGACGACCTCGTGCGGGGCGGGGCCCGGGACACGAACTTCGCCGAGATCGCCGCCGCGCTCACCGGGCTCGGCTTCCGGGTGGCCGGGGGGCGCCTGGTGGGGGACGACGGCAGGGCGCTCGCGACGGCGCTCCGCGAGGCGGCCCGGCGGGCGGAGGCGGTGGTCGTCACCGGGGGCCTCGGCCCCACGCGCGACGACGTGACGCGGGAGGGGGCGGCCCGGGCCCTCCGCGTCCCCCTCCGGGAGCACCCCCCGAGCCGGCGGCGCCTGGAGGCCTCCTGGCGGCGCCGCGGAGTCCCCATGCCGCCGAGCAACCTCCGGCAGGCGATGGTGCCGCGCGGCGCGCGCGTGCTCCCGAACCCGGCGGGGTCCGCGCCGGGCCTCCGGTTCCGCCTCGGCCGCGCCGAGGTCTTCTGCCTCCCCGGGGTGCCGCGGGAGATGCGCGCGATGCTCGTCGCCTCGGTCCTCCCGGCGCTCAGCCGCCGGGCCGGCCGCGGGGCCGGGTCGCTCACGCTGCATGCCTCCGCCTTCGGGCTCTCGGAGAGCGCGCTCGGGGAGCGGCTCGAGGACCTCATGGCGCGCGAGCGGAGGGTCCGCGTGGGCACCTCGGTCTCGGAAGGGGTCATCACCGTCTCCGTGCACGGCGCCGGGGAGGGGGCCCGGGAGGTCCGGCGCGTCCACCGCGAGGTCCTCCGCCGCCTGGGCCCCGACGCCTACGCGCGGGGGCGGGTCCCGCTCGGCGAGGCCGTGACGCGCCTGCTCCTCGCGCGGGGGCTCACCGCGGCGGCGGCGGAGTCCTGCACGGCCG
>CAZKTF010000222.1:0-6042 GCA_964555565.1 uncultured Planctomycetota bacterium | reverse complement strand
AGCCACGCCCGCTACGTCCCTACGACACCGGCAACAATTTGGCTACACACGACAAGGTCGTCCACCGCGGAGTCCGCCGCCCGGACGGGAGCGGAAGAGAGCCAGGGCCAGGCAAGGCCCAGGACCAGGAAGAGCACGATCGCCGCCATGGCCCGATCGGGGTGGCGGCCCACCGTGCGGCGGAGCAACCCGTAGAACTGCCTCATTGTCAGCCTCCTTGCGGCACAGACCCCGGCCCCGGCGGGTGGAGACGGACCGTCCACCCGAGGGTGCTGCGGGTCCCATTTCGCCTTCTTGCCGACTTCCAACCTGGGCGCACCTCGCGCCCTTCGAGGCAACGGCGGGCGGGGCAAGCCCCGCCCCTACAACGGCAACGGCAACGACCGGGCGGGGTAAACCCCGCCCGTACAGAGACACGGCCGGGCGCACCTCGCGCCCTCTACCCTCTTTGAGTCACGAAACGGGCGGGGGGGTACGTAATTCTCCGAGAGTCCCGGAATCCTCCCGGAATGAGGGGCGACTCTTCATTCGTCGTCGGGCCGGAGCGCGGCGTGAAGCCGGCGGTGGGCCAGGCGGAGGATCCTCCGTCCGCCCTCGCGCCCCACGCCGAACTCATCCTCCAGCCGGGCAAGGACTTCCTCGCGCGTCAGGCCGTCGAGGAACTGGAGGGCGAGGGCTCTCCTGTAGGGGTCCTTCATGGCCTCGATCGCGCGCAGGCGCAGGTCCTCGGCCCGTGTGACCCGCTCCCGGAGTCCGAGGGTATCGACGGGTTCCGCGTCCGGTGCGGCGGACAGACTGGGCAAGGGAATGGTCCGACCGGCACGGCGCCTGTCGCGGTGGAGGCAGTTCCGCACGACCGTCGCGATCCAGGCGAGCTCCGACTCAACGGGACGATGGGAACGGGCGGTGTGGAAGGCCTGGCACTCCACGAAGGCCGCGAGCTCCTCGGCGCGGTCGACTCCGTGACCGGCGTCGCGGAGGGCCTGGACCAGGGCCGGGTGTCCGCAGCGGTTCCAGGCATCGAAGGGCGTGGCATCGCCTTCGAGGTAGGCCCTCATGGCGTCGAGCAGGCCGCCCACCTCCGGAGGGATCCTCAGAGACCTTGTGCGCGGTGGCACGGTACCCCGATCGGGAGTTGCGAGTCCCGGGCGGCTCATCCCCCCGATGCCCGCCGGGTCTCCGCCTCTCTTGGAGGGAATGGTACCGCATGTAGTCACGTCGTGGTGTCCGGAACCGCCGCGGGAGGTTGCCGCGCCCCCCGCAGGGGCTTGTGGCATCCCCGGCCAGACTCGAACTGCCGACTTTCGGTCTAGGAACCTGACGCTCTATCCAACTCGGCGCGCCGCCGCCCGCTCGATCGGGCAGAGCGCCGTCCCCCTCGGCCCGTAGGGGCAGGCCGGGCAGTGCGCGCGGCGGGGGTCGTAGCGGACCTCGGGCGTGCGCTCCGCGAAACGGCGGAGCAGCGCCGCGACCCCCTCCATCGCCGCGGGGGAAAGGTCCACCGGCACCTCGTCTCGCACGAGAGGCGTACCCCAGCCGAGTCTGTGATTGCCGAACCCAGAACCGAACCCACATCCGCCCGTGTCACCGAGGAACGGAGAGAGTTGCGCGTCACCCCAGCTCAGTAGCCACGATCTGGCGCGCGAGCGCCGCGAACTCCTGGTCCGGGTTCGTCATCCGACGGAGCTCGTCGTCCTCTTGCGCGAGATCCCGCTTGAACTGAGGGTCCGCAGGGTACTGCACGACGTACCTCGTTTGTCTCAGGACCCGCTCGACCTGGAGCCGGACCCGCCTGGCGGCTTCGGAACGGGCCTGGCAGAGCCTCGGACGGAGCAGCGCGCACACGCCAATCGTCGCGCTCCCGCGCTCGCTCTCGCCTCCCGCGGCCGTCAACCGCGGCCGCACCGTACCGTTCGCGACGAACTCGAGGTGGTCCTGCGGGGGGTCTCGCGTGGGATCGAGGAGGAGCGCCTTCTCGCTGGCCTCAGCGCCCGGTTCCATCTTCGGGGCGGCACCCCCGGCCAGGGGGAACTGGTTCGCCTTCCCGGCCTTGCCCTTGCGGTCGGAGAACTCGTGGGTCCGGGCCCGGTTGCAGTCGATGCACGAGGGGAGCAGGTTGTCCCAACGCGCGGCAAGCCAGTAGTACCCGGGCTTCCGGAGCTTGTCCCCCACGAGCACGCCCCCCTTGGGGCGGTAGTGCTCGACATCTACGGGGGCCGTACGGTCGTAGCGCGCCTCGCAGTACGCACACTTCCCGTGGAACAGGGCATCGAGGCCCGACTTGACGGTCGGGAGCCCGTAGGCCTCGAACGGGAACGACTTCCCCCGGTTCACCGGCTTCCCGTAGAACTCGATCGCCTTCTCGGTCTCCTTCACCCCCCTCGAATTCGGCCCGTCCAGGTCCGAGGGGACGGGGACGCTCGTTCGATCGACGGGAATCACGGGTCCCCCGCCCCGGAGGGCGGGATCGCCGCCCTCTCCCCGGACGGGAGGGCGGTCTCGAGGATCGCCTTCAGCCTCTCCCTGGCCTGCGCCTTCAGCCGCTCCCTCTCCTCGGGAGCGCGCTCTGTCTGCCGCCTGGCCAGGGCCTCGTCCGTCGCCTCGAGGACAAGGCGGTCGCGCGGGGTCTCTCCCATTACGTGCTTGTCAGCGAGCTCCTTCCTGAGCGCCTCGAGCTCCCGCCGGTCCTTCGGGCCGGGATCCCGCGCGGCGAGCAGCTCGTAGTACCTCCGGAATGCCCTCTCGAGATCGGGGTCCACGGTCGTGCTGAGCCCGAAGTGCTCCGAGGTCAGGAGTTGGTCCACCCGGAGGCCCTCGGGCGACGGCAGGTCCGTCAGCGCGTAGATCTCGTCATGCGCGTCGCGCCGCATCACCACGACCTCGCCCTTCACGAGTCCCCGCAGGCAGAGGGGATCGTGCGTGGTGACGATGAACTGCACCCGGGGGAAGATCCGCCGCAGCCGGCCCACCACCTCCATCTTCCACCGCGGGTGGAGGTGCGCGCCCAGCTCGTCGAGTAGGACGATCCCCTCGGCGATCTCCATCGCGTTCCACCGCTCGAACAGGATGCTCATCATGTCCACGGCGAGCGCCACCACGGACTGGTAGCCGTCGCTCAGTTCGGCGAGCGAGGCCCGCGATCGCCCCATCCGGACTTCGATCCCCTTCCGCTTCCCGCGCAGGCGGACGATCCGATCCTGGTCACCCAGCACGAGCAGGTCCTTCAGCGCCCGCGCCGCCAGGTCGAACCGGGCTGGCGGAAGCGAGCGGAGGAAGGCCTCGGCGTCCACGAGGGGGACGAACGGGTTGAAGAGGTTCCGGGCCCGGAAGAGGCCCCCGGGGACGGCCCCCCGTGTACCGACGCGGGGCAGGAGACGTGTGGCCCCGTAGGCCAGGACCAGCACCTTGGCTTCGCTTGAGCCTCCGCCGTACGCGTCCTGCCCCGCCCGGAAGCCGAGCTCCAACGGCCTACTGCGGCCGGTCAGGAACACGCGGACGCTCCCCGTCCGGCAGCGGTGACGGACGAAGGAGGCCGGGTCCACCCGCAGCGCCTTCCGGGCCTTTTCGCCGACCAGGGCGAGGGCGACGGCCTGGAGCAGGGTGCTCTTCCCGGTGCTGTTCTCGCCGAGGATCATGGTCCACGGGGCGTACTGCTCCCGGGGTCCTGCCAGGTCGAGGGACAGCTGACGGATCCCCTTGACGTTGTAGAGCTCCACCCTCCGCACGAACCGCGTCCGAAGGAAGTAGGCGCGGCGCTTCTTCACCCCGGCCATCTGCTCGACGGAGTAGTCGTCCTGGGTCTCCTCGTGCTTCAGGAAGCCGGAGAACACCCGTTTCACCTGCTCGATCGTCTTGGTCGCACTCTCCGCCGCGCCCCCGCCCCCCAACAGCGCTCCGAGGAACCCGCCAAGCAGATCCACCCCGGCACCCGCCTTCGCGGGTGTGGGGGCCACTCGGGGCACGTGGCGCCGCGCGAGCTGCCGCTGCATCCCCAGGAACCCCTGTGCAGGGTCCTCGAGCCTTTCCTTCAAGGACCTGGCCGCCGAGGGCGCCCTCTTCGCCTTTGCGATCTCACCTGCGAGCTCGGAGGCCGCCTTCCTGCGCCGTTCGACGAGGTCCGGGCGGTTGAGCGACAGGACCTCGATCGTCACCTGTCCCCGCTCCGTCTCGCTGGCGACCCGACCGTCCTCTTGGAACACGAGGTGCTCGTCGGGCTCGTCGCGGCAGGGATCCAGGAGCAGCGGCCTCTCCCTGGCGAGTGCCTCCCCGCTCGTCGGGAAGCGCGCCCGCCGGCCCGCGATGGGGAACCTCTGTCCCTTGAACTGGTTGCACTCCCGGCAGCACTGGTAGAGGTTCTCCCAGTCGAGGACCAGCCACCAGTAGTGGTCAGGGCTGAAACCGCCGTCCCCGTTCATCGCACCCTGCCTCGGTCTGAAGTGGTCGAGCGGATGCGACTCGCCGCTGACGGAGGACTCGCAGTACGCGCACTTCCCGTGGAACGCCGCGTCGAGCGCCGCGAGGATGTCCCGGTCGCGCGAGACCACCGGGAAGGCGTACTTCCGCTGCCTCCGGCGGCGGAGCGGGACCGAGAAGAACTTCCGCGCCTCCGCACGGAACTGCCGCACCGCCGCGCTCGAGAGCGCCTTCGGGGCGTTCCCTCTCGTGACCCGGATCATCCGATCCCCCTCCCGCGGGTCAGGACCCGCGACGTCCCGTCCATCCGTCCCAGGCCGCCCGGGGCCTCCATGGACTGCGCCACCTCCCGGAGACCACCCCCTACTCCTCCACGACGTAGTGCCCCGGTCCGGGGCGGTTCTTCGGCCGATAGCGGGAGCCCGGCGCGCTCCACCGATCCTCGGCAGAGCGATGGACCCTGGCCCCGTCCGGGATCTGGCGCCGGTGTCCGAGGTTCATCGACCATCGACGCCCCTTCCGCGGGCCCCGCCACCGCAGGCGCGGCAGGCGCTCCAGGGGCGACCAGGCCCAGTCCAGAGAATCGTGTAGGACCTCCACCCCAGCCACGGAGCCGGCCTGCAGGGCCTTGGCGCGCCGTCCCGGATCGACGAGGAGTCCGGAGGCCTCCGCCTCATGGAGCATCCACAGGAGAGAGTGCGTCGCGAGGCCGCCCTCGTTCTCCGGGTAGCCACCACCCACATCGGAGTGGACCCCTGCGAACCAGACCTCCTTCAGGTCCTGTCCCTCGCCCGCGTCGGCGAAGAGGTTCTGGCGGAAGAACGCCCGGCGCTCGTCGATGGACACGGCGTGCCGCACGTGGCGGACTCCGGGGTTGCGCCTGGTGAAAGGGAGCGCCAGCGGGTCCCAGAACCACCCCACGGAGCTCACGGTGTCCCAGGCGCCGATGAAGTGGACTTCCACCGGGCGCCCGAGCGCCGCCTTGAACTCGTCGGCGATGAGGAAGCGCCTCGCCTTCGTCCGACCCGCACGCGACCTCGCGTCCCTCGCCTCTTCGTCCGTCCCGCAGTACATCTGCCAGAGGTACGGCCAGAGGTTCTCGTTGCCACTCTCCAGGAGCCCGTACATCCAGAGCATGCCGGCCAGCGCGCGGACCGTGTACGCCCCCCTGCTGAAGCCGAACAGGAACAGGCGATCCCCGGTCCGATAGTGGACGGAGAGGAAGCGCATCGCCTCGCCGACGTTGTCCCCCACCGTCCTGCCAATCGCGCCGTCCAGCGCCTTCGCGAGGAAGCGCCGCAGCCTCGTCATCGCCGACGGGTCCCCGAGCGTGCCGACACCTGGGTCGTAGTACACGATCTGCCGGTCCGGGTCTCGCACCAGCGTCTTGCAGAGGCGGACGACGTTCGTGCTCCGATCCCCGAAGGAGTTGCCCGTGCCGTCGCAGCAGACCACCAGATTCCGCGCCATTGCATTCCGCGCGCCACCCCGCGCGCGCCTCCCCCTTCGCCCTCGCCCGTCGCCTCCCCACGTCCCGCGCCTCGAGCGGGGCGTCCGAAGGGAGCCGGCGTCTTGCCCGAGTCCAGACCTCCTGACATAGGGGCTCACGGATTTGTCCGGTTCGGGGGG
>CAZKTF010000221.1:0-6051 GCA_964555565.1 uncultured Planctomycetota bacterium | reverse complement strand
GACGTGGTGGAGGACCCGTCGCGGGTCCGGGGCCTCGGGCGGGAGTCCCGGCGCCGCCTCGAGAGGTTCCTCCCGGTCCTCGAGCGGATGCGGGCGCTCCGGGGCCGCGGGAGGCTCGCGGAGGTCGTGGACCTCGCGGCGCGCGGGACCGGATACGACCTCGCCGTCCTCCTCCAGCCGAACGGGCGGCAGCGGGCCGCGAACCTCCGCAAGGTGCGCGAGGAGGCCCGGGCCTTCGAGGAGGCGGGGGCGGGCGGGCTGGCGGAGTTCACGGCCCACGTGCGCCGGGTCCGGCTCCGCGAGGAGCGGGTGACAGAGGCGCCGCTCGGGGCGGAGGACGCCGACGCGGTGGCCGTCCTCACGGTCCACCAGGCCAAGGGACTGGAGTGGCCCGTGGTGGTGATCCCCGACCTGGGGCGCTCCGCCCCGACGGGCCGGCCCAGCATCCTCGTGCAGACCGAGGGCGCGGCCATCGCGATCCGCGGGGAGGAGGGACGGGTCCCCACGCCGGGGTGGCGGCGCCTCGACGCCGCCGTGGCGGAGCGGGAGGCCGCCGAGGCGGTCCGCCTCCTCCACGTGGCCGTGACCCGGGCCCGCGAGCACCTGGTCCTCACGGCGCCGCTGGCCCCGCGGGCCCGCGGCCCCTGGCTCGGGATCGTTCTCGCCGCGGTGGGAGGCGAGGAGGCCCTCCCTCCCGCCCCGGGGGAGACGACGGTCGCGGTGGACGGCGCCCCGGTCCTCGTGCGGACCCGCGACGCGGCGGAGGAGGCGGGGCCGGCCGCGGGGCGGCGGCGGTCGATCTTCCGCGAGCGGAGGGGGCGGTTCCTCGCGGGGCGGGGGCCCGGGGTGCGCGTTTCGCGGGAGGTGCGGGCCGCCGCGGCGGAGGAGGTGGCCGCGCTCCCGGGGCCGCCGCCCAAGGCCGACGACTCGGTCTATCTCGCCACCGTCTCGGCGCTGCTCGACTTCGAGGCCTGCCCGCTCCGCTACCGCCTGCGGTACCGGCTGGGGGTCCCCGACGGGCACCCGGAGCCGGGGCCCGGCCTGCCGGACCGGGGCCGGCAGGTCCTCGCGGGCGACGAGGACGAGGTCCCCGGGGAGGGCGCGCCCCACGAGGCCGGGCTCCCGGCCCGCCTGCTCGGGATCGCCGCGCACGAGGTGCTGGGGACGCTCGACCTGGCCGACCCGGCGCCGCGCGCGATCCGGATGCGGGTGCAGGAGAGGCTCCGGGAGGTCGCCGGCCGGGAGCCGCCGGCCGAGTCGGTGGGGACCGTGGCCGGCTGGATCACGAAGTTCCTGGGGATGGACTTCGGGCACGCGCTCCAGGCCGCGCCGCGGGACGCGGTGCTGCGCGAGGTCCCCTTCCTCCTGAAGGAGCAGGAGGTCCTCGTCCGGGGCCAGGTGGACGTGCTGCTCCGCGGGAGGTCCGGCCGGTGGACGGTGGCCGACTACAAGGCCGGGAGGAGGGACCCCGCGACGGAGGCGCGCTACCGCCGCCAGGTGCAGATCTACGCCCGCGCCGCGCACGCCGCCACGGGCCTCCTCCCCGAGCGCGGGCTCCTCGTCTACCTCCCCTCGCGGGACGAGGTGCCGGTGGACCTCTCCCCGGCGGCGATGGAGGAGGTCGCGGCGCTGCTGCGCCGGTTCGCCGAGCGCACGCGGGAAGGCCGCTACGACCCCCGCCGCGCGCACTGCCCCTCGTGCCCCTACGGTCCGGGCGGGACCGCGCTGTGCCCGGTCGGAAGGGCGGAGGCGCGCTCCGTCGGATAGGGCGTCGGTTTCCTGGGGCGGGGGTCGTGTTTGGGCCCCCGTCGGGCACGACCCAACCTCCCGACGACACGCGACTTGCGGTGTCGCCGGTAGAGCGGCGCTGTCCGTTGCGGACCTCAGGTCCGCAGTCGTTGTTCACCCTTGCCAGGTCGGGTTGTCCTGCAGGTGGATGCCGTTCACCTGGAGCCAGTGACGACGCCCGGTGTCGTTCCTCGCTTGGTAAGCACGGGCCAGACCGACCGAGAGGATGACCTCGACACCCTCGCCGATCCGTCGCTGGATGTCCTGGATGGTCCGCACCCTCGCTGTCTTCTGGTCTGCCTTGTAAAGCCGCAGGTCCGTGACCGAGAGATCGAGGGTCCGTCCGCCATCCAGAAGATCGAGTCGGATCTTGCCGTAGTTGTTGACCGAGAGCGTCGGTGGAGAAGCAGGTCTCAACGCTCCGAGGGACGCGGTTCCCTGACCTTCATCCACTGCGCATCCGTTGCTCTGAGGGTGAAGGGCGCGACCGAAGATGCCTGCGAGGTTCGGGCGGGCCATCCCTGACAACGAAGCCCAGAACGCCTTCGCACTGAGGATGCCGCCGTTCACCGTCCTGCTGGGCTCGAAGACGTGGTCCTCCACCTCCGGTGCTGCTCCGCAAGGAGTTGCTGGCGCGATATCGACGGCAGCACCGAGGGCGAAGAGAGTACCTCCGGCGAGGTCCACGGAGAGCCGCCTACCACCTGCGAGCACCGGCCGGATGTAGCGATGGCCAGCCTCATCGATCCCCGCAACGCAGATGAACCCAGGCTTCATCCGGGTCAGGTGGTCGATGACGATCCTCACGCGCTTCCCCTTACAGATGGCGGACGGTCAGCCCGCCCCACTTCGCCCCCAGGTACTCGACAACGAGCCTACGGTGGCAGTGCTGCGGCTTGGCCTCGCTGCACAGGAGTGCGCAGGGGACCGAGAACAGTTCGCGAGAGACGGACTCTTCGACCCGCCTCTCGGCCATCAGCGCCAGGAACTGCCTCTCGTAGTCCTGCCATGCTCCCTTCTTCTTCTTGAGCTGGTCGAGCATGGTCTGCGTCGGAGCGAGGAGCGGCTCGTGGACGTACGCGGCCTGGCAGAGCTCGCGGAGGAAGTAGGCGAGGTCCTCCTTCTTCGAGAACCCGGCGAGCTGGGAGCGGTTGTTGAGACGGACGTCGAGGAGGCGCCTTACGCCTGCCTTGCGGAGGGTCCCGAAGAAGTCTTCTGCCGTCCGCTTGGTGAAACCGATCGTACAGACTTCCATTCGCGCTCCTTGTCCGCTTCTCTCGGCCCGAAGAGAGTCGGCTGACCGCGGGTCCGCCGACGAACCACTTCGGCCTCGAGCTCGGCCTCGGTCTGAAGTCTACCGTCGCCGCGGATGTGCGTCAGCGCGAAGCCCCGCGATGCGAGGACCCTCCCGACGAGCAGGCGTCGATGACAGCCCTCCGGATCCTCCTCGCTGCAGAGCAAGGCGATCCGGAACCGCTTGACGCCCGCCAGCACCCTCTCTATGCCCTTCAAGAACAGGGGGCTCTCTGCGAACCGTCCGTAGAGGACATGGCCCTCGGAGTCGTAGTACTCCTCCCCCTCCGGCCGCCCTCCCAGCTCCTTGCCGAGGAAGAGGTACCGGATGCCGGATCGCTTGACGGCCTGCTTGAGAGGAACCTGATCGAAGTGCGGCGAGTAGGAGGACCTTGGGAGAGATCGGATGTCCACGAGCACCTCGACGGCGTGGGTCTTGAGGAGACCAAGCAAGATGTCCAAGGGATGGTTCGAATGGCCGACCGAGAGGAGGCACCCGCGCACGGAAGGCTGGTCCAGATGCCCGCCCGACATGGAGGTACCAGGCTGGGCGTGCTCATGCGACTGCGGAGACTCGGCGGTCTCGCGGCCGGGCTGCTCTCGGGTTCGAACGGGCTCGTCCATGCGCCAGCCTCCAGGCGGCTCCCCGTGGGCACAAGCACGCCGCCCACGGTAGAGGGATCGTACCCCCCGGGCTGGACACTCTCGGGAACCTCCCCCTGGGTCGTGTGGAGGAGCCAATCCCTGGCCAGCGCGGTCCGCCGGTGCCATCTCCACGGGGAAAGTACGGGTCTGGAGGTCCCCGGGTCGGAGCGCCGGGGGCATCTCGGCCTCGGTCCGACGCGTGCATTTCGACACGGCGTCTGATCTCTACTTCACCAGGGGGAACACCCTCTCCCGCTCGGCGCGGATCCAGTCGGGCTCGAACTCGCCCTCGATCACGACCTCGTCGAAGCGGGCCTCGCTGAGGAGGACGAAGACGCCGGGGCGGAGGGACGTCATCTCGTAGCCGTTGTCCCCGACGGCCTTCCCGGTGATCTTCTTCCCGGCCACCTCGAAGACGGTCCGCTCCTTCTCCTTCCCGACCTCGATCTCGGTCCAGGCCCCCGAGGGGACCTTCGGCTCCATGGCGGAGGACACGCGCACGAAGCCGGTCATCCCCGGGTCGGTGTCGCGCCACATCCCCTTGCCGAAGATGAAGATGACGTTGCCGGGGACCTTCATCTCGCGGGGGGGCTTGGCGAGGACGAAGAACTGGTTGTCGAGGGTGAAGAGGTAGTGGTTCAGGGGGTCCTTCGCCTCCGCGAGGATCCCGCCCATGTCCTGGGCCGGCATCCCCGGGCGGATCCGGAAGCGCATCGTGAGCGTGCCCGGCTTGAAGGTGGCGCGCAGGAGGTGGGCGGCGGCGTCCCGCCCGGCCAGTTCCCCCCGGTCCACCGCGAAGGTCCCCTTCTTGGGCGCAAGGAAGAGGTGGACCGTCTCCCAGTCGTCCCCCTCGGCGGGGTCGTCGAAGCCGTAGGAGATGGTGGCGCGGTTCCCCTTCCACTGGAGGTCCCCGTGGATGAGGCCCGCCGCCCCCCGGCCCTTCTTCACGGCGTCGGCGAAGCGCTGGCGGACCTCCACCTCGTAGTCGCGGCAGACCCTGGAGTCGGGGTACTCGGCCAGCAGGCGGTAGAGCCCGCGCTCGGCCTTGCCGACCGCCCCGGCGTCGAGGGCCGCCTTGGAGTCGCGGAACAGGGCCTCCGCCTCCTGGTCGCGGGTCGGGGGCGCGGGGGGCGTCTCCGCCTTGCCGGAGCCCCCGTTCTCCGGCTTCTTCCCCTCGGGCGGGGGCGGGGACGGAGGCGCGGCGCCGCCGTGCTCCGAGGGGAGCGTGGCGCCGGCCGCCTTCCGGATCTCGGCGCGCAGCCGGTCGTACTCCTTCCGCGCGCGGTCCTTCGCGTCCCCGTTGGGTGCCATCTGGACGGCGCGCCGCGCCGCGCCCAGCGCCCCGGCCCAGTCCTTGCGCGCCGTCGCGGCGCGGGCCGCGGCGATCTCCGCGTCGGAACGGTCCGCGGCGATCTCGAGGATCTCCCTTCCGGCCCGGGACGCGCGGTCCCCCCCGAGCGAGTCGGGGTGGGCCGAGGCGTAGGACTGCAGCAGCGCGTCGGCCTCGTCCGCCTTCCCCTCGGCGGCCAGCGCGTCGGCCCGCGCGCGGAGGTCCAGGAAGCCCCGGGAGGACTCCCCCCGCGCCCGCCCCTCGCCGGTCCGGAGGTCCCCCGCCGCGAGCACGGCCGCCAGCGACTCGGGCCAGCGGGTGCGGAGCGCGCGGAGCCTCTCCAAGGCCTCGGCGGAACGGCCGGCGTCGGCGGCCGCGCGCGCCTCCTCCAGGGCCTGGAGCGCCGCGGACTCCTCCTGCGGGGAGACGACAGGGCCGGGGGGGGCCGCGGGACGGAGCGCCAGGGCCCGGGCCTCCAGGCCCGCGATGCTCCGCTTCGCGTCCTCCAGTTCCTGCCCGTGGCTTCGCCCGACGGACCAGAGCCGCACCGCGGTCCACCCGATGGCCGCCGCGACGAGGACCCCCCCGACGACGAGGGGGAGGTTCGTGCGGGAGCCGCGCGATCGGCGCGGGGGCGCGCCCTCGGCGCCCTCGGGGAGGAGCTTCTCGGCCCGCTCGAAGACGACCTCGTCGTGGCCGAGGCGGAACCGGTCCCCGAACTTGAGCTCGTGGCGCGGCTTCTCCACCCCGCCGACCTTCGGGGCGGGTCCGCGCCCCGTGGCGAAGAGGTAGTCCACCTGGACGCCCACCTCGATCTGGGCCAGCGCCCCGGGGAAGTCCTCCCCCCGCGCGACGAGCATCCCGGCATCGGAGTACCCGAGCCAGGTGATCGGGTCGAGCACCTCGTGGACGGCGGGCTCGCCGCGCCGGGGGAGGAGGAGGCGCGCGTGGGCGCGGCGCGTGCGCAGCAGCGAGGGCGCCGCCGCGGCGGAAGC
>CAZKTF010000220.1:0-6097 GCA_964555565.1 uncultured Planctomycetota bacterium | reverse complement strand
GTCGAGGCCCGCCTCCGGGCCGACCGCGCCGCCGTGGCCGCCGTCGCGGCGGGGGGCGCCACGGCCTGGGTCGTCTCCTGCCCCTCGGGGGCGCGCGGCGCGGCGGCCTTCGTGGCCGAGCGGGTGCTCCCGGCCCTGGGGAACCCCGTGCCCGAGGTGCGCCGCGACCTGGCCTCGGCGCTGGCCCTGCTCGACGACGGGGCACACTCCCTCGCGCTCCTCCAATCCGCGCCGAAGGTGGACGACGTCCGCGTGGCGGCCGACGCGGGCCTCCCCATGCCCCCCAAGTCCACCTGCTTCTGGCCGAAGCTGCTCTCGGGGATCCTCCTCCGCGCCATGGACGAGGGAACCGCCCGGAGCCCGACCTCGGCGTAGGCCGGAGGCCGCTGCCCCGGGACGAAGCGCCGCGGCGCGAGGACGGGGGTCATCTGCCCGAGGCCCATGCCCGAGGCGTGGCCCGGGTACCAGCCCCAGACCCACACTGCGCCCGTCTCGGTTACTGCGACGGAGTAGGCGCCTCCCGCGGCGATCCGGACGACGCGGCGCAGCCCCGGGACCTCCACCGGTCCGGCCCGGCGCTCATCAGTCCCGTCGCCCAGCGCGCCGTCGAAGTTCTCCCCCCAGGCCCGCACGGTCCCGTCGGAGAGGAGGGCGAGGCCGTGGTTGTATCCCGCGGCGACGGCCACGACTTCCTCCAAGCCCGACACGCGTACCGGAGTCGCAGGCGGCACCCCCGGCGGGAACCACGCGTCCCACTGCCAGACGGTCCCGTCCTCTGCGACGGCGAGACACAGTCCACCGCTCGCATCGATCCCACGGATCGGCGGGAGTCCCTGCACTCTGGAGGCCGAGGCGCCGTCGAAGTCGGACCGGATCTGCCAGACGGTTCCATCACGTTGGAGAGCGTGGTCAGGCTGCACCGACACGATGTCGTTCAGTCCAGGGACGCGGCGAGGAGGTGCCACCCCGTACATGCCCGGAGGGAATCGGTACGGGCTCAAGATCCAGGTCCAGACCGTCCCGTCGGCGCGGAGGGCGCAGTGCGAGTCCAAGCTCGCCGCGATCTCCACGACGGAGTCGAGACCGGCGATGAGCATCGGGAAGGCCGCCGCGGAGGAACCCGAGTTGAGGAACTCCGGGTCATCGCCAGCGTAGGTCACCTCCATGTAGCCCCACCCCCACACCCGCCCCGATACGTCGAGAGCGAGGGAGTACGCGTACGCCGCCGCCACCTGGACCGCGGGGGGCAGGCCGGGGACGGGGACCGGCGACAGCGGTCGCTTGCCCCCGAGGGGCCCCAACTCCCCGTAGTAGTTCGAGTCCCCCCAGGCCCAGACCTCGCCGCCCTCGCGGACCTCGAGGTAGTGCATGTCCCCGTCCATGTCGCCGGGCGGGATCGGAATCGGCGAGAGGAACGCGCGGTCCGCCGCGCCCCGTCCGCCGGAGGGCGAGGCGGCCTCGACCCGGACGCGGTGCGCCCCGCCGCCGGCGTCCAGGGGCGCGTCGTAGCGCAGCAGGCGCACGGTCGTTCCGTCGAAGGGGACCGCGAAGGTCTCCACCGGGACCGTCGAGAGCGCCTCCCCGTCGTCGATCCGGAACGCGACGGCCGGCGCAGTTCCCACAGCGCTCACGATCCCCTGGAGCCGACCGCGGGTCGTCTCCCCCTCACCGGGCACGCTGATGGCCACCCGCGGGACCTGAAGGTCGTCCGCGTGCAGGAAACCCTCCGCCCGCAGCGTCACCCGCGGGAGGGAGTCGTTGCCCCGGAGCGGGACCCAGTCCACCCGCCCCGAGAGGGCGACGGCCATGGGGAGGACGCGGCCTTCGATCTCGGCCTCGGCGAGGCGGAGGTCCGCGACGGGACCCTCATAGCCGTCGAGGAAGTCCCTCGCCCAGGCGGCTGCGTCGGGCCCCTCCACGAGGAAGGTCGCCTCCACCCGGACCACACCGTCGCCCCGGCGGACCGTCGCGCGACCCGCGGGTGCGCCCGTCGCGTCCTCGATGAGGAGCCGCGCCCGCCGGCCCCCCGCCGCGAAGCTCGGGTCCCCGGCCGGGCTCAGGTCCAGCTGTCTGCCCCCGACCCGGAGGAGGAGGGTGCGGGCGCCCGGCTGGGAGAGCGCCGCCCCGTCCGCGAGGGGGAGCCGCGCGCGGAGACGCACCCGCCCGCGGGCCTCTCCCCACCCCGTCTCCCGCACCCTCTCCGCGACCCGCAGCGCCGGACGTGCACGGGGCTCACGGGCCCCGGCAAAGGGAGCGAAGAGGAGGATGCCGAGGAGTCCCGGGAGGGCGAACGAAACGGCGACGACGGCGCGGCTCCGCAAGGTGCACCTCCACCCGCGGCCCGGATCCTAACCGCGGTTTCCTGAAACGGCCGGGCCCCGGGATGCACTATGAGGGCGTGGCGACGGAGACCGTCCCGTTCGAGGGCCCGCCGGACCCCCTGGAGCCGGTCCTCAGCCGCTACCTCCTCACGGGCGACGAGCAGGCCATGGAGGAGATCGTCCGCGAGACCCGCCCGCGGCTCCTGGCCGCCGCGCGGAGGATCGGGGACCCCCAGGACGCCGAGGACGCGGTGCAGGGCGCCTACCTCTCCCTCGTCCGCCACCGCGGGGCGGAGCTCGGGGCGCCGGTGTTCCCGTGGCTCCTAACGGCCGCCGTGCGCATCGCCTACCGCCGCAAGGCCGTGGACCGGCGCGAGGACGCGATCGCCCGCCGGCTCTCCCACCCCGCGTCCCCCGGGACCCCCCTCGCGCTCGCCGTGGGCTCCGAGGAGGCTGCGCTGCTGCGCCGCGAGGTGGCGGCGCTCCCCGCCCTGTACCGGGACCCCGTCGTCCTCCACTACCTCCAGGGGCTCCCGACCTCCGAGGTGGCGCGGCTCCTCGACGCGCCCGAGGCCACGGTCCGCGTGCGCCTGCACCGCGCGCGCCTGCTGCTGCGCACCCTCTGGTCGCCGCGTCTCGCCTACGGGATGTTCCTGTTCCCCTGGTTCTTCTCCGATTCCGTCCGGGCGCTGGGCTCCCTGCTCGCGCCCCTTTCCGCCGCAGGAGGCGCCATGAAGGCCGGAACCGCCGTCGTCCTCGCCGTCGTCGCCGCGGGCGCGGGTGCGCTCGCGGGGGCGCGGCTGCTCGCCCCGACCCCGCCGCCGCCCGACCTGGAGGCCGTGCGCAGCGAGGCCACGGGGAAGGTGCAGGCCGAGGTGGAGGGGCTGAAGTCGGAGCGCGCGACCGCGCTCGAGTCCGTCCAGCGGGAGCGCGCCCGCGCGGAGAAGGCCGAGAAGGAGTCCGCGGCCCTCCGCGAGGCCGTGGCCGCCGCCGAGAAGAAGGCGGCCGAGGCAGCCGCGGCGTCGGCGCGTCCGGCGTTTCCTCCCCTCCCCCCGGGGGTCTACCGCTTCCTGCCCGGGGAGTTCGAGGGGGTCCTCCGCGAGATCGACTGGGGGGTCGTCGGAACGAACATGAACTCGATGCTCCCGCTCATCCAGCGCCTCGCGGAGGCCCTGGCGAAGGGGGAGCGGCCCTCGCCGGACGCCATGCAGGAGATCCAGAAGCACAACATGCCGCTCGTGAAGGTGGCCGTGGCCCTGGACGGCCGCCTCCCGGGAAGCGGGATCAACGGGACCTTCACGCACCCGGCGTTCATGGCGAACGCCATCGCCTCGACGCTGGAGGCGGCGGGGAAGCCCCTCTCCGAGGAGCAGGCGAGGGCGCTGGACAAGGTCGGGCAGGAGTTCCTCGCGGCGGACGCGCGGCGCCTGAAGGGGTACGACGAGCGGAGCCTCGAGCTCCAGAAGGTCGTGGACGAGGTCGCGATCAAGGACGGCTTCTTCGAGGCCGCCTTCGCGATCCTCAGCGCCGACCAGCGGGACACCCTCAGCCCGCCCGTCACGCGGGGCCGGATCCAGACGGACCTGTTCTCCTCGGCCCTCATGTGGGTCGAGCACATCCAGTACCCGCCGATGACGTTCCGGGACCGCGAGGACCTGGTCCAGAAGGTGACCACTTCCATCGTGGACCAGTACTCCATCCCGGACGCGAAGCAGGGCGAGGCGAAGTCCCTCGCCGCGGAGCTGGTGGACTCGCTCCCCCGCGAGATCGTGGAGAAGCAGCCGGACCCGCTGGAGAAGCAGGGGCTCGTGAAGGGCTCGGACCTCCTCGCCGTGGCCCGGCGCCAGGTGGCCCTGCTCGGGAAGCTCGCCACCATGGGCCTCGACGAGGCCGCGGCCGCCAAGGTCCGCAAGAGCCACGGGGCCTACATGCTGATGCACGTGGTCCCGTAGGGCCCATCGCCTAACATCGTCGGGGAGTGCCCGACACGCCCCCCCCGGCCGCGTCCGCCCCGCCGCCCGCGCGGACCCGCCTGACCCTCGGCCTCGCGCTCGCCGCGGTCGCGGCCTTTGCGCTGGCCGAGGCCGTGGCCCGCCTGACCGACGTCCCCGATCTCGACTCCGGGGACCAGAAGAAGACCGCGCAGTACCTCCTCCACGCCTCCCAGACCGGCGAGTGGCTCCTCCCGCGCGAGCAGGGGACGACCCTCCCGACCAAGCCCCCGCTGTTCGTCTGGCTCGGCCTCGCCGCGGGCCCGCTCGCGGGGGGGCCCACGGACCTCGCGCTGCGCCTCCCCTCGGCGCTCGCCGGGCTCGTCCTCGCGGTCCTGACGGTCCTCACGGCGGAGATGCTCGCCGGGACCGCCGCCGGGCTCGCCGCGGGGCTGGCCGTGGCGGGGAACTACCTCTTCTTCCGCCTCGCGGGCTTCGGCCGCCCGGACATGGCCCTCTGCGCCTTCATCACGCTCGCGTGCTGGGCCTTCGTCCGCCTGCGGCTGTCCCGCGGGAACGCCGGGGTGAACCGCGCGGTTTTCTGGACCTCGCTCGCCCTGGGCACGCTCACCAAGGGCCCCGTCGCCGCGGTCATCCCCCTCCTGGCCGTGACGGTCTCCCTCGCGTGGCGCGGAGGCCTCCGGGGGTTCAGGGCCCTCCGCCCGGCCCTCGGCATCCCGATCTTCCTCCTCGTGGCGGGGGGATGGCTCGCGGCCGCGGTCCTCCGCGGCGGCCACGAGGTCTTCGACACCATGATCGGGAGCGAGGTGGTGCAGCGCGTCCTCGACCCGCAGGCCCGCGGCGCCGTCTCCCACGAGGCCCACTACTTCCTCGGCGAGTTCGCGGGGAGGTTCCTCCCCTGGACCCTCCTCCTGCCCGCCGCCCTGATCGCCGCCTTCCCCGCGCTGCGCGAGGCCCGCCGCCGCTCCGCCGACCGCCGGGGCCCGGACTTCCCGACCGCCTGGCTCGCGGGGGGGCTCGCCTTCTTCCTCCTCTGGCCGAACAAGCGGGCCGATTACGCCATGGCCATCGTGCCCCCGGCGGCGATCCTCGTGGGGATGCTGCTCGCCGGACCGCTCGCGTCAGGCACCTGGGGGAAGCGCCTCGCCGTGGGAGGCGCCGCGGTCCTCGTCGCCGCCGGGTTCTCCGCGGTCCTCGTCGCGGGGGACGGCATGGGGACGGACCCCTCCCTCGCCCCGCGGATCCTCCCCGCCGCCAACGCGGCGGCGCTCCAGGCGCACGGGGGGGCCGTCCTCGCCGGAGCGCTCGCCGCGGCCCTGCTCTCCGTCGCGTCCGTGTGGCTCCTCGTCCTCGGGCGGGGGGTCCCCGCGGCCTTCGCGCTGGCCGGGGTGTTCGCCCTGGCCGGCGCGGGGGAGCGGTTCGCCTTCGGCGGGACGGAGCGGGAGCGGCTCCGCGCGCGCAGGGAGTTCCTCCTGGAGACGGCCGCCGGGGCGCGCCGGGACGGCTTCGAACTCCGCGCCTGCGGCCCCGGGAACTCCGCGGTCCTGTTCTACCTCGGCCAGGCGCGGCCGGCCCTCGCCTCGCCGGGGGAGGTGCGGGCGGAGGCGGCGCGCGCCCCCGGCGGGAGGCTCCGCCTCGTGGCGGGCGCCCGGGCCGCCGAGCAGCTCCTCGCCGCCGGCGTCGCCGTCCCGGCGCCCGGGAACCCTTCCCACGACGAGTGGCGCGTCCTCGAGGCGGCCGGCCGATGAGCGGCACCGGCAGGTTGTCGAGCGCGTGAAACATGGCCGCGGCGGTCTCGATGCCGATGGGGCTGTGCTCGGTGTC
>CAZKTF010000219.1:0-6268 GCA_964555565.1 uncultured Planctomycetota bacterium | reverse complement strand
GCCGGGCGGCCCGCCCGACCAGCCTCCGCCCCCGCCCGACCCGGGTACCGGCGGCGGCGAGGACGACGGCGGCGGAGGCGCGCCCGACCAGCCTCCCGCCCCGCCCCCCGAGGGGACGGGCGGCGAGGACGACGGCGGCGGCGGGACGCCCGACCAGCCCCCGAACCCGGACACCGGCCCTCCTCCGACGCCGACCCCGGACCCGACCCCGACCCCCGATCCGACCCCCGACCCCACCACGAATCCAGGGGCGGGGTCGGAGGACACGGTCTCGGGCGACGTCACCCTCTCCGAGATCGCGACCCCCCTCAAGATGCGGCCGACGGGCACCTTCACGGTGGCCGACACCCCGTTCGCGGCCCTCAAGGCGACCGGGACCGTCTCCACGCACCCCGCCGGCACCCCGATCCTCCCCTGCTTCCTCGTCTCCTTCCCCGGCGCGGACTACGACCCCACGGGCAAGGCGGCCGTCTCCCAGACCGGCGCGGGCGTGACGACCGTGAACGCGGCGAACGACCCCGGCGACACGCGGATCGACGGGCGCTTCGTGGAGCCCGGGCCCGGCGCCGGCGACCGGGTGACCGCGATCGCGACCGACGGCAGCAAGGAGTCGATGACGGTCAACCACGCCTTCCGCATCACGGACACCCCGAACGTGGTCGTGCAGACCATGGGGGGCACGAACGGGGGCCTCGTGAACCCGAACGCGACCCAGCCCCAGGCGCGGGGCTTCACCTGGGCGGCGCTGCGCGCCGCGGCCTCGAAGGAATACGACTGGAGCCGCGGGTTCCTGACGAACGAGAAGTCCTCCTACGTGAACTGGCAGTCCGGCCAGACGGACCGCCGGACCCTCGCCCGCCTCGTGATGTCCCCCTCGGGCGAGCTGCCGACCCGCGTGGCCGACGAGATCCTCATCGGGCAGCGCCTCGACGGCTCCGCCTTCGCGAAGGCGACGGTGGACGAGATCCGCGTGCTCAGCACCGGCAACGCCCCGAACTTCGTCAACAAGGGCGTGTTCTACGCCGGCGAGCGGCCCCAGCTCGGGAAGGCCGGGAAGAACGTGACCTCCCAGGTCACCGAGATCGCGGTCCACGCCTACCAGGGCTACACCCAGAACGACGTGCAGCTCCGCGGCCTCCGGACCACCGGCGGGGTCGTGCGGATCGACGACGAGTTCATCGGGTACGCGTCCTACGACCAGGCCAGCCAGACGCTGTCCGGGTGCGAGCGCGGCGCCATGGGCACGACGGCGAAGGCCCACGGCTTCGAGGCCCCGGTGATCCCGCTGAACGGCGTGGCGGTCTCCCGGCTCGAGGAGTCGATGTCCGAGACGACCTCCCAGGCGGTCCTCGCCAGCGCCGACGGCTTCCCGATCCAGGGCGGCTACGCCCGGGTCGGCGGCGAGGTCTTCGGCTTCACCCGGGTCGATGCCAACACCCTCACCATGCCGGAGACCCGGGACCGCGCGACCGACGCCGGGGCGGTCTCGACGGGCGACACCCGCGGCGGGGCCGGCATCTTCCGCGGGCGCTACGGGACGCAGGCCCAGGGCCACGACCAGGGCGCGCTCGTCTACCACTTCAACCACCGCTACGAGGACCGGTCGCGGCCGCTGGCCGACGACCCGGCCCTCGGCTACTTCGAGGTCTCGAAGGAGGTCCCCGGGGCGATCTGGAAGCGGATCAGCTGGATGCAGAGGAAGCGGGAGAAGGACGCGGTGCGGCTGCGCGTCCTCGTCCGGTTCGAGGGCGGCCCGGCCTGGGACTCCGAGAGGGTGATCCACGTCCGGAAGGACGGGAGCGACCCGATCCCGGAGACCAACCGGCGCTCCTGGCTCTACGAGGTCGAGGACCCCTCGAAGCTCAACCCGACGGACGGGCTCTTCAACGTCGACTCCGGCCGGATCGATTGCCGCGTCTTCTTCGTCTACGAGAGCGGGGCCTACGACCGCAAGGCGACGACGGCGATGCCGGACGCCTGGAAGGAGACGCCGTGGCTCAAGACCTTCCGCATCGAGTACGTCGCGCCGACGACGATCCAGGCCTCCGAGGACCTGCGGTAGCCCGCCGTCGCCCCCCCGCAGGGGGGGCTATGGCGGGTGAAGGGGGCCCGTCCGCCGTAGCCCGCGTGCCGTGTGCGGGCGAAAGCGGATTCTCCCTCGTCGAGATCCTCGTCGCCATGGGCCTCTTCTCGGTCCTCTCCATCGCCCTCATCGCCCTCCTGCGCCAGTCCACGGGCTTCCTCGAGAGGGGCCACGCCGGGAGCGAGATCCAGGACGCCGTCCAGGACGCCGAGCGGATGTTCGAGGACGACTTCGGCAACGTCTGGATCCGGTCCTCGAGCCCGGAGGGGGAGCCGGACGTCCGCTTCTGGGCCGACGAAGTCCCCTTCGACGTGACCGGCGACGGGATGCCGGACGTGGAGGCCCCCCGGCTCGCCTTCGTGCGGAGCCTGCCGGGCGAAGTCACCGATCGCCAGACGAGGGGAGCCGGCGAGAAGCCCGGGGCCCGCGGGCGCCTCGACGGGGTGGACGACGAGAGGGAACTGGCCGAGAAGGACCTGCGCGCGCCGGGCGGCAAGCTGGAGGTCCAGTACTTCCTCGTCCCGGGCCGCAAGGCCGCGGAGCCGGGCCAGACGGAGGGGGACGCGGCGGTCGGGGTCCTCTACCGCGGGCAGCGCACGCCCATCGGCGGGAACCTGAGCTTCCTCCCCTGGGACCCGGTCGCGCCCCGGATGCGGCCCGACGCGCGGGCCGGGATCTGGACGCGGGAGGCGGCGGCGGAGCGGCTCCGGCCGGTCTTCGGAGGGATCCTCCACCTCTCCTTCGAGTTCTGGACCCGGACCACGAAGCGCTCCGACTCCGGCGGCGAGGCGGGGGGGACCTCCTCCCGCGAGGTCGGCCCCGCCGACGGCGGGCTCTCCCCGACGTGGGACTCCACCCGGGGCATCATGCCCGCCGGCGCCGGCCCCGGGCGCTTCTACCTGGCCAGGGGCGCCGCCTCCCTGGCCGACCCCACCGACGACGTCTTCCCGCGGCGGGTCCGCGTCACCCTCGTCCTCGAGCGGGTCGGGAAGGACGCCGCGGCCCGGGAGCTGGACCGCTCGATCGGGGAGGAGGACAAGCTCATCCCCGTGAGCGACACCCGTTTCGCCAAGGACGCCGACCCCGCCTCCCGCTTCGTCAAGATCGGGACCGAGTGGATCCGCTGGAGCGGCCGGGATCGGGACGGCTTCGTCGTGGACCAGCGCGGGGCCCGCGGGACGCGCAAGCAGCCCCACGCGGCCGGGGACCTCGTGCACTCGGGGGTCACCGTCATCCGCGAGATCGACATCCCCTCCTTCCGCGAGGACTGGAATGATTAGGCCCCGTTCGAAGACCCCGGCCCGCCTCCCCGCCCGCGCGCGCGGGTTCACGCTCCTCGAGGTGATGATCGCGCTCGCGATCCTCGCCGTGGGCTCCATCTGCGTCCTCTCCGCCTTCGGGGCCGCGATCGCGCTCCACATCCGGCGCGAGGCCGACGTGCGGGTGGCCCGGGCCCTGGAGGAGGCGCGCCTGGAGGCGCAGGACCTCTTCGACCGCTGGCTCCCCTCCCCGCGGGAGCCGGTCCCTCCCCCCCTCGTCGATCGCTCCACGGCCCGCGTCCCGGGTGTAAGCTACTCGGTGGAGTTCTCCCTCCTCCCGGGCGTCGCGGCGACCGAGGCGGTGCGGGCGAAGGTCGTCCTCCAGCAGGAGGGGGGGCGCGATCGGACGCAGAACCTGCTCCTGGGGAGGAGCCGGCTGCCGGCGATCGAGCTCCGGACGTCGCGGACGGTGGACGAGGAGAAGGCGGACGAGAAGAAGGGCGGGGGCGACGAGAAGCCCCGCTGAACAGGAGAAGGTGAGCGCGATGCGGGATCGGATCCGGAGGAGCCTGGCGGGAGGCGCCCTGGCGGCGGCCGCGCTGGCGCTCGTCGCCGGCGAGACCCGGGCGGACATCCTCCGCCTGGGCAACGGCAAGAGCCTCCACGGGACCGTGGAGCGGGGCTTCGTGAGCGAGGACGCCCTCAAGGTGCGCCTGTTCTCGACGGGCGGCCTCGTGCGCGTCCGCTGGGAGCACCTCATCGCCGTGGACCGGGAGCGCTGGCAGCTCGTGCTGGGCCTGAAGGAGCCGGACGAGGACGAGTCCCTCAAGGTGGACGGGCACAAGGTCTGGTTCGCGGGGGGCAACTTCCGGCTCGGCCTCATCAAGAACCCCGACGACCTCGGCAACCCGGACGCGAGCATCACCTTCGTCTCCGAGGGGCTGGCGCAGGTCTTCCCCCGGGCCGCCCTCACGAAGATCGAGCCCGCGCGCCTCGACCTCCCGCAGGTCTACACGCCGGAGCAGGCCTACGAGGCGAAGCGGCAGGAGATGAACCCGAACAACGGGTACTCCCACTTCGACCTCGCCGAGTACGCGCGGAAGGTGGGGGCCTACGACCGGGCGAAGGAGCACTACCTCCGGGCGAAGGAGGACAACGAGTTCGTCCTCACCGACCGGGGGAAGACCCTCGACTCCCGGCTCGCGAATCTGGAGATCCTCCTCAAGAACAAGGCCCTCCAGGAGCGCATCCACGGGGTCCGCAACCTGCTCCGCCTGGCCGGGGCCAACCACGCCGACTTCCGGAAGGCCGCCGGCTACTACCAGGAGGCCCGCGAGCAGGTCGCCCGCATGATGAAGGACGTCCAGGACAAGGAGGTCCTGGCCGAGCTCCACATCTCCGACCTCGCGTTCCGCGTGGAGGCCGACCGGCGCGTGTTCTTCCAGCGCCTCCTCCCGGTCGAGGTCTTCCACCGCCTGCGCCGGCTCTTCGACGCCAGGGCGAAGGAGGACCTGGCGAAGGACATCCCGCCGGGCCTCCCGAGGGACCAGAAGGCGATCCTCCAGGCGCAGGGGACCTTCGACGGGGCGCGGCAGTACGCCTCGCGGCAGGTGCAGGAGGACCTCTGGAGGAGCCTGCTCGACGACCTCGGCTGGAGCCAGAAGGACAAGGAGGCGCGGGCGAAGGCCGCGGCCGCCGCGGCCGCCGCCGCCGCGAAGGCCTCCGGACCGGCCCCCGCGGCCCCGGTCGCCGACCCGTCCGAGAGCCCCTTCTCCGAGGAGTCGCTCCAGAAGGAGCTCCTCCAGTTCTGGAAGGACCGGCAGAAGTCCGGCCTCACGACGACCTCCTACGGGTACGGGACGTTCATCGTGGAGAAGCCGAAGCTCGTGTCGAAGAAGGCCGCGCCGGCGCCGCAGTCGGGGGGCCGCAACCAGAGGCAGCCCGCGAGGCAGATCCAGAACCTCAAGCAGAACTCCGCGCCCCCTCCCAAGCCGATCACCGCCGACGAGTGGTGGAACCGGAAGGAGACCACGGCCAAGGAGAAGCGGGACTGGCTCCTCTCCTACTTCGCCGAGAGGGCCGCGTTCTTCGAGGTCGTGTCGTCGCGGCTGGAGCCGGACGAGGCCTGCGGCGGCACCGGGACCCGCACGATAAACGTCGCGGCCACGGGCGAGACCGAGCAGGTCCTCTGCACCGTGTGCAACGGGGTCGGCGGCTTCCGGAAGGTGAAGTGGCGGTGAGGGCCCGGCCCTTCCTCGCGGCCGCCGTCGCGGCGACGGCGCTCCTCGGCCTCGCCTCCGAGGCCGCGGCCCGCGCCCCGAAGACCCCGGACGCCCTCTGCATGGACTGGCTCCGCGACCGGCTCCGCAAGGACCGGACGGAGGTGGCCAGCAAGCCCGTCACGCCCTTCGAACGGGAGATGAAGGCCTGCGAGGAGGGGAAGGGCGCCCTTGCCGACGTCGTCGCCCAGCTCGCCAAGTACATCGAGGACGTCGGCCTCAGGGAGGCGGAGCGCGGCAGGGCCACCGAGGTCTTCGTCACCCGGTTCAACGTCGAGGCGACCCGGCTGGACGTCGCCACGCTCGGCAAGGAGAGGAAGAAGGCGGTCCGGGGGCTCACCCACCTCATGGTCGATCCCGACCGCGTCGGCCAGGACCTCATCTGGCGCATCACGGAGGGGCTCTTCGGTCGCGCGAAGCCTCCGAACGGGAACTTCGTCCCGGGGAGCTCCCCGAGCGACCGGAGGAGGGCGAAGAAGGCGTGGGACAAGTTCCTGGAGGACTGATGCCGTAGTTGCGCTCGTCCCCCCTTCGCCGTGCCGGTATCCTCCGCCCCGTGACCCCGCGCCCCGCCGCACTCCTCGGGCCCCTGGCGCTGCTGGCGGCGTGCGCCGCGCTCCCCCCGCCCCCGCCGCCCGGGGCCCCGG
>CAZKTF010000218.1:0-6319 GCA_964555565.1 uncultured Planctomycetota bacterium | reverse complement strand
GGCTCGAGCAGTACTGGGCAGGGCGGGGGTGCGTGATCCTCCAGCCCCACGACCAGCCCGTGGGCGCGGCCACGTTCTGCGCGGCCACCTTCCTGCGGTGCCTCGGTCCCGAGCCCTGGCGCGCGGCCCACGTCCAGCCCTGCCGGCGCCCCACGGACGGCCGCTACGGGGAGAACCCCTTCCGTTTCCAGCGTTACTACCAGTTCCAGGTCCTCCTCAAGCCCGCGCCCGCCGACGCGCGCGACCTCTACCTGGACTCCCTCCGCGCGCTGGACATCGACCTCGGCCGCCACGACGTCCGCTTCGTGGAGGACGACTGGGAGTCGCCCACCCTCGGGGCCACCGGCCTCGGCTGGGAGGTCTGGCTCGACGGGATGGAGGTCACGCAGTTCACCTACTTCCAGAAGATGGGCACCCGGGACCTGGACGTCGTCTGCGTGGAACTGACCTACGGCCTGGAGCGGATCGCGATGTACCTCCAGGGGAAGGACTCCGCCTTCGACCTGGTCTGGGCCCCGGGGACGACCTGGGGGGAGGTCTCGCGCGAGGCGGAGCGGCAGGGGAGCGCCTACAACTTCGAGCACTCCGACCCGGAGGCGTGCCGCGCGGCCTTCGACGCCGCGGCCCGGGAGTGCCTGGCGCTCCTCGGCCGCGGCCTCGTCCTCCCCGCCCACGAGCGGCTCCTCGACGCCTCCCACGCCTTCAACCTGATGGACGCCCGCGGGGTCCTCGGCGTGAACCGCCGCGCGGAGATGATCGCCGAGGTGCGCCGCCTCGCCCGGGCCTGCGCGGACCGCTGGCTCGAGCGGGAGAAGGCGGGGGTGGCGGGGTGAGGGCCGCCGCGACCGTCCTCGCCGCCCTGGCGCTCCTCGTCCCGGCCCCGGCGCCCGCCGAGGAGAGGCCCGCGGACCTCCCCGCGACCCTCGAGGGCTGGGTCCGGCGCCAGGACGGGCAGATGGCCGCCGGGAAGGGCGAGGAGGCGGTCGCCGAGGCACGCGCGCGCGTCGCCGCGGAGAAGTCCTCGGTGGAGGCGCGCTACCTCCTGGGGCGGGTCCTCGGGAACACCGGCGACCTCGACGGGGCCCGGGCGCAGTTCGCGGGGGTCCTCGAGCTGGACGGCCTCTACGCCCCGGCCTGGCGCGGCCTCGCCAAGGTCCACATCCTCCGGAAGGAGCCCGACACGGCGCTCCGGGAGGCGCGCAAGGCGCACGACCTGGACCCCTCCTCGCGCGAGGGGACGCTCCTGCTGGCCGAGTGCCTGTTCGAGGGGGGGGACCGCGCGGGGGCCCACGTCCTCCTCAACGAGGCCATCAAGGCGGACCCCAAGGACACCGCGTTCCGCGGCTTCCGGGCGACGCTCCTCATCAAGGAGGGGCGCACGACGGAGGCCGAGAGGGAGGTCCGGGTGGCGCTGGCGGAGGCCCCGGCGGACCCGGGGCTGCGCCGGATGCTGGTCTGGATCCTCCGCGGGACCGGCCGGGGGAGCGAGGCGGTCGCGGAATGCCGGGAGGCCATCCGCCGCGCCCCGCGGGAGCCGGACCTGCACGTCCTCCTGCGCGACCTCTGCGTCGAGGCGGAGGACTGGAACGGGGCCGTGGAAGCGGTGCAGGCACTCCTCAAGCTGGACCTGCCGGAGGGCTTCAAGGAGCGCGCCCGGAAGGACGTCGAGTCGCTGCGGGCGGCGCGCGACCGGCCCCCGGCCCCCGCGGGGGAGCGCGCGATCGAGGACCTCGTGAAGGACCTCGGCTCGCCCGACCCGGCGCGGCGCCGGGAGGCGATCCGGTCCCTGGAGGAGCGCCCCCTCGACGGGGTGCCGAAGGAGGTCCAGAAGTGCCTCCAGGACTCCGACGAGGGGGTCCGCGTCCATGCCGTCCGGATCTTCGGCCGCTACGGCACCGCCGCGGCGGCCGCGGTCTTCGAGATCCTCCTCTACCACCCGACGGAGCGGGATCCCTCGCCGGCGGTCCGGATCGCCCTCGCCCGGGCGCTCGCCCGACTCGGGACCCCGGCCTCGCTCCCGGTCCTCCTGGCCCTCCTGGAGGACGGGGAGTCGGAGGTGTTCGGTTCCGCCGTGCGCGGGATCGCCGAGGTCACGGGGAAGTGCTTCGTCCTCGACCCCGAGGCCCCCGTCCCGGAGAAGGACCGGCCCGCGGTCCGGGCGAAGTACCTGGAGTGGTGGGCCGGTCCCACGGGCCTCCTCTGGAAGAGGAAGGCCGCCGTGGCCATCGGGGACACCGGGAGCCACCGCCTCGTCACCTACGCCGTCCCGTGGCTGGAGTCGGACGACGCCCCGCTGCGGGGCGCGGTCCTGGAGGGGCTGGCGCTCGCCACGAAGGACCCCTCCTGGCGGGAGGTCCCGACCGGGACGCCGGTGGAGCGGCGCGCCGCCCAGGACCGCGCCCGGACCTGGGCCCGGGGAGGCCGGTAGCCCATGGCCGAGCTCCTGGTCGAGATCGCCACCGAGGAGCTGCCCGCGCGCAAGGTCCGCGACGCGGCCCGGGCGCTCCGGGACGGGCTCGTCGAGCAGCTCCGCGCCGCGGCCCTGCTGGGCGAGGACGCGGACGCCGACCTGCCCCAGCTCTGCACGCCGCGGCGGCTCGCGGCCCACGTCCGGGGGATCCTCCCGCGCCAGCCGGACCGGGAGGAGCGCCTGTGGGGGCCGCCCGTCGGCGTCGCCTTCGGCCCCGAGGGGAAGCCCACGAAGGCCGGGGAGGGGTTCTCCCGCACGGCGGCCACGGACCTCGGCGCCATGAAGCGGGAGGAGAAGGTCCCGGGCAAGGGGCTCTACCTCTGCGTGGACCGCCGGGTCCCGGGCCGCCCGGCGGCCGAGGTGATCGCCGCGGCGGTCCCCGCCGTGGCGGCGCGCCTCCCCTTCTCGCGGACCATGCGATGGCCCCAGTCCCCGGTCCCCTTCGCGCGGCCGGTCCGGGGGCTCCTGGTCCTCCTCGACGGGGAGGTGGTCCGCTGCGAGTTCGGGGGAGTCGCCGCCGGGCGCGCCACGCGCGGCAACCCCTTCCTCCACCCGGAGCCCTTCGACCTGGCCGGGGCGGAGCGCGTGGCCTACGAGACCGAGCTCAAGCGGCACGGGTGCCTCGTGAACAACGGGGCCCGCGCCGCCCGGGTGATGCAGCTGGTGGCGGAGCGGCGGTCCGCGGTCTCCGGGCGATCGCGCCAGGAGGAGCTGGACTCCATCGAGGTGGACCTCTGCGAGGAGGTGGTCGGCCTCGTGGAGTGGCCCCACGCGGTGGCGGGGACCTTCGACGCCGCCTACCTCGACCTCCCGGAGCCGGTCCTCGTGACCTCCATGGCCCACCACCTCCGGTTCTTCCCGGTGCGGGGGCCCGACGGGAAGCTGCTCCCCCGCTTCCTGTCGATCACGGACCGGGACGAGGCCGCGGGGCCCGCCATCGTCGAGGGGAACGAGCGCGTCCTCCGCGCGCGGCTGTACGACGCGGCCTTCTTCTTCCGGAAGGACCGGAAGACGCGCCTGGAGGCCCGCCGCCCGGCGCTCTCCGGGGTCCAGTTCCACCGGGGGCTCGGCACCCTCCTCGACAAGTCGGAGCGCGTGGTGCAGGTCGCGGGGGCGCTCGCGGACGCGGTGGACCTCGGGGAGAAGGAGCGGAAGCTCGCCGGGCGGGCCGCGTTCCTCCTCAAGTGCGACCTCCTGACCGAGGTCGTGAAGGAGTTCCCCGAGCTCCAGGGGGTGGTGGGGGGCGTGTACGCGCGCCTGGAGGGGGAGCCGGAGCCGGTGGCGCGCGCCCTGGAGGGGCAGTACCTCCCCCGCGGCGCCTGGGACCCGGTCCTCGACGACCCCGTGGCCTCCGTCGTCTCGCTCGCGGAGAAGACCGACTCTCTGGTGGGGTACTTCTCCATCGGGGAGGAGCCGACCGGGTCGGCGGACCCCTTCGGGCTCCGTCGCCACGCCCTGGGGGTCCTCCGGATCCTCGCGAAGAAGGGCTGGCCGCTCTCCCTCGAGCAGGTCCTCGCGCCGGCGCTGAAGGCCTGGCGGGGCGCGGAGGAGGCGGCCCCGCGCCTGCACCGGTTCCTGTGGGGGCGCGCGGAGCAGGAGGCCCGGGCGGCGGGCTACACCGACTTCATCGACTGCGTCGGCGCGATGACGGACCGCCCCTTCCCGGACTACCGGGTCCGCCTGGAGGCGCTGCGTTCCCTGTCGGAGCACGCGCGGTGGAAGGACCTCGTGGCGCTGGTCGAGCGGTGCGGGAACATGGGCGCCCCGTCCCCGGAGCGCCCCGGACTCCTCCGGGACTGGCCCCGGGAGGTCCGGCGCGTGGACGCGGAGCTCCAGGCGGCGCGGCGGGTCCACGCCACGGAGGGGAGCCACGCCGCCTTCGCCCTGGGCTACCTCCACTGCCTCGGGGGGCCCGTCGCGGAGCTCTTCGAGAAGGTCCTCGTGGAGGACCCCGCGGACCCGGAGCGCACCGCCTTCGTCAAGCACGTGCTGCACGAGGTCTTCGCCCTCTTCCGCGACCGGCTGGGCGACCTCCGCAGGCTCGGGTCGGGGGCGAAGCCGAAGAAGTGACCCCCGGCCCCCGCCCCCCGACCGGCCCGTTCTCGCGGGGCCACGGTCCTTCGCGCCGTGTACGCTTCGCCCATGGTGGACCTCCATCACCACTGCCTCCCGGGAGTGGACGACGGGCCGAGCACGCTCGAGGAGGCCGTGGCCCAGTGCGAGGCCGCCTTCGCCGACGGGATCCGGACCGTCGTGGCCACCCCGCACCAGAGGCACCCGCAGTACGACGTCCCGGCCGGGCGCGCGCGGGAGGCCCACGCGGCGCTCGTGGCGGCGCTGCGGGAGCGGCGCGTGGGCCTGGAGGTCCTCCTCGGCGCCGAGGTCCACTTCCACGAGGGGATCGCCGAGGGGCTCCGCGGGGGGGCGCTGCTCCCCCTCGGGGGCAACCGCCGCTGGTTCCTCTTCGAACTCCCGGCGACGCACGTCCCCGGCACGCTCGAGGAGTTCGTCTTCGCGGTCCAGCTCGCGGGGTGGTACCCGATCCTCGCGCACCCGGAGCGCAACGTGGAGCTCGCGGAGAGGGCGGGGGGGCTCGAGGCGATCCGCGGCCGCGGCGTGCCGGTCCAGGTGACCGCCATGTCCCTCACGGGGGAGTTCGGGGACCGGGCCCGGCGGGCGGCGGAGCGCTGGGTCGCCGGGGGGCTCGTGGACCTCCTCGCGACCGACGCCCACGGGACCGGCGCGAGGCCGCCCCGCCTGCGCGCCGCCGTGGACCGCGCGGCGGCGCTGGCGGGGCGCGACGCCGCGGAGCGGCTCGTCGCGGAGAACCCCCGCCGGGTCCTCCGCGGGGAGGATGTCCTTTGAGCCGGGCGCGGGGCCGGCGGGGGGCGGTCCTCGTGACCGGTGGGGCGGGGTACGTGGGCTCCTTCGCCGTGCGCGAGCTCCTCGCGCGGGGCGAGGAGGTGGTGGTCGTGGACGACCTCTCGATGGGGCACCGCGGGGCGCTCCCGCGGGAGGTCCCCCTCGTGCGCTGCCGGGTGCAGGACGGGGCGCGCCTCCGCCGGGTCCTTGGGACCCGCCGCTTCGACGCGGTCCTCCACTTCGCGGCCGACTGCTACGTGGGGGAGTCGGTGCGCGACCCCCGCCGCTACTGGGAGAACAACGTGGGGGGGACGCTCTCCCTCCTCGGGGCCGCCCTCGACGCCCGCGTGCCGGGGTTCGTCCTCTCCTCCTCCTGCGCGGTCTACGGCGAGCCCCCCGGGGAGACCATCCCCGAGGACTCCCCCCGTCGGCCCGTGAACCCCTACGGCCGCACCAAGGCCGCCTGCGAGGAGGCCCTCGAGGACCTCGCGCGCGCCGGCCTCCTCCGCTCCTTCCGCCTGCGCTACTTCAACGCCGCCGGCGCGGCGCCCGACGGTTCCCTCGGCGAGGACCACGACCCGGAGACCCACCTCCTCCCGCTGGCGTTCCGCGCCGCGGCCCGGGGGACGACGCTGACCGTCTTCGGGGGCGACTACCCGACCCCCGACGGGACCTGCGTGCGGGACTACGTCCACGTGGAGGACCTGGCGCGGGCCCACGCGGCGGCGGTGGACCGCCTCCGGGCGGGCCACCCCGGCGCGGCCCTCAACCTGGGAACGGGGCGGGGGGCCTCCAACCTGGAGGTGGTCCGCGCCGCCGAGGCCGCCACGGGCCGCCGGGTCCGGTTCCGCATCGGCCCCCGGAGGCCCGGGGACCCGCCGCGTCTCGTGGTCGGGCCCGGCGGGGCGCGGGAGGTCCTCGGCTTCGAGCCCCGCCGCCGCACCGTGGGGGAGATCGCCGAGACCGCCTGGGCGTGGCACCGCCGGC
>CAZKTF010000217.1:0-6320 GCA_964555565.1 uncultured Planctomycetota bacterium | reverse complement strand
GGATCGTCCCGGTCGCTGAAGACCTGTACCGGAACTTTCCGCGTGTGGCACTAGTACGGGCGGGGTTTACCCCGCCCGCCGTGTGTCTTCGCGGAGTGCGGCCGTACCTCCCCCTCCCCCTACCCCTTCCGTCCCCGTGTGGTAGGGTTTCCCCTACAGGGAGGTCTCCATGAGAGCCACGACCCCCGTCTTCGCCGCCGCCGCCGCGATCCTCGTCCTGGCCATCCCCGCCGGGGCGGCCTTCGAGAACAGCTCCTGGAGCGGGACCGCCCGGAGCAGCCTCAAGTTCAAGATCGTCAAGGCGGCCGACAACGCCGACAGGAAGTTCAAGATGGACGCCGAACAGCCGGGCTCCGGGCTCACCGTCGCGACAACCAGCTTCTCCCAGGGCACCGGGGACCTCCAGATCCTCGACGGCGCCCTCGCGGCGGTGAACTCGAGGAAGTACGCCACCGACGAGGCGGGCTTCGAGACCTCGGAGCGCAACCTCCTCCGGTCCCAGATCCTCGGCCAGATCAATGCGACCGGGGCGATCGACGTCACCTTCGCCGTCGCGCCCGACCTCAGGGGGAAGTTCATCCTGAAGGGGCCCTCCGTAGCGCCCGACAGGGTCAAGGGGAAGCACATCCTCCGGTTCGAGGGGGTGATCGCGGGGGGGACCGAGGACGGGAAGACCGTCAGCGGCTTCCTGGTGATCACCTTCGACGGGACCCCCGCTCCCTGATCCCGGACGCCGCCTGACCCGGCCGCGACCGCGCCCCGTACCCCGGGCCGGCCCCGGGATCGTCCGAATCGTGCGGGGCCCCCGCGCGCCTCTGTAGACTCTCCCGACCGGACTCCGTGGCCCGGGCATCCCATGAGCGCGACCCCCGCCGACGCCCCGCCCGCCATCGGCCGCTCCGCCTTCCTGCTCCGCAAGCTGCACTCCCTCTCGGGGGTGATCCCGATCGGCGGGTTCCTCTGCATGCACCTCTTCGAGAACTACTCCGCCGTCCACGGGGCGAAGGCCTTCGACGACACGGTGACGCGGATCAACTCCCTCCCCTTCATCCTCGCCCTGGAGGTCGGCGCGATCTGGCTCCCCCTCGCCTTCCACGCCCTCCTCGGGATGGTCATCGTCTTCGAGGGGAAGCCGAACCCCCTCGCCTACCCCTACGCGCGGAACTGGATGTACACCCTCCAGCGCGCGACCGGGGTCCTCGCCCTCGCCTTCATCGTCTTCCACTTCGTGAACTTCCGCGGCATGGCGCGCGCGGACTTCCTCCCCGAGATCGACGGCAGGGCCACGGGGAACTCCCCCTTCGGGATCGTGCGGGAGACGCTCGCCAACCCCGCGGTCCTCGCCTTCTACGTGGTCGGGCTCGCCTCGGTCGTCTTCCACTTCGCCAACGGGGTCTGGGGCTTCCTCTGCTCCTGGGGCCTCGTCGTCGGCCCCCGGGCCCAGCGGCTCGCCGCCTGGGCCTGCGCCGGGATCGGCCTCGCCGTGATGGGGCTCGGGACCGGGGCCCTGCTGGCCTTCGTCCCCGGCTCCCCGACCTGGCACGACCCGGGGGGAGGGTAGGGGGGTGGCGCGCGCACCGAAGGTCGTCGTCGTCGGCGGGGGGCTCGCCGGCCTCATGACCGTGATCAAGGCGGCCGAGGCCGGGGCCGAGGTGAGGCTCTTCTCCTCGGTCCCCTGCAAGCGCAGCCACTCCGTGTGCGCCCAGGGCGGCATCAACGCGGCGGTGAACACGAAGGGGGAGGGGGACTCCCCGGAGCAGCACTTCGACGACACGATCTACGGGGGGGACTTCCTCGCCCAGCAGGACCTCCCGCGCCGCATGTGCATGGCGGCGCCCGGGATCATCTACCTCCTCGACCGCATGGGGGTGCGCTTCAGCCGCACGCCCGAGGGGCTCATCGACTTCCGCCGCTTCGGCGGGACGCGCCACCACCGCACCGCCTACGCCGGGGCCACCACCGGCCAGCAGCTCATCTACGCGCTCGACGAGCAGGTACGCCGCTGGGAGGCCGAGGGGCGGGTCACCCGCCACGAGAAGTGGGAGTTCCTCTCGGCGGTGATCGACGGCGAGGGGCGCTGCCGGGGCATGGTCGCCATGCCCAACGACACCTGCCGGCCCGAGGCCTTCCGGGCGGACGCGACGGTCCTGGCCACGGGCGGCGTCGGCGCGATCTTCGGCCGCTCCACGAACTCGCTGAACTGCACCGGCTCCGCGGCCGGCTCCGCCTACCGCCAGGGCGTGGTCTACGCCAACCCGGAGTTCATCCAGGTCCACCCCACGGCCGTCCCCGGCGAGGACAAGGACCGGCTTATCTCCGAGTCGGTCCGCGCGGAGGGCGGCCGGGTCTGGGTCCCCCGGGGCGGGAAGCCGTGGTACTTCCTCGAGGAGAAGTACCCGAAGTACGGCAACCTGGTCCCCCGCGACATCGCCACGCGGGAGATCTTCCGCGTGGTCCACGAGCTGGGGCTGGGGGTGGACGGGAAGCCCCAGGTGTACCTGGACGTCTCCCACCTCGACGCCGCCACGACCCGGCGCAAGCTCGGCGGGGTCCTCGAGATCTACGAGAAGTTCGTCGGGGAGGACCCGACGCTGGTGCCCATGCGGGTGTTCCCCTCGGTCCACTACACCATGGGCGGGCTCTGGGTGGACAACGAGAACGAGATGACGAACGTCCCCGGGCTCTTCGCCACCGGGGAGGCGAACTACCAGTACCACGGGGCGAACCGGCTCGGGGCGAACTCGCTCGTCTCCTGCATCTTCGGCGGCATGGTGAGCGGGCCCGCGGCCGTCCGGTACGCGCAGGGGCTCGCGACGGCCTCCGACGCCCTCGACGCCTCCCTCTTCGAGGAGGCGCGGCGGCGCGAGGAGGAGGCGAACCGGGCCTGCGCGGCGCGGGAGGGGAGCGAGAACCCCTTCGGGCTGCACGAGGAACTCGGCCGGACCATGAACAAGCACTGCACCGTGGTCCGCCAGAACGCGGGCCTGGCGGAGGCCGAGGAGGCGGTGGCCGACCTCCAGGAGCGGCTCGGCCGGGCGCCGCTCCCCGACCGCGGGGAGCACGAGAACCAGTCGCTCGTGTTCGCGAGGCAGATGGAGAACATGCTCGTCCTCGCGCGGGCCATGCTGCGGGGGGCCTTCCTGCGCGACGAGTCCCGCGGCGCCCACTACAAGCCGGACTTCCCTCAGCGCGACGACGCCGACTTCCTCAAGACGACCCTCGCCCGGTACGCTCCGGGGGGCCCCCGGATCGACTACGAGCCGGTGCCCACGAAGTACGTCCAGCCCCGGCCGCGGAAGTACGACTAGTAGGGGCGGGGCTTGCCCCGCCCGCCTTTACCTCTCCAGTGGAGGCCCGCATGTCCGAGACGGTGGTCCTGAGGATCCTGAGGCGGGAGGGGCCCGGCGCGGCCCCGCGCTGGGAGGAGTTCGAGGTCCCCCGCGCGAAGAGCATGAACGTCATCGCCGCGCTCCAGGCGATCCGGAGGAACCCGGTCGCGCGGGACGGCCGCCGCGTGGACCCCGTCGCCTGGGAGTCGAACTGCCTCGAGGAGGTCTGCGGGGCCTGCACCATGGTCGTGAACGGCAGGGTCCGCCAGGCCTGCTCGGCCCTCGTGGACCGGCTCGAGCAGCCGATCCGGCTCGAGCCCATGACGAAGTTCCCCTGCCGGCGGGACCTGGTCGTGGACCGCGCCTCGATGTTCGAGAACCTGAAGAAGGTGCGGGCCTGGGTTCCGATCGACGGGACCTACGACCTCGGCCCGGGCCCCCGGATGTCCGACGCCGATGCCCAGGAGGGCTACGTCCTCTCGCGCTGCATGTCCTGCGGCTGCTGCCTCGAGGTCTGCCCCCAGGTCAACGAGCGCTCCCGGTTCATGGGCCCGGCGGTCATGAGCCAGGTGGTCCTGTTCAACTCCCATCCCACCGGCCGGATGAACCGCGCCGAGCGCCTGCGGGCGGTCATGGGCCCGGGCGGGATCCAGGAGTGCGGCAAGTCCCAGAACTGCGTCCGCGTCTGCCCGAAGGAGATCCCGCTCACCGAGTCGCTGGCCCGGCTCGCGCGGGAGTCCACGCTCTTCTCGATCGCGGACCTCCTGCGGAGGTAGGGGAAGACCGGACCGTGATCCGACGCGTCCTCCTCCCCGCGGTCCTCATCCTGCTGGCCGGCGCCGCCGCCTGGTTCCTGGCGGGCCGGCGCGGGGGCGCGATCCGGCCCGCCCGCCCGCACGGGGACGGGACCCCGGCGAAGAAGGGGGGCCCGGAGGAGACGGCCCCCCCGCCGATCGCGATCCTGTTCACCGGCGAGCTGCGGGGGCGCCTCTGGGGCCCCCCCTGCGCCCGTCCGCCCGTGGGCGGCCTCGACCGCCTGAACGCCGTGGTGGAGGACCTCGTCCGCAACGGGCCGGCGTCCGTCCTGCTCTCCACGGGGGACAACGCGTGCGCGCCCGGCGAGGCGGGGGCGATCGAGTACGAGCACGCCGCCGTCGTCCTCAAGGAGGTGGGGCTCGCGGCGACCGCCGTCGGCGAGATGGACCTCCGCATCGGGCTCGAGCGCTGGCGCGAGGTGAAGAACCGCACCTCCGAGGGAGTCGCGGTCCTCTGCGCCAACCTGCGCGACGCGCAGGGCCGGCCGCTCGTGGCCGGGGCGGCGCTCCGGCCGGCGGGGACGCGGACCGTGGCGGTGGTCGCGGTCCTCTCGCCCTCCTTCGAGCCGGGGCTGCGCGCGGCGGGCGTGGACGTGCGGATCCTCCCGCCCGTGGAGGCGGCCCGCGCGGCGCTCCGGGAGGTCGGGCCCGCGGACCTCACGGTCCTCCTCGCGCACGCCCCCCGGGCCGAGGCCGAGGCGCTGGCCCGGGACCTCCCGGAGGTGGACTGCACGATCGCCGCGCACGGCGGGGACCTCCCCTCCCTCGACGCCGAGCGCGTGGGGGACCGGACCTTCCTCGTGGCGGGGACGGGGTGGCGGAACGTGGGCCAGGCGATCTTCGGCGGCAGGAAGGGCCCCCCCGGGCTCGTCGGGTACGAGACGCGGCCGCTCTCGGGGGCGTCGCCGCCCCTGGAGTTCCATACCTTCCAGATGCGCCTGGCGCGCCAGAAGCTCTCGGAGGAGGGGTTCCTCGCGGCGGCCCTCGCGGCCGAGGCGAAGGGGGCCCCCGCGGGATCGGAGTTCACGGGTCCGACGGCCTGCGCGGCGTGCCACCCCTCGGCCCACGCCGCGTGGCTCCTCGAGAGGCACTCCCGCGCCATGGGCGACGAGAAGTCCGGGATCCGCAAGCGGGGCTCCGAACACCTGCCGCTCTGCCTCGGCTGCCACGCCACGGGCGCCGGGAGCGCCGGGGGGTTCCTCCGCTACGGCGACGACCAGTCCGCGGTGACCTGCGAGGCCTGCCACGGGCCCGGCGCGGCCCACGCCGCCGACCGGGGGAAGACGAAGCTCCGCGACGCTCGGGCCTCCTGCGCCTCCTGCCACATCCCCGAGATGAGCCCCCGGTTCAAGTTCGAGGAGGCGTGGCAGAAGATCGCCCACGGCAAGTAGGGCAGAGGCGACCTACGTCCGGCGCGCCGCTGCCGTCAACAGCGCCGCGCCCGCGCCGCGGAGCCCCAGGTAGAGCGCCACGAGGAACCCCGCGAGGGGGAGCAGCGGGAGCCCCGAGAGCACGAGCCAGCCCAGGGCGGTGGCGCCCCCGGCGGGCGCGTGGGCGCCCTCCGCGGGGGCCGCTTCCGTCCCACGGAGCGCGAGGCCGAGCGAGCGGGCCTCCGCGGCCAGCCCGACGAACAGCACGCCCGAGAAACCGAGGAGCGCCGCGATCGCCACGAGGCCCACGGCCGCGTGGGCCGGCGAGGCCCCGAGGAGGAACAGGGTGACCAGCGCCGCCCCGCACCCGGTGGCCAGGCTCCTCCCGGGGCTCCGCGCCGCGGAGCCGGCGACGTCCCGGAGCGCCTCGCCGCCGCGCGCGGCGAGCCAGACCGCGAAGGGGAGGCCCAGGAGGAGGAGCGCCGCCGCCACAAGGGTGGTGGCCAGCAGCAGCCCGGGGTCCCCGGGGGCGGCGGCCAGCGGGGGCGGGACCGGGCTCACGCGGGCCCTCCCGCGCAGCGGCGGAGGAGGCCGAGTTGGATCGCGAGCGCCGCGCACCCGGCGACCGCGAGCAGGAGCGCGAGGTCGGGGTCGAGGACCCGCGGGACGGACTCCAGGGCCTGCGACGCCGCCTCCGTTGCGGGGCCGAGCCCGCCGAGGGGCACCTCGGGCAGCCACCGGCCCAGGGGGGAGGCCTCGGCCGCCCCCGGGGCTTCAGAGCCCGTGCACAAACCGCCGGTCGCCGA
>CAZKTF010000216.1:0-6341 GCA_964555565.1 uncultured Planctomycetota bacterium | reverse complement strand
GGGCCGGAGGATCGTCTTCTATCACAAGAGCTACTCCTACTTCAACGCCCGCTTCGGGATCGAGGTCGTGAACTTCGTCGAGCTGAAGGCGGGGATCCAGCCCGGGCCGGGCCGCGCGGAGCCTCTCCGCCGCGCCGCGCGCCGCGAGCGCCGCGGCCCCGCCCGCCGGGTGGGCCAGGACCACCGGGGAGAAGGGGCCCCCCGCGCTCACCGGCGCGACCCCTTCCGCCGGCGCTTCCGGCCCTTCGCGGCGGGGGGGGCCGCGTGCGTGTCGATCTGGGCGCGCTGGAGGCGGCCGGAGTAGTCGATGTAGACGCTCTTCCACTCGCTGAACACGTCGAGGACCGCGGTCCCGGCCTCGCGGTGCCCGTTCCCGGTCTGCTTCACCCCGCCGAAGGGGAGCTGGACCTCGGCACCGATCGTGGGCCCGTTCACGTAGGTGATCCCGGCCTGGAACTCCCGCACGGCGCGGAAGGCCTTGCGGACGTCGGCGGTGTAGATGCTCGAGGAGAGCCCGTAGCGGGTCCCGTTCACCACCCGGACGGCCTCCTCGAAGGAGCCCACGGGGAGGACCACGACCACGGGGCCGAAGACCTCCTCCTGGGCGATGCCGTCGCGCGGGGAGACGCGGTCGAGGACCGTGGGCTCGTAGAACCACCCGTCGAGCCCCGGGACCTTCGCGGGCTTCCCGCCGCAGAGGACGCGCGCCCCCTCCTTGGCGGCGCGGCGCACGGCGGCGTCCACGCGGTCCCGCTGGGCGCGGTTGACCAGCGGCCCCACCTCGGTCGCGGGGTCGAGGCCGTCCCCCAGCCGGAGCCCCCGCGCCCGCCGCACGAGCCGCCGGGTGAACCTCTCCGCCACGGGCCGCTCGAGGACGAGGCGGCTCGTGGCCGTGCAGCGCTGCCCCGTCGTCCCGAAGGCCCCCCAGAGGGCCCCCTCCAGCGCCAGCTCCAGGTCCGCGTCGGCCAGGACCACCTGGGCGTTCTTCCCGCCGAGTTCCAGCGAGCAGCGCTTCAGCTCCCGGCCGCAGGTCTCCCCCACCTCGCGGCCGACCTCCGAGGAGCCGGTGAAGGAGACGAGGTCCACGCCGGGGTGGCGCACGAGCGCGCGACCGGCCTCGCCGTCCCCGTGAACCAGGTTCACGACCCCCGCGGGGACCCCGGCGTCCACGAGCGCCCGGACGAAGGCGTCCGCGGTGGCGGGGGAGTCCTCGGCGGGCTTGAGGACGACGGCGTTGCCGCAGACCAGCGCGGGGAAGGTCTTCCACGCGGGGATGGCCGAGGGGAAGTTCCAAGGGGTGATGAGGCCGCAGACCCCCACCGGGAGCCGCACCGACATCCCGAACTTGTCCGGGAGCTCCACGGGGACCGTCTCCCCGGCGAGGCGACGCCCCTCGCCGCCGGCGAAGAAGGCGGTGTCGATGGCCTCCTGGACGTCCCCCCTCGACTCGGCCAGCGGCTTCCCCATCTCCCGGGTCATCTCCCGGGCGATCGCCTCCTTCCGCTCCGCGAGGAGGGCGCCGGCGCGGAACAGGACCTCCCCGCGGCGCGGGGCCGGCGTCGCGGCCCAGGCGGGGAAGGCCTCGCGCGCGGCGGCCACGGCGGCCGAGACGTCATGGGCGTCGGAGAGGGGGAACTCCCCGACGACGTCCGAGGTGCGCGCGGGGTTGCGGTCCTCGAAGGTCCGCCCGCGCGCGGCCCCCTTCCAGGTCCCCCCGACGAGGTTCAGGAACGCCTTCGCCGCCATGGAGGTCCTCCCGCCGGTCCGGCCGCGGATGCTACGCCGCGGCGGGGCGCCGATCGAGGACCAAGCCCGGGAACGACGACGACAGGACGGGCACGGGCAGGTGCCCGGGTACGCTGTGGCGATGCGCCCCCAGGGACTCCCCCGCCGGCTCCGGGTCCTCCGCCGGTCCGGGTTCCGGGCCGTCCTCGAGAAGGGGGCCTCCGCCTCCGACGGCCTGCTGCGGGTGCACGCCCTCGCCAACGGCGGCCCGGAGCCGCGGCTCGGCCTCGCCGTGGGGAAGGCCGCCGGGGACTCGCCGGCCCGCAACCGGGTGAAGCGGCTGCTGCGGGAGGCGTTCCGGCTCCGCCGGGGGGACCTCCCGGCCGGGCACGACCTGGTCGTCTCCCCCCTGGGCGCCGAGGCCGCGGCGCGGACGCTGGCCGAGATCCGCGATTCGCTGCTCGCCGTCGCGGCCCGGGCCGCGGCGCGGGCGGCGAAGAGGAAGCCGTGAGGGCGGTCCTCCGGGGGCTCGACCGGGTCCTGGCCCTGCTCCTCCTGGCCGCGGTGGCGCTCTACCGCGCCGTGGTCGCCCCGCTCCTCGGCGGGGCCTGCCGGTTCAGCCCCTCCTGCTCCGCCTACGCGCGGGAGGCGCTCCGCAGGCACGGGGGGGTGGAGGGAGTGCGGCTCACCGCGCGTCGCCTGGCGCGCTGCCGGCCGCGCGGCGGGGGAGGAGAGGACCCGGTGCCGGGGTAGGCCTACTACGGCAACGGCGGGCGGGGCTCCCCGGGCTCGGCCCGCCACCGGCGGGCCTCGAAACCCCCGGGGAGCCCCGCCCCTACTCTTCCGACCCGGGGGCCTTGCCCGCCTCCGCCGGCTTGCGGTTGATCTGGAGCGAGAGCCGCTCGCGCAGCGCGTCGTAGCCGAGCCGTGCCCCGATCTGGCCCCCCCGCAGCCGGAGCACCTGCATGCGGGCCCTGTTCTTCTGGCCGAGCGTCATCTCCTCAGGGGTGGGGTCCTCCTTCTTCAGGATCTGCGCGAGGTAGAGGGCGCCCGTCGCCTCGACGTCGTCCAGGATCGGCGAGAGCGCGCCCGCGTCCATCCCGCGGAAGGAGTAGTACCTGCCGATCACGGCCGCCTGGCGGCGGCGCGGGTCCTTGCCCTGCTCGGCGGCCGGGGGGAGGGTCTCGCCGGGCTTCGCCCGGGGGAGCGGGGGCCGCCAGGTGTCCTCCTTGAAGGGCCCGGCCTCCTCGACCTCGTAGCCCGCCTCCTTCGCCAGATCGGCCAGGGGCTTCCGCTCGTCCCGGACCTTCTTCGCGAAAACGTCGAGGCGGGCGCGGGCCTTCTCCTTCGCCCGCTCGTCGAGGATCTCCTCCACCAGCTTGTCGCGGATCTCGGCCAGCTCCCGGACCTTCATCGGGATCGCCTTGAGGACCTGGAAGGCCACCCAGCCGCGCTCCTCCAGCAGGTCCCGGCGCGGGGTGCGCTGGAGGACGTCGGTGTGGTACGTCCCCTCCTGCTCGGGCTTGTAGTCGTTGAGGGCGTAGGAGAAGTCGCCGTTGGGCACCCCGAGCCCGGGGAGCGCCTCGCGCTCCTGGCGATCGAGCGGGTCCTTCACCTGGGTCAGGTGGATCTCGAGGCCGGGGCGCCGGTACTTCTCCGCGACCGTCCCCAGGGGCGCCTTCTTCCCCTTCGCCTCCTCGAGGACCCTGACGAGGAGCTTGCGCAGCCAGAGCTCCTTCTCGATCCAGGTACTCCAGTACTTCTCGTACTCGGCGCCGGGGGGCATGTCGTCCGGGACCGGCTCGACCGCGGGCTTGCCGTCGTCCTTCTTCTCCTCGCCGGGCTTCTTCTCCTCGCCGGGCTTCTTCTCTTCGCCGGGCTTCTTCTCCTCGCCCGGGACGGGGAAGCCGAGGTCGCGCAGGTGGTCGCGGGTGCGGAACTCGATCCCCCTCCCCGCCGACCACCACTTGTACCCCTCCTCGGGCTCGAACTTCAGCGCCGGGTCGTCCTTCCATTCCTCCCGGGCGGCCCGGTAGGCGGCGTCGTCCACCTCCTTGCACCGCAGCCAGACCGCGTCGAAGGCGTGCCTCGGGAAGGCCTTGTAGCGGCCCTGCACGTCCTGGCGCCCGTACCAGGCCTTGACCTCCGCCTCGGTGACCTCCTCGGGCTTGAGCTCCGCCCGGATCGGCGCCACCGGCTGGTGGACGAAGGCCACGCGGACCTTCGGGTGCTCCGCCTTCCAGGCCTCGTAGGCCTCCCCGTCCGTGACCAGGTAGCCGGCGTCCAGGTACAGCCCCACGTACTGCGCGTGGGCGAGCTCGCGGCGCACCTCGGCCTCGAAGCTCCGCACGGACATCCGGTTGAACCGCTCGTCCAGCCCCTTCTGGAACTGCTCGTGGCTGAACCGGGCGTCGTCGTCCTGGAAGGGCTCGATGTTCTCGATGAAGGCCCGCACGGACTCGTCCGGGACGCGGATGCCCGCCTCGGCGGCCAGCTCGGAGACCATGAGGCCCTGGAGGAACTCGTCGCGCCCCCCGCGCGTCTCCCGGTTGAAGCCGTGCTGGAAGCCGGACCAGTCCCGGAAGCGCTGCTCGAACTGGGAGCGGGAGAGGACCACGGAGCGGCCGCCGACGGTGAACCGGACGTGCTCGGAGTCGCCGCCGCCCCGCAGCCCGACCGCGGCGAGGATGTCGCCCGCCACGGTGAACACGACGAGGAGGACGATCGTCAGGAGGAGCCAGAACACGCGGTTCCGCTCGAGGCGCTTGGTCAGCGGGACCGCCTGGTCCCGCGAGGGCTTCGGCCGTGGACCCTTCCTCATGGTGCCTCCGCGCGGCGGCGGACCGCTCCCCGGGATCGGGGAGAGCGCCGGATCGTAAGGACCCCCGGGGCCTCCCCGGAGGAAATGGGGAGGGGCACGGCCTCAGGGCTCCTTGCAGAATCGAGTGGGAGCGCTTCTCGCAGCGGAGACGGGTAAGGGTATGGGTAAGGGTGCGGGCAGCCTCGACGGCGTTCTCCCGTGCCCCTACCCATACCCCTACCCGCCGCTCGTCGATGGCAGCCGACCCACTCCGGATGGCGAAGAACCCGCCTCAGGCCCCTGGCGGGGCGGGCCCCTCCACCGGGGTCCCCGCGACGCGGGCGCCCGGCGGCGGGGGCAGGTCGCGGGAGGTCGGGAGGTCCTTGAGCGACCGGAGGCCGAACTCGGCCAGGAAGCGGGGCGTCGTCCCGTAGAGGAGCGGGGCCCCGGGCTCCTCGGCGCGCCCCGTCACGCGCACGAGGTCGCGCTCCAGGAGCGCGCGGAGGACGTCCCCGCAGGCGACGCCGCGGACCCGCTCCACGTCCGTGCGGAGGATGGGCTGCCGGTAGGCGATCACGGCCAGCGTCTCGAGCGCCGCGGGCGAGAGCCGGGCGCGATCGGCGCGCCGGCGCAGGCGCGCGAGGTGCGGCGCGAAGGCGGGCCGGGTGAGGAGCTGCCAGCCCCCCGCGACCTCCTCCAGGGAGAAGGCGCGGCCGGTCCGCTCGTACTCCGCCCGGAGGTCCTCGAGGAGCGTCCGCGCCTCGCGGCCCTCCTCGAGCCCCGCGGCCTCGCGGAGGCGGTCCAGCGCCAGCGGCTCGTCGGAGGCGAAGAGCAGGGCCTCCAGGATCTGCCGCGGCGCGGGCCCCGACGGCGCGGCCGGCACGGTCTCCCCGCTCATCGCGCCCCTTCCGCCGCCCGGTCCTCGAGCAGGACCTCCACGCCGTGCCGGGCCCGCGCCCGGCGCGCCCACTGAAGGTACTCCGCGGGGCGGACGGGCCGCTCCCGCAACCCGCGCTCGATCTCCTCCGCCGCCGCCGCGTAGGGGACCTCCCGGCCGCGGCGGACCTCGATGACCCGGAAGACCTCGAAGAGCTCGCGGCCGTCCCGCGCCACGCGCACGGGGCGCGAGACCCCGCCCTCGGGGAGCGCGAAGAGCAGGTCGGCGAGCGCGGGGGGGTGGATCTCGTCCCGGGGGTAGGAGGGGAGGTCCTCGGGCGGGACGACGGAGACCTGGCGGGCGAGGGCCTCGAAGTCCGCCCCGGCCTCCAGCCGCCGCGCCGCCTCACGCGCCGCCGCCTCGTCCCGGAGGACGAGGACGCGGATCCGGAGCCGGTCCTCCCGCATCGCCTCGTAGCGCACGAGCCGGTCGCGCAGCGCGAGGAGGCGCATCAGGGAACCGAGCTCCGCCCGGTAGGCCTCGACCCCCATGCCGAACCGCTCGCGGAGGTACCCCTCGAGCGTGGCCCCCGGTCCCATCTGCACGCGGATCTCGGTCTCGCGCGAACGGAACTCCGCCTCGGTGCGCCCCTCCACCTCCCCGGCGGGGATCGTCACCCCGCGGGCCGCCGCGTCGGCCTCCAGGACCCGGGCGTCGAGGACCTGGTTGAGGGCGTCGAGAGCGCGCTCCGGGAACACCCGGAACAGGTGGCGGGCGAGGTCGCTCGCGCGGATCGGGCTCCCGTCCACCCGGGCCACGACGGGGTCCTGCTCGCCGGGGGGGAGCGTCCCCCGCGCCTCGGGCGGCAGCGGGGGCGACGCCACCCCGGAGAGGTCGAGGACCGGCGGCCCCGCCTCCGCGGGGCCCGGCGGCGTCGTC
>CAZKTF010000215.1:0-6350 GCA_964555565.1 uncultured Planctomycetota bacterium | reverse complement strand
CGCTGCGGGCGCTGGCCCGCCGGGGCCTCGCCCGGGCCGAGGTGCTGGTCCTCTCGGGCGGGGTCTCCGCCGGGGACCGGGACCTCGTCCCGCCCGTCCTGAGGGGGATGGGCGTGCGGGAGGTCTTCCACCGGATCGACCTCCGGCCCGGGAAACCGGCGTGGTTCGGCGTGAAGGGCCGGAGGCTGGTGTTCGGCCTCCCGGGGAACCCGGTCTCGGCCCAGGTCACCTTCGCGCTGCTCGTGGCGCCCGCGCTCGCGGCCCTCCGGGGGGATCCCCTGCCCGGCCACCGCCTGCGGGAGGCGCGCCTGCGCGGCGGGGCCCCCGCCGAAGGGGGGCGCACGGCCTACCGCCCGGCCCGGGTCGTCGAGGATGCCCTGGGGAGCCTCGAGGCGCGCCTCGTCCCCTGGAACGGGTCCGGTGACCTCGTCGGCTTCGCCCGGGCGAACGCGCTCCTCCGCCGCGCGGGGCACGCTCCCGCCGCCCGCGCCGGGACCCTGGTGGAGGTCCTCCTCCTCGGGGAGCCGGACCGGACGACTCGTCGGAGAACGAAGGCATCCGGGTCCGTTGCCGGGGCTTCCCGGTGAGCAGCCGCCGGGCGCGGTACGGGTCGGCCGCCCTCTCAGGGGCGCTCCTCGCGCTCGCCTTCCCCCCCTTCGCGCTGCGGTTCCTCGCCTGGGTGGCGCTGGTCCCCTGGTTCGTCGTGCTGCTGCGCGATCGCGCGGAGGGGCACCGCCGCCCCGCCTGCATCTTCGGGTTCGTGTTCTTCGGGGTGGGGGTCTCCTGGCTCTGGCAGGTCTTCTTCCTCTTCCCCATCCTGCTGGCGGCCTACCTCCTCCTCTACCCCCTCCTGCTCGTCGTGCTGCTGCGCGCGGCGGCCCCCCTCGGGCGTGGGGTCCAGGCGGTCCTCCTCCCGGCGACCTGGGTCGCGCTCGACCTCCTGCGGGAGCACCTCTTCACCGGGTTCCCGTGGCTCTATCCGGGCCACGCCCTGGCGGGGAGCGAGAACCTCGTCCAGGCGGCGGACCTGGGCGGGGTCCCCCTCCTCTCCTTCGCCGTCGTGCTCGCCAACGCGGCGCTCGCGCTCCCCCCCGCCGACGCCGGGCCGGCGGGGCCCGGGCCGGCCCTCCTCGGCCTCCTCGGGAGGCCCGGGCGTCCGAAGCTCGTCCTCCTCGGCGCGGCGCTCCTCCTCCCGGTCGCCCTGTCGGTGTACGGGGGCCTCCGCCGCGGGACGCTCGTCGAGCGCGAGGGTCCCGCGGTCCTCCTGGTGCAGCCCTCCTTCCCCCAGTCCCTCAAGGCGGAGGCCCGCGAGAAGGGCCCCACGGGGGACGTGATGATCAACGACGGGATCGCCCTCTCCATCCAGGGCGTGCGCGAGCACCCGGACGTGAACCTCGTGGTCTGGGCGGAGACGACCCTTCCGGGGCCTGAGGCCTCCGGGGAGTTCTTCGAGACGGACCTCAGGACCGGCCGGGAGAACGCCGAGACCCGCGCGATCCTCCGCCGGGTGGCCGACCCCGTGGGGGTGGGGACAGTCCCCGACCGGTGGATGCTCGCGGGGGCGCTCTGGCGCCCGAGGGACCGGCTGCTCCGGAACTCCGGTCTCCTCCTCGGCCCGGGGACCGCCCTGGGGGAGGTGCGCCTGGCGGGGAGGTTCGACAAGGTCCACCTCATCCCCTTCGGGGAGTACCTCCCCCTCACCTGGCTCCTCCCCGACTCCACCCGGCGGGCGCTGGAGGTCCGCGTCTACCGGGCGCTCCGGTTCCTCCCGAACCTCTCCCCGGGCGAGGCCTCTCCCCTCGACCTCCCCATCCCCGGGGGGACCGTGCGCCTGGGGGGGCTGGTCTGCTACGAGGTGGCCTTCCCCGGGGAGGCCCGCGACCGCACGGCGTCCGGGGTGGACGTCCTCGTGAGCCTCGGGAACTACGCCTGGTACGCCGGGTGGATGCGCGCCCAGGTCCTCGACATCACCCGGTTCCGGGCGGTGGAGTGCCGTCGCCCTGTGATCCTGTGCTGCAACGACGGGCCCACCTGCGTCATCGACGGGAACGGGGTCGTGCGCGCCTCCCTGGAGCCCGGGAAGCGGGGGACCCTCCACGCGCGCGTCCCGCTGGACGGGCGCGGCTCCCTCTACGCCCGGACCGGGGACCTGTTCGCGCTCCTCGCGGCGGCTGCGGCCGCCGGGGGGGCCGCGGCCGGCCGGCGGAGGCGTCGCCGAGAGGGCGGCGGGACAACGGGTTAGGACGCGCCCGGGGGCCACGGGAAAGTCTTGACTACCCCCCGGGACCGCTCTACCATCCGCCCCGTCGCACGGGCAGACCAGGGCATAGGAGCTTTCGTCAGTCGGTGGCGCCGGGAATCCCCCGCGCGCCGGCAACGGAGGGAGCGGGCCCCATGAGCACGGTGACGAAGATCCTCATCGTCGTGAACCTGATCCTGTCGGTCGCGGTGATGGGCGCGGCGGGCGCCTTCCTCAACGCGTCCGAGGACTGGAAGGGCAGGTACAACCGGGAGACGAAGCAGCTCAAGGACGACCTGAACGCCCGGACCGAGGCCCTCACGGTGGCGCAGAACGCCGAGCGCGAGGCGCGCAACATCGCCTCCACGGCCGAGAAGCAGCGCGCCGCCGCGGAGGCCGAGCGCGACACGCAGAAGGCCAACGGCGAGGTCCTCGCGAAGAAGCTGCAGGACATCAGCACGAGCACGGCCGGCCTGGACCGCCAGTTCGGGGACCTGCGCCGGGACCTGGACAACGAGAAGAACCGCAACAACAACCTCCAGAAGGAGCTCGACCAGGCCGGCTCCGCCCGCCGCGACGCCCTGGCCGCGAAGGCCACCGCCGAGGCGGAGCTCGCCCGCGTGTCCGCGGAGCGCGACTCCCTCTCCAACGACCTCGACGGGAAGACGAAGCGGAACGTGGACCTGACCGGGATGCTCGAGAAGACCAACACCGAGCTCACGATGTACAAGGTGAAGTACCCGCCCCCGACGGACGTCTCCGCGAAGAACCTGAAGGGCGTCGTCCTGGCCGCCGACCCCAAGCTCGACATCTACGTCATCTCGATCGGCAAGAGTGCGGGCGTGGCGCTGAACGACGAGCTCACCGTCTACCGCGGCGACCACTTCGTGGCCACGGTCATCGTGGACAGCCTGGACGAGAAGCAGGCCGGCTGCCGGACGAAGAAGGGCATGAAGAAGATGGACGTCCAGCAGGGCGACCAGGTCACGAGCAACCTCTAGCGGTCCAGGGGAACCCGGACCCCACCCTTCACCGAGAGCGAACGGAGGAGCGGCCCCATGGCGGACGACATCGTGGACGTCGGGACGGGCGGTTCGAAGAAGGACGCCGTGGGCACGGCCCTGGTCATCTTCACCACCCTGGCCCTGCTCGTGGGCTTCATCCTCTTCGAGAAGGCCTTCGGCGACTACTACGGGGGCGGGCTCTTCAAGTAGCCGCGGGCGCTCCTTCCCTCGCCTGGCCCTCGACCTGGCCCCCGCCCCGGCCCCCGCCCCGGGGAGGCCCGCCGCTCCGGGCGGCCGAGCGCCCCGTTCCTCCTCCGCGCGTCCCCGGCCGATAACCCTTCCGGGCCGGGACCGTCCCCGGGGTGTGGGAACATTCTCCGGACCTATGCCCGCGCCCCCCGGCGGACAGGCCCCCCTGTGAGCGACCGCCCGGTATGAACAACCTGCTCTCCCGGTTCCTCGGCCTCTTCTCCCTGGACATGGGGATCGACCTCGGGACGGCCAACACCCTGGTCTGCGTGAAGGGGCAGGGGATCGTCCTCAACGAACCCTCGGTCGTGGCGGTCTACAAGGGCACCAACCAGATCGTAGGCGGCGGGGAGGCGGTGGGGATCCGGGCGAAGGAGATGCTCGGGAAGACCCCGGGGAACATCGACGCCATCCGCCCCATGAAGAACGGGGTCATCGCCGACTTCGAGATCACCGAGGCGATGCTCCGCTACTTCATCCGGAAGGTCCACCGGGACCGGACCTGGGTCCACCCCCGGATCGTCGTGGCGATCCCCTCCGGGATCACCGCCGTGGAGAGGAGGGCGGTCATCAACTCGGCCGAGCGGGCCGGAGCCCGGCAGGTGGAGCTCATCGAGGAGCCCCTCGCGGCGGCCATGGGGGTGGGGCTGCCCATCAAGGAGCCGACCGCCTGCATGATCTGCGACATCGGCGGGGGCACGACCGAGGTGGCGGTCATCTCGCTCGGGAACATCGTCCACTCGAGGTCCATCCGGATCGCGGGGGACGAGTTCGACGAGGCGATCATCAACCACATCCGGAAGGTCTACAACCTCCAGGTCGGGGAGCAGTCCGCGGAGCGGATCAAGCTGACCATCGGCTCGGCCTTCCCGCTCAAGAAGGAGATGTCCATGGAGGTGAAGGGCCGGGACCTGGGCCGCCAGCTCCCGGGCAAGGTGGTCATCACCTCCGAGGAGGTCCGGGAGGCCCTCAACGAGCCGGTCACGATGATCGTGAACGCGGTGAAGGAGTGCCTGGAGCGGACGCCGCCGGAGCTCTCCGCCGACCTCGTGGACAACGGGATCGTGCTCGCGGGCGGGGGGTCGCTCCTCCGGGGCATCGACCGGGTCATCGCGGAGCAGACAGGCCTCCCGGTGCGCATCGTCAAGGAGCCGCTCCTCGCGGTGGCGCGCGGCACGCAGATCTACCTGGAGAACCTCGACCAGTTGAAGGGGCTGCGCCGCGGCGCCGATGAATAGCGAAGGGTGAGTCCGTCCCCGCCGGGGACCTCCCCGCCCGCGCCGCGCGGCCCCGGGCGCGCGGCGGGAACGAGGATCGCGGTTGACCGACCTCCGGCAGGCGGCGAGGCGCCACCGCGTTTCCCTCGGCCTCCTCGGCCTCCTCCTGCTCGCGGCCCTTCTGCCCGCGGGCCCCCTCGGGCTCCGGGCCCGGATGGCGTCCCTGTTCGCGCCGCTCGCGCTCCTCGGCCCCGGCGAGGGGGAGGAGGGGGACGGGGGACTCGCGGGGGTCCGGGAGGACCTTCGCATAACCCGCGAGGAGGTGGCGGCGCTCCGCCTCCGGAACGTGGCGCTCGAGCGCGAGATCGCGCACCTCCCCGACCTCCGGGGCGTGAGGCTCCTCGACCCGGCCGAGGGGGCCGCGGTCGTGCCGGCCCGCGTCCTCTGCCGCGACCAGGACTTCCCGCACCGCACGGTCCTCCTGGACCGCGGGGCCCGGGACGGGTTGGAGGCCGGGCAGCCCGTGATGGCGGGCCGCAGCCTCGTCGGGCTCGTGCTCGAGGTGGGGCCGGGCTCCGCCCGCGTGGCCCTCCTCGACGAGCCGGGGACCCGGGTCCGTGTGGAGGTCGTGGACGCGGCCGCGCCGGCGGCGCGCGAGTCCGTGGCGCCCCGCGACCCCCGCCGGGAGGGGGTGCTCGTGGGGGGCGGGGTCCTCCGCGGGAGCGGGCGCGGGGAGATCACCCTCCAGTTCCTCCCGCGCGGCGAGGTGAAGCCGGGGGACCTGGTGGCGACGGCGCTCGACACCTGGCGCGTCCCTGAGGGGCTCCTCGTGGGGCGGGTCACCGAGGTCCGCGACCTGCGCCGCAACGGCCTCGTCGAGGCCTCCGTGGAGCCCTTCATCGACCTGGGCTCCCTCCGCACGGTCTACGTCCTCGTCCGCGGCGCCCCCGACGCGCGCGCCCGGGGGAGGTCCGGGAAGTGAGGGGGCTCCGGGTGGCCGCGCTCCTGGCGCTGGCGCTGGCGGGCTCGCTCCTGTGGCCGGCCCGGTGGGAGGAGCGGGGGCTCCGGCCCGATTTCCTGCTGCTCGCCGTGCTCGCGGCGGGGCTCCACGGCACGGCCCTGGAAGGGGCGGCCGCGGGCGTGGCGGCGGGGCTCCTCGTGGCGCCCCTCACGGCGGAGCCCTTCGGGATGGACGCGGCCCTCTTCGGGGCCTGCGGTTACGCGGCCGGGCGCGCCCGGGTGTACTTCCGTTCCGATCACCCGGGGGTCCAGGGCGGGCTCGCGGCGGCCGCGGTCCTCGCGGTGGGGACGGCGCGGCTGCTCAGGCTGGAGGCCGGGGGCGCCGACCCCGCCTCCCTCGCGCTCCTCCGCTGGCTCGCGGCCTCGGCTCTCGCCACGGCGCTGGCGGCGCCGCCGGCCATCCTCCTCCTCCGGGCGGCCCGCCTGCTCCAGGCCCGCCGCCCCGGGGCCGGGCCGGGGGTCGCCGGTGTTTGAGCGCCGCCTGCGCCGGGTGCTGGCCGGGGTCGCGCTCCTCTACGCGATCTTCCTCGGGCGCACCTTCCTGCTCCAGGCCACGGAGGCCGCGGAGGCCCGGGTCGAGGCGCTGGAGCGCCGTCGCCGGACGCTCTCCGTCCCGCCGCG
>CAZKTF010000214.1:0-6353 GCA_964555565.1 uncultured Planctomycetota bacterium | reverse complement strand
CGCACCCCCCGAACCGGACAAATCCGTGAGCCCCTATGTCAGGAGGTCTGGAGTCGCTCGGAGACCGGTCCGAATAGGTCCTTCCCGGATGGTGTTTGCTGGAAGCCCCCAATCAATGTCTCCCCGGGCGATTCCCGGAAGTTCGGGTCCAGACCTCCCAACACTGAGTGCCCTCGTCCCCGAATTCGCCCTGGTCCGGCTTCTGCCAAGGGACGGCTGGGAACGCAGGTTGGGGGATTCCGAGGTCCGTTCGCCGCGCTATGTGATAGTCCTTGATTGTCGTCAACCCGGCGGGAACCGGGTGGAAAGAGGAGGAATCGACATGATTTCGCTGCTTCGCGTTCGTCCCGTCCTCGCAGGCCTGGCCGTCCTGGTCGCGGGGGGCTTCCTCTCCGCCAGGGTCCTCGCCGCGGAGGAGAAGATCGTCCAGTCCGTGGCGGGAGGCGGCAACCTGAGCGGCTACGCGCCCAACGAGGCCGCCATCAGCCTGACGAACACGTCGGGCCTCGCGCTGCACCCGGTCACCGGGGAGCTCTACTTCTCGGACACGGACCACCACCAGCTCTACAAGGTCAACGCCACCACCGGCCTGATCGAGCTCATCGCCGGGAACGGCACCGAGTCCTTCTCCGGCGATGGCGGCGTCGCGGTCAGCGCCGGCCTCGGCAAGCCCGGCGCCCTGGCGTTCAACGCCGACGGCACCCTCCTCTTCATCGCCGACAACGGCAACCTGCGCGTACGCCGCGTGGACATGGTGACGGGCATCATCACCACCTTCGCGGGGAACGGCCTGGTCGAGGGCGTGGCGCCCGCCGGCGACGGCGGCCCGGCCACCTCGGCCGCCTTCGGCGGAAACATCGGGGGCATCGCCGTCAGGGCCAGCGGCGACGTCCTGCTGTCCGACACCTCCAACCACTACGTACGCCGCGTGACGGGGGGCAACATCTCCGCGTTCGCGGGCATCCTGAACTCCGCCGGCACCTCGGGCGACGGGTTCGCGGCGACCTCCGCGACGCTGAGGAGTCCGCGCGGACTGGTCTTCGACGGCGCAGGCAACCTGTACATCGCCACCCAGAGCGGCGGCTCCTTCAACGACCGCGTACGCAAGGTCAATGTCGGAGGGACGATTTCGACCTTCTCGGGGCTCGACGCGGCGATCGTCCCGGATCCTTTCGGCGACGGCGGCAGCGCCGACGTCGCCCTGCTGGACGACCCGGCCACGCTGGCCTACGACCCGGCTGGGCAACTTCTCTACGTCGGCTCGCTCGCCAACGGCAGCGTCCGCGTCATCCGCGTGGGCGATGTGCCTCCGACCATCACCACCCTGGCGGGCATGGGCGGAACCAACGACTTCGGACCCGCGGGCGGCGACAGCGTCCCCGCGTCCGGCATGGTCGTGGATGCCCTCGGCAATCTGTACTTGGCCGATTTCGGCAACAGCAGCATCCGGCGCATAGACGCCGCGACCGGCTTCATCGACACCGTCGTCGGCGGGATCTCCGTCTTCGGGCAGATCGGCGACCGCAGCAGGTCCTTCACCCAGATCCTGGAAGACCCCGTGGCGATGGCGGTGGACGCCGGCGGCAACATGTACATCGCGGACCCAGGCGCGGACGTCGTCCGCCGCCTCGGGGCCGATGGCACCGTGGAGACGGTGGCCGGCACCGGCGTGGCCGGATACTCGGGCGACGGCGGCCCGGCCTTCCAGGCCACCCTGGACAGCCCCCGGGACGTCGAGGTGGTGGGGACGAACCTGTTCATCGCCGACTTCAACAACGGCGCCATCCGCGTCATCGACCTGGTCACGGGCAGGATCCGGACCTTCGCCCAGACGAACAACGGCGATCCCCTCTCCATCGCGGCGGACGGCACGGGCAACCTCTTCGTCACCACGGACGGCGACATCGTGGAGCGCGTGGCCACGAATGGAGCGGTCACCGATTTCGCCGGCCAGAACGGTGGAGGAGGGGGAGCCGCGGACTCCTACACGGGGCCCGTGGATGCGGCCTCGTTCTTCAACCTCTCGGGAATCGCGGTGGCGGCCAACGGGGACGTGTTCGTCGTGGAGGGCAACGGCGGGGAGCGCGTCCGGAAGCTCTCGGCGAACGGTCTCACGACCACGCGCATCGCGGGCAGCAGCTCCGCCGGCTCGGGCTTCTCGGGCGACGGGGGAGACGCCCTGCTCGCGCAGTTCGATCGGCCGGTCGGCATCGCGATCACCGCGAACGGCAGCCTGGTCGTCGCCGACTCGCGGAACCACCGCCTGAGGCTGATCGACACCACCGTCGTTCCGAACATCGTCAGCACCGTCGCCGGGGACGGCACGGCGGGCATCACCGGGGACGGCGGTCCCGCCGCGCTCGCGCGCGTGAACGACCCGCAGGAGGTGATCGCATCCGGCGGCGCGATCTTCTTCGCCGACAGCGGCAGCAACCGCATCCGGACGATGACCGACGCCATCGTGATCGATCCCAAGAAGCTCTCGGTCGCCGCGAAGCTCAACTTCAGCCTGGACGCGAAGACGGGCCTCCGGGTCCGCGGCAAAGACTCTCTGGCCGTCAAGGCCGGGCTGCCTCTCCCCGCGGGCATCAACCCCGCCAGCCTGATCGTGCGCATCGACGTGATCGAGCTGCGCGACCAGGTCCAGCTGGACGCGAAGGGCAAGCAGCCGAAGCCCGTCCCGCCGCCCGCGGCCGCCGGGCCTACGCCGATCTTCGACTTCCCGGGGATCCGGAACACGACGCTGCTCGGGGCCAAGCTGGTCCTCGGCCTGAAGAAGACGTCCACCGGCACCGAGCCGAAGCCGATCCCGTTCGCCTACGCGGCCAAGGGCACGTTCAGCGACGACCTCGGTCGCGCCGGCTTCGTCAACGAGACGACGGCGACGACGGGGGTCCAGCTGCCCGTGCGCGTGAACATCACGCTGGGGACGATCACGTTCACCGGGGTCACGACGGTGACCTGGAAGGCCATCCAGGCGAAGGGCGGCGCGGCCAGGTCGATCAAGTTGTAGCAGCGGGAATCCGGGGGCGACCGGCCTGCGGAGAAGATGGACCTCCCCCGGGACTTCCCCCGCCCCGCCGTCGCGGCGGCCCGCCTGATGCGCGTGACGGCGCCGGAGTGGCGCCGGACGACCGGGGCGTGTGGGGCGGGTGGGCGGGAAAGCAGTGCCCGGGATGGAAGTCGCGAGTCGGGGATCGGGTCCTCTGCCAGTGGCGGAATGACCTCAGGAGGAGACCCCGACGCCCTCTGCCCCGGAGGCCATGCGGGCGAGATCCGCGGCGCTGGGGGCGTCGTCGGGATCAGGGGAACCGAGACCACGGGATCCGGGCGGTCGGCGAGCGCGGCCGAGCAGGGCTGGCCCGATTGGGTGTTTCCGAGACATCCGAGGACCACGCATTCGGCCAACCTGCGTAGCCGAGTTCTCCACAGCAGCGGGGTTGAGGCCGCCTCGCCGTCTAGCCGGTCACGTCGGGTCCGCTGGGACTGCCACCTCGAGTTAGCCGGCCAAGCAGCTGTCGCGCCAGCGCCACCGTGGAGGCGCGGAGCTCCTCCGCCTCCATGGCCCCCGTAGCCGCCTCGACGGCAAGGTCGCAGCCACGGCCGGCGGGAACGCCGAACTCCTTCCGGAGGAACTCCACCGCCTCGGCGGTCCGTGCGGCCGTCGCCGCGTAGGCCGCTCCCCCTGATGGGTCCAAGTTCAGGAGGCGGCTCATGCGCTCCGCGACATCGGCTTCCCCGCAGCCGCGGAGGATGCGGACGACATCGAGTGCGTCCTTGGCGACGGTCATCAGGCGCTTCGTGTCGGCGAGGCGCTCGAGGATCTTGTGCGCCTTGGCGACGAGGAGGGCGGCGGGCCCCGCCACCTGGATCCGGTGCCGTCTCGTGTCCGCGGGGTCCAGGGCGGTGACGTCCATGGGGTCGTGATCGAACAGGCCCCCCTCGAGCCCGGGGACCTTTCTCGCCGCCCGCGCATCGTGCGGGGGGATCCGCGCGGCCCTGCGGCCCGGCCCACCTACCGCCTCGGGGACGAGGAGGTCCACCTGGACAGGCCTCTGCTTCCCCCCGATGTCCCGCTGGGTGACCCAGATGCCCACGGAGTCGGCGGACTCGGGCTCGAAGCCGGCCGCACTCAGGCTGGCGGCGAGCTCCGGGGAATCGGCGAGAAGCTCGGGTCGCAACGCGAGATCCGCGTCCGTGGTGTGCGGGGTCACTGCGAGCCCCCCATCACCCGCCCGGAGGTAGACGGCCTGCGCGCCAACCAGGACGACACACCTGACCTGCTCGCCCAGGGCGTCGAGCGCGTCCAGGAGGACCCTCCGGGCGACGACGTACTCGAGGGCAGGGGCGGTCACGACGGCTCCACGCCCTTGAAGCCCTCCCACCCCCGACGGGACTTCTGGAGCCAGGCCAGCAGAGCCTCACCCTCCGCGGGCATGCGATCGGGTCCCGTGAGACAGTCCGCGAGGACCTGCGCCGGGGTGGCGCAGGGGACGGGGCGGGCCCATCCCTCACGCTCCCACGGGTCCGACCGTTCGTAGACGATGGGGTCGTAGGGGGCGAGAAGGAAGACGTTGCCGGCTCCGGCCGCCGGGGAGAGGTCGAGGGCTCGCGCCGCGGCATCGGGGTCGTCCACGAAGCAGACGAGCTTCGACGGCGAGGAGACGGGGGCGTAGCGGTTGGCGGCGAAGGAGCCGGACACGGCGAACCGATCCACGCCCTTCTGGAACGCCACCGTCCCCATCGTCTCCAGGGCCCGCGAGGCGCCTCGGGGATCGAGGTAGAGACGGCCCCGGTTGGAGCGCAGGAGGGAGTAGTCCTCGGCCCATCGCCGAACGAGGCCCGGGCGGTCCACATCCTCGATCGGTCCCCGCGGTTTCCGACGCACCAGGTCCTCGCGCTCGAGGAGCTCGATGAGCCGGGAGACGTAGGGCAGCGACACCCCGCTCCCCTTCGCGACTTCGGAAAGCGTCCACGGAGAGACCGGTGGTTCCAAGACGCAGAGCCAGAGCACGACGCGCCCGGCGGCCGCGCCGGCAAGGCCGCGCTCGGGCCCCTTGCCCCGGAAGGGGTTCACATCGGCACCCCGATCCCGAAGGAAGAGCGCGGGGGTTCGAAGCGCGAGTCGGAGGTTGCCTGTCAGGTCGGCGTAGTTGACCCCGGCCTCCTCCGCCAGCGCCCGGGAGCGCCGCGGGAGGAACGGCGCGAGGAGCAGGGGTTCGGACTTCGACTTCGCCGCGAGCAGCCACTGGATGGCCGCGCGGGTCACTTGGGGTGAGGCAACTCTCTTGACCTCCACGACGAGTCTCGCCGCCACGCCCCCGGGTGCCACGAGGCGAACCATGGCGTCAGGGCGGGGAGCCGTCCGCGGGGTGGCCCGCCGCTCCTGCTCTCCGACGGACAGCTTCCAGCCCGCAGGCAGGCGCAGCCGGATCTGCTCCAGCCCCCGCCGGAGCGTCTCAGTCTCTGGAGGTGCGGCGTCGGTCATAGGGAGGATGCTAGCCGGTGAAGCCTTACTTGTCAAGAACATCATACTTGCCACTAGCGGGCAAGTCTAAGAATGTGGCAAGTTAGGAACAACGGCTTAGGACGGACAGCCGGGGTGTGGCGGAGAGAGCGGGATTTGAACCCGCGGTAGGGCGATTAGACCCTACACCGGTTTAGCAAGCGGGTGGCCCCTCGGCGTCGGCTTCGCAACTCCCTCTGTCGCAGACCGTTGCAGCGTGCAACGCCGGCCGGACTCTCCGGTCCACGCATGGGACTACTCTCAAGTCGGGTCCAAGCGGCGACCCAGGGATACCCCTCCTTGATCGGTCGCCCCCTCGGGCAACTTCAGGAGGCTGACCGGTTACCGCGGGTGCGGTCAGGTGGCCCTATTCCTCATCGTCCAGTCTCGACACACCTCTCCTCCCTGCATCTTGCAGGAGACGGATGTCCTCCGTTGCGGCCCTCTCGAACGCTTCGCGCACCTCTTGGCCCCTTGCCTTCAGAAGAATCAAACTGTTTAGGGCCGCCCATCTCACGCGGGTCTCATCAGACCGAGTTCCGCCAAGCAGCGTCCTGACTACGCTTGTGTCGCTAACACCCGCCACACCTAGAGCACGCGCCGCCGACTCTCTGACCCTCGCGTTTCCCTCGCCGTTCTCGAGCGCTTCCCGCAGACACTCAATTGTCTGTTTCTCTACAGGCTGAATCTTGCCTAGGGATGCCACCGCACTAGAAGCTACGCTAGGCTCCGGATCGTGCGTCAACTCACGGCACAACGCGGCTGCGGCCTCGCCTTCGCTGACAAACCAGCCGCCGGAGCGTGTCAACAAAATTGAGACAACTTGGTGCTGAGATTAGTGGAGGAC
>CAZKTF010000213.1:0-6385 GCA_964555565.1 uncultured Planctomycetota bacterium | reverse complement strand
AGCGCGGCGTCGATCGCGTCGTCGCGCGTGAGGGCCCCGAGGGAGAAGCGTACCGCACCGCGGGCGCGCGCGTCGTCGAACCCCATCACCCGGAGCACGCGGCTCGGGACCGGGGCCCCGGAGGCGCAGGCGCTGCCCGTGGAGACCTCGATCCCCTCGGCGTCGAGCGCGACGAGGAGCAGGTCCCCGCGCACCCCGTCGAAGGAGAGGTTGAGGGTGGAGGGCACGCGGCGGGGACGCTCCGGGCCGTTGAGGCGCGCCCCGGCGACGCGGCGGAGTCCCTCCTCGAGCCGCGCGCCGAGGCGGGCAAGGGCCTCCTCCCGCGGGCCGGCGTCGCGGAGGGCCGCGCGGGCCGCCGCGCCGAAGCCCGCCGCCCCCGGGACGTTCTCGGTCCCGGTCCTGAGCCCCCGCTCCTGCTTGCCGCCGAAGGCCCGCGGGTCGAGCGGGGTCCCCTCGCGAACCCAGAGCGCCCCGATCCCCTTCGGCCCGTAGATCTTGTGCGCGGAGATCGCCACCGTGTCCGCGCCCAGGTCCTCCGGGCGGACGGGGACCTTGCCCAGCGCCTGGACGGCGTCCACGTGGAGGACCGCGCGGGGGGCGCGCCGGCGGGCCGCCGCGAGGGCCTCCCGCACGGGGAGGATCGCCCCAGTCTCGTTCTGCACGAGGATCGCGGCCACGAGCGCCGTCCCCGGGGTGACCGCCGCGGCCAGGGCGTCCGGGTCCACGACGCCGTCCGGACCGGGGGGGACCCGGACCACCTCGAACCCCTCGGCGCCGAGGGCCGCGCAGGCCTCGTCCACGGCGGGGTGCTCCACGGCCGTCGCCACCACCCTGCGCCCGGCGCCCGCGGCGACGGCGGCCCGGGCCCCGCCGAGCACGGCCAGGTTGTCCGCCTCGGTCCCCCCGCTCGTGAAGGCCAGGTCGCGCGGCGCGACCCCCAGGAGCGCCGCCACGGACTCCCGGGCCTCGGAGAGGAGCGCCCGCGCCGCGCGGCCCGAGGCGTGCGGGCTCGAGGGGTTCCCGTGGACCCGGAGGGCGGCGGCCACCGCCTCCGCGACCTCCGGGAGGAGGGGGGTCGTGGCGTTGTTGTCGAGGTAGGCGCGGGTCATCGCCCGATCCTAGCGGCGACGGCGGGCGGGCCTCTCCCTATCCCCTCTTCCGGCTGCCCTTACCCCTACCCCTACCCCTACCCGTCGTTGTCTCCCGAAGGCGGGTAAGGGTAGGGGTAAGGGTAAGGGCGGGTGTTCCCGTGCCGTCGCTGCTGCGCGATCTCCGTGGCGAATCGCCCCCCGCCGCGGAGAATCCCCCCCATGAGCGTCGTGAACCTTCGCGAGAAGAGCATCAACGCGAAGATCGTCTACTACGGCCCCCCGCTCGGGGGGAAGACCACCTCGCTCAAGCACATCCACCGGGTCATGGATCCGGAGCGGCGCACGAGCCTGATCTCCCTCAACACGGAGAGGGACCGCACGCTCTTCTTCGACTTCCTCCCCATCAACCTCGGCCGCATCGGGGACTTCACGCTGAAGATCCAGGGGTTCACGGTGCCCGGGCAGGTGAAGTACCTCCTCACGCGGCGCTACGTCCTGCGCGGCGCGGACGCGGTGGTCTTCGTCGCCGACTCCCAGGTCTCGGAGCGGGAGGCGAACCTCCAGAGCCTGACGGACCTCCGCGAGAACCTCCGGGTGAACGGGCTCGACTACCGGAGCATCCCGCTCGTGTTCCAGTACAACAAGCGGGACGCGGCCGACCTCCTCACGGTCGAGGCCCTGGACTCCCTGGTGAACGAGCGCCTCGCCCTCCACTTCGAGACCGTGGCCACCGCGGGGAAGGGGGTCTTCGAGGCCTTCGTCTCCGTCACGAGCACGATGGTCCACCGGATCTGCGCGGAGTACCGGATCGGCGGCGGGAAGGACGTGGCCGGGGGGGTGGAGGCGACGCTGCTCCGCCTGGCCGCCGCCTCGGCCGCGGCGCCGGCGGCGCCGGACGCCCCGCAGGCCGCGCCGGCGCCCGGGGACCGGCCCCCCGTCCGCGACGCCGTCGTCGTGGTGGAGCAGCCGGACGACGCCGACCCCCTCCGTGCCGCCGAGGCCCTCCTGGAGCAGGCCGTCGGGACCAACATCCAGATCGCCGACCTCCTCACGCAGGTGAACGAGGCCCGGGGGGCGCTGGGGGAGAGCCTGGCCGAGCTCCAGGCCCTCCACGCGGTGTCCTCGGCGGCGGCCTCGGTCCTGGACGAGGACCGGGTGGTCCGCGCCGTGGTCGAGGGTGCCGCGACGGCGCTCCACACCGGTTACGCGAGCGTCCTCCTCGTGGACGCCGCCGACGAGGGACGGGAAGGGGAGGGGGGGGAGGTCCGGGAGCGCGGCGTCCACGGGTTCCTCTACGACCCCCTCCTGGCCGGTTCCTCGGCGGGGGACGGGGCCGCCTTCCTCGGGCTGCTCCGGGCCGAGGGGCCCGTGATCGTGGACGGGACGGGCCCGCCCGGGGTCCTCGACGCGATCCGGGCCCGGGAGGCGGGCGTCTTCGCGGCGGTGGCGGCCCCGCTCCGCGTGCGCGGCGAGGCGCAGGGCCTGCTGGTCGTGTACTGGGTGGGCGGGGGGCCCGTTCCCGGGGAGGCCGCGGTGCGCTTCCTCGGCGCGCTGGCGGCCGGCGCCGCCGTGGCGCTGGAGAACGCCCGGCTCCACGCGCGGCTCGGTCGGTTCAACCGCGAGCTCGAGGGCCGGGTCGCCGAGCGCACGCGCGACCTGGAGAAGGCGCTGCGCGAGCTGCGCGCCCTGGACCGCCTCAAGGACGACTTCCTCTCGAGCATGTCCCACGAGCTGATGACGCCGCTGGCGGGCGTCCGCTCCTCGGCGGAGATCCTGCGCTCCTACGCGGACCTGAGCCAGCAGGAGCGCGAGGACTTCCTCCTCGGGATCGAGCACGAGACGGACCGCCTCTCGGACCGGCTCCAGGACATCCTCGACCTCGCGGCCTTCGACGCGGGCAAGGTCGTCCTCCAGCGGGATCCCGCGAACGTGCGCGAGGTCCTCGTGGCGGCGCTGGAGAAGGCCCGCCCGGCGTTCGAGGCGCGCCGGTTGAAGACGCAGCTCTGGCTCCCGCAGGCCGAACTCCCCCGTCTCCCCTGCGACCGGAGGTGGCTCGACCGCGCGCTCGCGCACGTCCTGGACAACGCGGCGAAGTTCTCCCCCGAGGGGGCCGAGGTGGTCGTGAGCGGGGAGAGCGACGGGAAGGCGATCGTCTTCAGGGTCCGCGACCGCGGTCCGGGGATCCGGCCCGAGGACCGCGAGTCGCTCTTCCAGCGCTTCAAGCAGCTCGGCTCCGTCGAGACCGACAAGCCCCCGGGGATCGGCGCCGGGCTCCCGCTGGTGCGAAGGATCGCGGAGGCCCACGGCGGCACGGTGGGGCTGGAGGGAGGGCCGGGCCTCGGCACGCTGGTGGAGCTGCGGCTCCCGTTGACGTGATGCGCGTCCTCGTCCTCGACAACTACGACTCCTTCGCCTGGAACCTGGCGCAGGCGCTGGGGGCTCTGGGGGCCGAGGTGGAGGTCGTGCGCAACGACGTGCTGGACCCGGGGGGGATCGCGGAGAGGCGCCCCGACCGCCTGGTGATCTCGCCGGGGCCCTGCGGCCCCGACCGCGCGGGGGTCTCCGTCCCCGCGGTGCGCGCGCTCGCGGGACGCGTCCCCATCCTCGGCGTCTGCCTCGGCCACCAGTGCATCGCCGAGGCCTTCGGGGGCCGCGTGGTCCTGGCGCCCCGGCCCGTGCACGGGAGGACCTCGGAGGTGCGGCACGACGGGCGGGGATGGCTCCGCGGGCTCCCCACCCCCTTCCGCGCCGCGCGCTACCACTCGCTCGCCGTCGAGGAGGAGGGCCTCCCGGAGTGCCTGGAGGTCACCGCCCGCTCCCCGGACGGGGTCGTCATGGGCCTCAGGCACCGCGACCTCCCCGTCGAGGGGGTCCAGTTCCATCCCGAGTCCTACATGACCCCGGAGGGCCCGAGGATCCTCGCCAACTTCCTCGCGGGGTAAGCATCCCTTCCCTCGGCCCGACGGCAACGGCGGGTAGGGGTACGGGTAGGGGTCGGGCTACGGGGAGCCAGGCCGGAACCGTCCGGCGCCTTTCGTGTGCTGGCCGCGGCGCTCGCACGCGATCGCCAGGCGCGTGAGGGAGCCGAGAAGGATCCAAAGAGGTGCGCGAAGGCGCTTCCGTTCCTCCCGACCGATGAGACCGACGCGTTCCGACAGGTCGATGACTGCCGCGCACTCCGTCGCGGACCGCTTCGCCATGCGGTAGAAGCGGGCCTTCTCGCGTGGCGCGAACTCTCCCGCTCCCTCGGCAAGGTTCAGCGCCACCGAGGTTGCCGCGCGACGAAACTGGTCGGAGAGGTAGCGGTGAGTCACGGGGTACCTCTCGGCCGTTCGATCGACATCCTCCGCGAAACCCAGAGCCAGGGAATAGATGCGGAGGGAGTCGGGGTCAAAACCGTTCGGACAGTTCATGGGCAGCCGGACCCGATCGTCACCATACCTCAGACTCTGAACGGTTACTCCCCCTGTCCTCCCCGCCCCTACCCGTATCCGTTCAGCTCTGCACCTGAGATCGCTGGGCGAGCGGACTCGATTCGCGCATCACTGCAGGAGCGCCCCACAGTCGTGGATCAGCCTCGCTCCCTTGACGACGGCAGGGCCGTCCGTCGCCAGGAGGCGGCGACCGCAGGCGGGGCACCGGAAGAGACCGAACCTCCAGCAGAGCAGAAGGGCCGGGAGGGTGATGACGAGGACGAGCGCCGTGGTCGTCTCCCCCCATAGGCGCGGCCCCGCCTGGCCCACGAGCCACGCGACCGGCAGGATGCTGACCCACACGGCCCAGCACCATCGCATCCTGCGTCGGAATGCGGAACGGTAGTCTTGGCCTTCATGAGGACGAGGGGAGGGCTCGCGAGCTGCACGGCCTACGCCGGGTGGCGTAGGTCAACTTCGTGTCCAAGGAACCGGGCGCGGTACACATCTTCCGTCCGGCGACGATGTGTTGCTCCATGGTCTGGATCGGGACCTCCGACCACGACATCTTCATGGGCACCGGACGGTCCGACAGAAGCCCGCCTCCGGACCTTGCCGCCAGCTCGCCCAAGTTCCCGCCTCCCGACGGCTCAAAGTTGAGGACATCCTCTCCGAACTTCAGGCCACCTGGGGGGTGATCTCGTACCCCTGCCCCTACCCGCCGTTCGGAGGGATCGACGGCGAGAGGCGGGCATGGGTAGGGGGAGGGGTAGGGGCGTCCCCGGGCGGGTGGGTTGTGCCCCTACCCGTTCCCCTACCCTTGCCCCTACCCGCCGTTCGCCTCTTACCGGCAACCGAGGCGGGGGATACCCTGAAGGCGTGGCCGCGGACAACTTCGCCGACCGGATGCTCGACGCCTGCGACGCGAAGGGCTCGCCCGCCTGCGTCGGGCTCGACCCGCGGTGGGCGGACCTCCCGGAGGGGATCCGCCGCGCCCACGGGGACGACCTCGAGGGGCGCGCCGCGGCGGTGCTGGAGTTCAACCGGCGGGTGCTGGACGTCGTCGCGCCGCTCGTGCCCGCCGTGAAGCCCCAGGTCGCCTTCTACGAGGCGCTCGGCGCCCCGGGGTTCCGCGCGTATCTCGAGACCGTGGCCGCGGCGCGCGAGCGCGGGCTCCTGGTCGTCGGCGACGTGAAGCGCGGCGACCTCGCGAGCACCGCGGAGGCCTACGCCGAGGCGCACTTCGACCTCGCCGGCGCCGACGCTCTCACGCTGAACCCCTACCTCGGCCGCGACTCCCTCGAGCCCTTCCTCGCCCGGTGCCGGCGGGACGGCCGCGGCGCCTTCGTCCTGGTGAAGACGAGCAACCCCGGATCGGCGGACCTGCAGGACCTCGAGGTCGGGAACCTCCGGGTCTTCGAGGAGGTGGCGGTCCTCCTCAGGGGGTGGGCCGCGGAGGAGGGCCTCGCCGGGAAGCGGGGCTGGAGCAGCCTCGGCGCCGTCGTCGGCGCCACGCACCCCGCGGAGGTCGCGCTGCTCCGCCGGCTGCTCCCGGGGGTCCCGTTCCTCGTCCCGGGCTACGGCGCGCAGGGCGGGATCGCGAAGGACTGCGTCCCCGCCTTCGACGCGCGCGGCGAGGGGGCCCTCGTCTCCTCCTCCCGCGGGGTGATCCAGGCCTTCCGCTCCGGGCCGGGGAAGGCGCGCCACGGGGAGGCCGGCTGGGAGCGCGCCGTGGAGGAGGCGGCCCGGGCGATGCGCGACGCGCTCCGCGCGGCCCTCCCGTCGCGGCCGCCCGCGGGGGCGCGGTGAGTCCCTGGTTCGAGGAGGCCTTCGGGCGCGACTTCCTCCGGGTCTACCCGCACCGGGACGACGCCGGGGCCC
>CAZKTF010000212.1:0-6401 GCA_964555565.1 uncultured Planctomycetota bacterium | reverse complement strand
CGCGACGCCGGCGCCGGCGGCCAGCGCCGCCCCGGCCCCGGGCCCCGTCGCGCGCGCGGCCCCGCTCACGGGAGCGTCGCCTCGCCGAACAGCAGCCCCTCGGCCCAGCGCAGCGTCCGTCCCCCCCAGCGCCAGGCCGGGGCGCGGTCCGGGGTCTTCCGCCAGGAGTCGTTCCCCCGGTCGGTCTCGACGAGGATCCTCCTGTCCGGGTCGAGGAGGACCTCCACGGGCTCGGCGTCCGCGGTGATGCGCATGCGCGTCCAGGGGCCGGGCCCGCTCCAGGGCGGCAGGATCTGCTCGCTCCCGTCCGCGAACCGGACGCGGGCCTCGGCGGGGAGGGCCCCCTCCCCCCGGCGCCGGAGCGCGACCTCGATCCGCCAGCGCTTCGCCTCGCCGGGGCCCGCGGCGTCCCCGTCCTTCACCCCGGGGGCGCGGAGCCTCTTTCCGCCGCCCGGCGCGTCGAACATCCCGCGGCCGCGGGTGATCGGCTCGGACAGGACCTCCGCGACGGAGTCGTCCCAGCCCGAGGGGCGGCGGAAGAGCCGCTCGAGGATCTCGGGGACGTCGGAGCGGCCCGCGGTCTCGGCCACGGTGCGCAGGAACTCGTCCGCCGTCGGGTGGCGGAAGCGGTGGCGGACCGCGTGGATCCGGAGCGCCCGGTCGAGCGTGTCGGGGCCGAGGAGTCTCTCGAGGGTGCGCAGCGCCAGCGCCGTGTGGTTGTAGGTCTGGGCCCGGTAGGAGGCCCGGTCGAAGAAGGTCCAGGAGGGGCGGTCCGCGGGGTCGAGACCGGTGGAGGCGACCCACCGCTCGCGCATGCTCAGGAACGGGTCGCGCCGCACGCGGCGGACGAAGGAGACGGGCGGCGCGTCCCGGAGCGCGTCGAGGAGGGGGTTCCCGGGGACCTGCCACCGCTCGCCGACGCCCAGCAGCGCCCCGGCGGCCCCGAGGACTCCCGGGAACCCCCCGACGGGGACGCCGTCCACCGCGACGCCGGCCACCTCGGTGGTCTCCATCCACTCCCCGGGCCGCATCGTCTCCAGGGCCCTCGCCGTCGCGTAGGTGTTGAGCCCCTCGTCGAGCCACGCCTGCTCCGCCTCGTTCGTGGCGACCATCATGGCGAACCACTGGTGGCCCGCCTCGTGGACCGTCACCAGCTCCGGGGACCAGGCGTCGGGGTGGGGGAAGAGCCCGGTGCCCGCCGTGAAGAACGTCGGGTACTCCATCCCCCCCGCCCCGCCGGCGCCGAAGGGGGGATCGACGACCGTGAGCGTCTCGTAGGGGTAGGCCCCGTAGCGGAGGCCGTAGAGCCGGAGCGCCGCCGCCGCCGCGCGCGCGTACCGCTCCGCCTGGTCCACGTGCTCGGGCTGGAGGCAGAGGAGGACGTCCACGCTGCCGGCGGGCCGCACCTTCTCCACCGGGATCCGGAAGGCCTGGGCGAGTCGCCGCTCCTCCAGCGGGTCGGGGTCGTCCTGGTACCTCCAGGTGTTCCGGACCACGCGGAACCGGGGCGAGGCCGCCCAAGCGAAGTCGATCACGCCTCGCTGCTCGAAGGTGTGGACGCGGGTCCCCTCGGGCCCGTCGGCCGTGGAGGTCTCGCGCCCGGTCGCGGCGACGACGGTGTCCGCCGGCGCGACGATCGACACCCGGTAGTCGCCGAAGTCGGCGAAGAACTCCGAGTTGGCGTGGTACTGGCGGCAGGTCCACCCCTCGCGGGCGGCCCGGTCGGCGGCGGGGGACGGATCGCGGGGCCGGCGGACCCCGGGCTTGGGGAACCACTGGGCGACCATGTGGAAGTCGTGGTGCCACCCGGAACGCGCGAACACCCGCGGGAGCTGCACGGTCCACTTCAGGCGCACCTCGAGGGACTCCCCCTCCTCCAGCGGGGCGGGGAGGGGGAGGCGCATCACCGTCCGGTCGTCGGGGTTCCCGTCGTCGGGGGCCTCGAAGGTGCGGCCGGGGAGGAGGTCCCGCCCGTCGGGGAGCTTCGCCTCGAGGAGGTCGATCCAGCCCCAGCCGTCGTCGCGGTCGAACTTCCGCCCGCTGCGGTCGCCCCGGCCCTCGCGCAGGAAGGTCGAGAGATCGTTCTTGAAGGCGTTGAGGTAGAGGTGGAGCCAGAGGGAGGAGACCGGGCCCGGCCCCGCATTCCTCCAGCGGAGCGCGCCCGACGCCTCCACGCGGTGGGTCGCCGGGTCGAGGCGCGCCTGGACGTCGAAGGAGGAGACGGGCGCTGGGAAGGGCGGGAGGTCCGGGACCGGCCCCTCGGCCCGCGCGGGCGGGACGCCGGCCGGGACCGAGGCCGCGAGGGCGACGAATACCAGCGCGGCGGTGCGGTGCGCGCGGGTCACCGGGGTTCCGCGCGCTCCGCCGCGAAGATCTTCTCGCGCCGGACCACCCGGGCCGGGCGGGGGTCCTGGTCGTGGTAGAAGTGGACGAGCCAGCCCTCCGCCGCGGCCTCGGCCAGCAGCTCCTTCTTCCGTTCGATCACGTCCATGGGGACGAGGTCGTAGGCCATCGTCCACAGCGGCGGGACGTGGCGGACCGTCGGGACGAGGTCCCCGAAGAAGAGCAGCGTCTCCCCCTTGCTCCGCGCGAACACCACCTGGTGGTCGCGCGTGTGGCCGCCCGTGCGCCGCACCGAGAGGCCCGGGAGCGGCTCCGCGTCCCCGTCGAGGAGGATCGCCCGGTCCTCGGCGAAGGGGCGCCGCGCGTAGGACCCCTTGTGGTACGCGGGCGGCGTCCGCCAGGCGTCGAGTTCGCCCCGCTGCACCACGAGCCGCGCCTTCGGCAGGTGCGGCAGCCCCCCCGCGTGGTCGAAGTGCATGTGCGTGCAGAGGACGTGCGTGATCTCGTCGGGCGCGACCCCCGCCGCCCGGAGCGAATCGTCCAGCGACGGGGGATGGAGGATCCCGTAGCGCTCGTCCCACTCCCGCTCCCAGCCGCGCCCGATCCCGCACTCCAGCAGCGCCGTGTACCCCGGCCCCTGCACGAGGAGGCAGTGGAGCCCCAGGCGCACCCGGTTGCGCTCGTCGGCCGGATCGACCTTCTCCCAGCGGACCTTCGGGACCATCCCGTACATCGCCCCGCCGTCGAGGCGGAACTCCCCGTCGGACACGACGGTCACGCGGAGGTCCCCGACCCGGTAGGAGAGAGGCTTCACGTCGCCAGGCATGGGGCGCTCCTCCCGCCGGGCCTGCGCCCGGCGCCCAGAGAGTCCACCACGGGGCGCCCGAGGACGAGAAAGACCGGCGGGACGTCAGGGAGGAGGCCGCGCGGGAAGGACCGTCCCGTCGGGCATCACGAACTCCGGGGCGTGCGAGAGGCCCCGGACCCTCATCCGCCCGCTGTCGAGCATCCTGTGGTGCCGATAGCAGAGCCTGAGGAGGTTCCGCTCCTCGCGGCTCCCCCCCAGGGCGTGGGGCCGGCGATGGGCATTGTTCAGGAAGACCTGGTGCCCGCATCTGAGGACCGCGCAAGAGTCCTCCGTACGGCGCGCGACTTCCCGCCGGACCTCGGCGGGGACGTAGCGTCTGCCCGGACGCCCCGCCGTGTCCGGCACCCTCCGCTTGCCGGGCCGCCGGCGCAGCGGGTCCTCGTGGGTCAGGAAGTAGTCCGCGAGGGCCTCGACCGTCTCGCCCTCGGTGAACGCCCGGGAGGCCTTCCGCGAGAGGAGCGCGCGGGAGCGGTCGAAGTCGCCCTTGCCGCGCGCCGAGAGGTGCACGGTCACCGGGATGGCGGGGCCTCCGATGCGCGCCTCCTCCTCCCGGAGACGGACCCGCTGCTGGACCTCCCGGGCCGTGAGCGTCTCGGCCCAGAGCATCCAGTCGTCGCCCGGCCTCTGGAGGACGGGGTTCCGGAGGACCCTCCCCACGGCGCCCGCGGCCTCCACCGAGATCCGCCCCGCGAGGACCTTCTCCTCGAGCGCCGGCGCCACCGCGAAGGACCGGCCCGCGTCGGCCAGCGCCCGCGCCTCGCGGCCCGGGATGCCGTGCCGCTCCCCGCACTCCGCGATGGAGGCAGCCCCCTCAAACAGAAAGTGAGCAGAATCGTCGAGGGTCGCGAAGAGCCGCGCCAGCTCAACCCGGAGCCGCCGCATCTCGTCCAGGATGCAGAGCATCCGGGAGTGCGCCTCGTCCTCCCTCCGGGCCTGCGTCGTCAGGGCTGCGCTCGCCATGCTATCAGAATACTATCATACAGGGGAGACAGGAGTGCGCGGAATGCCGGCTACCCGGGGTCTGTCCCGCTCGGGTCCCGGGGAGGTAGAGTGGCCGGGGTCCGCGAGGGAGGTGGCCCGTGAGGAAGACGATCCCGGCGGCCGCGATGGCGCTGCTCATCCTGGGCGGGTCCGTCGGCGCCCAGGAGAAGAAGGAGGGGCCGCCGGGCGGTGGCGCCCCGCCGGCGAGGGTCGCCCGCGAACGCCTCCCGGTGCTCGGGACCGTGGGGGACCTCCCCCCGGAGAAGGAGCGTCTCGAGGTGGAGGTGCTCTCCTCCACGACGCTCCGGGCAGGGGGAGAGACCCTCGACCTGCCGGGCCTGCAGGCGCTGCTCAGGAAGCGGAGCGAGGGGCTCTACGAGGAGAAGCCGCCGAGGGTGTCCCGCCTCTACGTGGTGCTTCGGGTGGATCGGGACGTGCGCTGGCAGGACGTCCAGTGGGTGATGCAGGCCTGCGCGAGTCCGGACGTGCGCGTCTACCGGATCCTGTTCGCGGCCGTCCCGGAGGACGGGGGCGAGGAGGGGGCCATGGCGATGTTCCTCCCCCTGGACGTGGGGCTCTCGACGGCGAATTCGACGGGTCCCGAGGTCGACCTCACCGTGCGCCTCCGGAGCCGCGACACCTCCCCTGCGGCGCCGGGTCCCGCCCTCTTCGCGCACATGGAGAAGGCCTTCGGGAAAAGGAAGGACGAGGTGACCGGGGCCACGCTGGACGCCGATCCGGTGGTCGCGACGGGCGCCGTCCTCGAGGCCGCGGACGCCCTGCTGCGCTGGGGCATCCGGCGCGTCCTCTTCCGGGGTACGAGCCAGGCCGTCGTCGCCACCCCCGAGAGGCCCGCGGAGGCCAGGCCCCGCGTGTTCGTCCGCCTCACGGCCGTGGAACCGCCGGGGCAGGGGGGCCCGGTCCCGCCGCCCCTCGCCCGGGTGAAGGGCCGGCTCGCCGGCCAGGCGGAGGCCCCTCCCGCAGCCTTGCGGGAGACGGAGCCGATCTCCGAGTCCGAGGTCGGCGTCGGCGGCGGTCCGGCCGGGGCGTTCGGGCGTCGCCGACCCGGACATCGGTTCCTGAAGGAGGAGGGTGGTGCGGGGACGGAAGCCGCCGTCGACCTCGGCCTCGAGTGGCTGAAGAACCACCAGTCGCCGAACGGGATGTGGGACTCGGACGGCTTCGAGTCCATGTGCAAGCGCACCAAGTGCGGCGGGCCCGGGGGCCCCCTCTTCGACGCCGGGGTAACGGGCCTTGCGCTCCTCTGCTTCCTCGGCTGCGGCGAGACGCACACGACTCCCCGGTACGGTCCCGTCGTCCGGGACGCCGTCAAGTACCTCAAGAGCATCCAGGACGAAGAGGGTTGCTTCGGTCCGCGGACGAGCGGGCACTTCATCTACGACCACTGCATCGCGGCGCTCGCCATGGCCGAGGCCTACGGCCTTACGCAGAGCCCGCTCTTCAGATCGAGCGCGCAAGCCGGGATCGACTTCATCCACAAGGCTCGGAACCCCCGCCATGCCTGGCGTTACGGCGTGCAGCCGGGGGACAACGACACCTCGGTCACGGGGTGGGCGGTCATGGCGCTGACGTCCGCCAGGATGGCCGGCCTGCGCGTGGACCTGGCCGCCTTCGATGGCGCGAAGGCGTGGCTCGACAATGTGACGGAGCCCGGGTACGGCCGCGCCGGCTACACGAAGCGCGGCAACGGCCCGGCCCGCCCGGCGGACGTGATGGACAAGTACCCCGCGGACAAGAGCGAGTCGCTGACCGCCATCGCGGTCCTCACGCGCATCTTCTGCGGCGCGGACAAGGACGATGCCTTCGTTCGGAAGGGCACGAACATCTGCCTGAAGGTCCTGCCGCTGTGGGACGAGGCGGCGGGGACCATCGACTTCTACTACTGGTACTACGGGTCGCTCGCGATGTTCCAGGTGGGCGGCGAGCCCTGGAAGAAGTGGAACGAGGCGATGAAGACGGCGCTCGTGGGCTCGCAGCGCACGAGCAGGGACGACGACCGCCGCGGCTCCTGGGACCCCGTCGATCCATGGGCCAGCGAGGGCGGGCGGATCTACTCCACCGCCATGAACGTCCTCACGCTCGAGGTGTACTACCGCTACGGGCGGGTCTTCGGCATCAAGTAGACGGGCCGCGGCCTAGCCCAACTTCCGCAGTTCGGCGTCCGACTGCGTGATTCCGCGGCGTGATT
>CAZKTF010000211.1:0-6417 GCA_964555565.1 uncultured Planctomycetota bacterium | reverse complement strand
GCCCAGCGCCGCCGGCGTCACCCAGCGGAGCGCCGCCCCCCGCCGCCGGAGCCGGCCGCCGACGAGTTCGCACTCGAAGAAGCGCAGGTGGACGCGGTGGTCCGGGTAGTCCCACCGCACCCGCCACCTCTCGCGCAGCGCGCGGACGCGGAGCCCCGTCTCCTCCCGCGCCTCGCGCTCGGCGCAGGCCCGGCCGCGCTCGCCGGGGCGCCGCTTCCCCCCCGGGAACTCCCAGGTCCCGCCCGGGGGATCCCCCGGGGGACGGCGCTGCACGAGGAGGAGGCCCCGGCGGGGGACGATCGCCACGCAGATCTCCACCGCACCTCGCGCCGGCCGCACGCCCGCATCCTACTTCACGCCCCGCGGCCGCTCCGGCCAAGATGCGCGCGAGGAACGCGTGCCCCCCCAAACCCCCGCCGTCCCCGTCCCCCTGGAGTTCCCCCCGGAGGCGTGGGCCGGCTTCCTCCTCGTGGTCCTGGTCCTCCTCGCGCTGGACCTGTTCGTCGTGCACCGGAAGGCCCACGCGGTCCCCTTCCGGGAGGCCGCGGCCTGGAGCGTCGTCTGGATCCTCCTGGCGCTAGCGTTCAACGGGTGGGTGTGGTGGCGGTTCGGGCGCGGGCCCGCCCTGGACTTCCTCCAGGGATACCTGGTCGAGGAGGCGCTCAGCATCGACAACCTCTTCGTCTTCCTGACCATCTTCTCGTTCTTCCGCGTCCCCGCCGACCAGCGCCACCGGGTCCTGTTCTGGGGGATCCTGGGCGCGCTCGTGATGCGGGGGCTCTTCGTGTGGGCGGGCGTCGAACTGCTCCAGCGCTTCCAGTGGCTGTTCTACCTCCTCGGGGGGTTCCTCGTCTGGACCGGGTTCAAGCTCCTCACGGGGGAGGAGGCGGAGTTCGAGCCGGAGAAGAGCTTCGCCTTCCGCGCGGTGCGGCGGGTGGTCCCCATGGTCCCGGAGTACGAGCGGGGGCGGTTCCTCGTGCGGCGCGACGGACGGCTCCTCGGGACTCCCCTCCTCCTGGTCCTGGTCCTCATCGAGGCCACCGACGTGGTCTTTGCCGTGGACTCCGTCCCCGCCGTCCTGGCCATCACGCAGGAGCCCTTCATCGTTTACACCTCCAACGTCTTCGCCATCCTCGGGCTGCGGGCGCTGTTCTTCGTCCTGGCGGGGATGCTGGGGAGGCTCCCGGGCCTCAAGGTGGGGATCTCCCTGGTCCTCGTCTTCGTGGGGGCCAAGATGGTGCTCCACCACCACCTGGTGATCCCGTCCGGGGTCTCGCTGGGCGCCATCGCCGCCCTCCTCTTCGGCTCCTGGCTCGTGGCGACGGTCGTCCGCCGCCGCGAGGGGGGCCCCCCGGCGGTCCCCGCCCCGCCCGCGCCCGGAGGGGACGCCGGGCGTGCGTCGGGCGGCGACGGGGGGTAGGATCCGGGGCAGCCGTCACGAGGGAGGTCCTGAGAGATGCTCGACGCCGCGATGACCGCCGCGCTGAACTTCGGCCGGGAGACCGGCGTCCCGCCCACCAGCCTGCGCGCGAGCGGGCGCACCGTCCACATCGTGACCGGGGTCGTGGAGGGGACGTCGGGGGTGTTCGACAACGGGCTCCTCGCGGGCAAGGCGAAGGTCGAGCAGGGGATCAAGTTCGGCCCCGAGGTCCTCCGCGCGGTGAAGGGCCGCAAGGTGCTCGCCTGCTGGTTCGCCGTCTCCGCCCGGGAGGACGGGAAGCCCGGCTGGTACGGGCTCACCATCTACGAGATGCGGATCGACGACGCCCAGAAGGACGGGTTCCGGGACACGGGCGGCTGGCCGGGGAAGCTCATGGACGCGGCCCGCGGGCGGGTCGAGGTCTTCCGGATCACGCCGGAGCAGAAGAAGGGCCTGCTGGTCCTCCTCCAGTCCCGGGCGGACCTCTGGGGCCACGCCTTCCCCGCCCTCCGCGAGACGGTCCTCGCCATGCTCGGGGGCGCGGCCGAGGCCGCCGCGGGCGCTGCGGCCTCCGCGGCCGCCGTCGAGTCGGACTACCCCGTCGTCACCGCGGGACGCGAGGGCGGGACCCCGCCGCGGACCCTCCGGGCGGGCGGCCGCAACCTCACCGTGGCGGGCGTCATCCTCGACGGGACGCGGGCCGAATGGGACAACGGGGCCCTCACCGGCCAGTCCAAGGCCGAGAAGGACATCACCTTCGGGCCCGAGCAGCTCCGCGCGCTGAAGGGGCGGCGCGTCTGCACGGTCTGGGTCACCGCCTCGCGCCGCGCGGACGGGAAGGACGGGTGGTTCGGCGCCACCGTCGGCGACATGCGGATCGACGACGCGAAGAAGGAGGGTTTCAAGGACCTGGCCGCCCACGGCGTCAAGCTGAGCGAGGCCGCGCTCGGGCGGATCGAGGTCTGGAGGCTCAGGCCCGAGGAGCGCAAGGCCCTGGTTGCCCTCCTCCAGGGCCAGGCCGACCTCTGGGAGTTCGCCGCCGAGAACTTCCGCGACGCGTTCGCCTAGGTAGCATGGCGTCGGCGGCCCGTCGCGGGGCGGAAGCCGCTCGAGACCCGGGAGGACACCGATGAGACCGTGGCTCTGGGCGGGCGTCGCCGTCGTCGGCGCGGCCGCCGCGTGGGCGGCCGTCGGCGCGTTCGCCCTGCCCCCCGACGACGACGGGGACCCCCCGGCGGACGCGGCCGAGGCGAAGAAGGCCGAGGACGCCGCCCGCAAGGAGGGGGAGAAGGCCTTCCACGACAAGGCGCTGTCCACCAACGACAAGGCCTGCGCGACCTGCCACGAGAAGCCCCGCAAGCCGGAGATGGTGCTCAAGGGGGTCGCGACGAGGTTCCCCCGCTTCGACAGGAACGCGCGGCGGGTCATCACGCTCCAGGAGAAGTTCGCCCAGATGCAGGAGCGGATGCTCAAGAACCCGAAGACGATCCCGCTGGGCGATGCCCGCTGGACCGCGCTGGAGCTGTACCTGAAGAGCCTCTGACCAGGCGTCGGGCCCCGGGGGCGGGAGGGCCAGGGTGGCAGCGTCCGCGCGCGACCGTCTCCGCGTCCCGGCGGAAGCCCTCCGCTGGCGGTGCCCGCCGGAGGCGGTCCCCGCGGGGGACCTCACGCCCCCGGAGGCGACGGTCGGCCAGGACCGCGCCTGCGAGGCCCTGCGGGTGGGGCTGGAGGTCCGGGGACCCGGCTACAACGTGTTCGTCTGCGGGCTCTCCGGGACCGGGCGCACGGCCACCATCCTCGGGATGCTGCGCGCGCTCGCCCCCGCCTGCCCGGTCCCGCGCGACCGGGCCTACGTCCACTGCTTCCGCGAACCGCTGAAGCCGCGGCTCCTCACCCTCCCCGCGGGGAAGGCCACCGACCTCCGCACCGAGATGGTGGAGTTCGTCGCGCTGCTGCGCAGGACGATCCCGGCCCTGCTCGAGGACCGGGAGTTCCTCCGCCGCAGGGACGAGATCACCCGGCGCTTCGGGGAGGAGGAGCAGGGGCACCTGGACGCCTTCCGCCGCCGGCTGGACGCGGACGGGTTCGCGCTCGTGGAGCTGGAGATCGGCGCGCTCAAGCGGCCGGACATCTTCCCCGTGTTCGAGGGGAAGCCGATCCCGCCGGACCAGGCCGCCGCCCTCGTCGAGGAGGGGAAGATCCCCCGGGCGGAGGCCGAGGCGAAGGACGCGAAGTTCCGCGAGCACCGCCGCGAGCTGGCGGCGCTGCTGCGCACGGCGCGGGAGCTGGCCCGGCGGATGGGCGGCGAGGTCGGGGAGGTCCTGAAGCAGACGGTGCGCAACGTCATCGCGGGCCCGCTGGAGGACATCCGCGACTCCCACGAGGACGGTGCCGTGAACGAGTTCCTGGCCGAGGTGGAGGGGGACGTCCTCGAGAACATCCTCCGCCTCGCCCGGGAGGCCGAGGGCGGGCTCCCCGAGGATGACGAGGGGCGCTTCCCCCTGTACTCGGTGAACGTCCTGGTGGACCGCCGGGGGCTCCAGGGCTGCCCCGTGCTGAGCGAGACCTCCCCCACGACGGCCGGCCTCTTCGGGACCATCGAGCGGCGGGCCGTGGGGCCCGGGCGGTTCCGCGCGGACCACACCATGGTCCGGGCCGGGTCGCTGCTCAGGGCCGACGGGGGGTTCCTCATCCTGGACATCGCGGACGTCCTCGCGGAGCCGGAGGTCTGGGGGCGCCTGCGCCGCACGCTCAAGCACCGCCGCCTGGAGATCCGCACCTCGGAGTCCCCGCTCGCGGTGACCAACGCCGTCCTCGCGCCCGAGGCCATCGACCTCGACACCAAGGTGATCCTGGTGGGGGACTGGCGGATCCACCACCTCCTGCACCGCGGCGACCCCGAGTTCCCGGAGATCTTCCGCGTCAAGGTGGACTTCGAGCCCGACATGGACGCCAGCCCCCGCAACCTGGAGCACTTCGCGCGGGTGGTGGCGAAGCTCGGCGCCGAGGGGGGCTTCCGCGCGCTGGAGCGCGAGGGGCTCGCGGCGCTCATCGAGTACGGGGTCCGGGCCTCCGGCCGGCAGGGGAAGATCACCGCCCGGTTCTCGGAGGTGGGGGACGTGGTCCGCGAGGCGGACTTCTGGGCCTCGCAGGAGGGCGCGGCGCGGATCTCCGGCGTCCACGTCCTGCGCGCCATCGAACGCCGCGAGGAGCGCAACCGCTTCGAGGAGGGCCGCGTGGACGAGCTCCTCGAGAAGGGGGTCCTACTCGTCGAGACCGACGGCCGGCGGGTGGGCCGCGTGAACGGGCTCTCGGTCTACGACCTCGGGTACCACGCCTTCGGGAAGCCCACGCTCATCACCGCGTCGGCGGGGGTCGGCCAGGCCGGGATCATCAACGTGGAGCGGGAGGCCCGGCTCTCGGGCGGGATCTACGACAAGGGGGTCCTCATCATCGCGGGGTACCTCCGGCGCACCTTCGCCCAGGAGCGGCCCCTGACGCTCACCGCCTCGCTCTGCTTCGAGCAGTCCTACGCCGGCGTGGACGGGGACAGCGCGAGCGTGGCGGAGGTGGCGGCGCTCCTCTCCGAGCTCTCCGGGACGCCCGTGGATCAGGGGCTCGCCGTGACCGGGTCCCTCAACCAGCACGGGGACGTGCAGCCCATCGGTGGCGTGAACGAGAAGGTGGAGGGGTTCTTCCGCCTCTGCCGGCGCCGCGGCCTCACCGGGCGCCAGGGGGTCGTCCTCCCCGCGGCCAACTTGAGGGACCTGATGCTCGACGAGGACGTCGTGGAGGGGGTGCGCGCGGGCAGGTTCCACGTCTACGCGGTGACCCGGGTGGAGGAGGCGGTGGAGATCCTCCTCGACGCGGACCCCGGCCGCCGCGAGAAGGACGGGTCCTTCACCAGGGGTTCCGTCTACGCCCTCGCCGACGCCCGGCTGGAGGATTACGCGAGCCGCCTCTCGGCCGGCGAGGACTGGAAGCCCGTCCCCGCCACCGGCCCGGCGCCGCCTCCTCCCGCGCCCCCGCCGACCCCCGGCCGGCGGGCGAAGCGGTAGCGCACCGGGCCGCGCGCCCTCGAGCCCGCGGCGGCCTTCGGTCCGAGGGCACTTGCGACGACCGTGCGCGACCCCCGCCGCCGCCGGCCCCTATCCCGCAAGGCGTTGCGCGGGGGCGCTCCGGGCCCGATCGCCGCAACTCTCGCCGTTCGATTCACTCGGACACGAGGGAATTGTCAATTCCGTCGGCCGGCTTGACTTCGGCCCCGAATATGGTAGATTTCCGCCATCTGTAGCGTCTCGCCGGACTCCGGGGGGAGGTCCCGTCCAGACGCGTCGAAGGGCAAGGCAGGGAGGGCGCCAGTGCCTCCAGAGGTGGGCTGGCCGACGTTCCCAAGCTGCGGAGATTCCCGAAATCCGTCCCGGGAGGGAAGCCCCAACCGCATTTCACAGAAGGGAATCGAACGGCGCAGCAGGTGCCCTGCCGTGCCGTGGTCATTGTAGGGGCGGGGCTTGCCCCGCCCGCCGTCGCCTCGAAGGGCGCGAGGTGCGCCCTGCCGTGTCTCTGTAGGGGGGGCGGGGCTTGCCCCGCCCGCCGTTGCCTTGAAGGGCGCGAGGTGCGCCCTGCCGTGTCTCTGTAGGGGCGGGGCTTGCCCCGCCCGCCGTTGCTTCGAAGGGCGCGAGGTGCGCCCGGCCGTGTCTCTGTAGGGGCGGGGTTTACCCCGCCCGGCCTTTGGATCGCTCGAAGGGCGCGAGGTGCGCCCAGGTTGGAAGTCGGCAAGAAGGCGAAATGGGACCCGCAGCACCCTCGGGTGGACGGTCCGTCTCCACCCGCCGGGGCCGGGGTCTGTGCCGCAAGGAGGCTGACAATGAGGCAGTTCTACGGGTTGCTCCGCCGCACGGTGGGCCGCCACCCCGATCGGGCCATGGCGGCGATCGTGCTCTTCCTGGTCCTGGGCCTCGCCTGGCCCTGGCTCTCCGCCGTCCCGGTGCGGGCGG
>CAZKTF010000210.1:0-6491 GCA_964555565.1 uncultured Planctomycetota bacterium | reverse complement strand
CGGAGCGAGCGCTCCACCTCGGCGGTGAAGTCCACGTGGCCCGGCGTGTCGATGAGCGTGATGTCCTGGTCGCGCCAGCGGAGGTGGGTGGCCGCGGACTTGATGGTGATCCCCCGGGCGCGCTCCTCCTCCATGAAGTCCATGGTGGTGGCGCCGTCGTGGACCTCGCCCACCTTCCGGATCTTGCCCGAGTAGAAGAGGATCCGCTCGCTGACGGTCGTCTTGCCGGCATCGATGTGCGCCATGATGCCGATGTTCCGGCGAGGGGAGACGACGACGGCCATGGGTCTCGCTCCGCGCCCCGGCGGGGGGCCCCCGCCCCGCGCACGGGGAATTCCCCCGGCGCCCGGCAGGAAAAGCGGCGAGCCTAGCGCCCCCCCCGGGGGCCCGGCAAGGAAAGGCGGCCCGGGGCCCGACCCTACCTCGGCACCGACCCCTGGCGGCGGTCGGGCTGGCCGAGCCGGCGGTTCTTCCCGCCCTTGGGGGAGATGATCGCCGCCTTGAGGACCTCCTCGACGCTGGCGACCCCCGTCACCTTGAGGGCCTTGCGGACCTCGGCGGGGACGTCCTCCAGCTCGGCCACGTTGTCCTTGGGGACGAAGACCTCCCGGATCCCCCCGCGGTAGGCGGCGGTGAGCTTCTCCCGGAGCCCGCCGATGGGGAGGACCTTCCCCCGGAGCGTGACCTCGCCGGTCATGGCGACGTCGTGGCGGACCCGGAGGCCCGTGAAGACCGAGGAGAGGGCGACCGTGATGGCCACCCCCGCGCTGGGGCCGTCCTTGGGGACCGCGCCCTCGGGGAAGTGGACGTGGACGTCGGAGTTCCCGAAGGCCTCCATCGGGATGCCGAGCCAGGCCGCGTGGGCCCGCACCCAGGACGCCGCCGCCTGGACCGACTCCTTCATCACCGTCCCGAGGGAGCCCGTGAGGGAGAAGGAGCCGTCCCCGGGCATCCGGATCGCCTCGATGACCAGGAGGTCCCCCCCGTAGGGGGTCCAGGCGAGGCCCGTGACGACGCCCACCTCGGGGGCCTCGCGCCGCTCCGGCTCCGTGACCGGGGGGCGGCCGAGGATGGACTCCACGTTCCGGCCCGTGGCCGCGAAGGGGCCGCGCTTGCCGGAGGCGATCCGCACCGCGTACTTCCGGCAGACCTCCTCGAGGCGCCGCCCGAGGTCCCGCACGCCCGCCTCCGCGGTGTAGCGGCGGATGATCGCGCGGACGCAGGAGGTGGCGATGCGCACGCGCCCCTTCGTCCCCGTGCGCTCGAGCGCCTTGGGGAGGAGGTGGCGGCGGGCGATCTCGACCTTCTCCGACTCGGTGTAGCCGGGGAGGGTCACGACCTCCATCCGGTCCATGAGCGGCCCCGGGATGTCGTAGGGGTAGTTGGCGGTCGTCACGAAGAGGACCCGGGAGAGGTCGAAGGCGACGTCCATGTAGTGGTCGGTGAAGGACTTGTTCTGCTCCGGGTCGAGGACCTCCAGCAGCGCCGCGCTCGGGTCCCCCTGGGGGCCGGAGCCCATCTTGTCGATCTCGTCGATGACCATGACCGGGTTGCGCGTCCCGCAGCGGCGGATCGCCTGGACGATGCGCCCCGGCATGGCGCCCACATAGGTGCGCCGGTGGCCGCGGATCTGAGACTCGTCCTGGATCCCGCCCACGGAGATCCGCGTGAGCCCGCGCCCCATGGCCCCCGCGATGGACTGGGCGAGGCTGGTCTTGCCGGTGCCCGGGGGGCCGACGAAGCAGAGGATGGGGCCCGGGGCGTCCGGGGCGAGGGCACGGACGGAGAGGTACTCGAGGATCCGCTTCTTCGGCTTGTCGAGCCCGTAGTGGTCGCGGTCCAGCGCCCGCCGCACGCGGGCCACGTTGAGCCGGTCCGCGCTCTCCTTCGTCCAGGGCATGGCGAGGAGCCAGTCGAGGTAGTTCAGGACGACGTTGTACTCCGCCGATGCGGCGGAGGTCATGCGGACCCGCTCGATCTCCGCGCGGACCACGCGGTCCACCTCGGCGGGGAGCTTCGCGGCGTCCGCCTTCTCCGTGAACTTCCGCGCGTCCGCCTCCTCGCGCGAGTCCTCGCCCAGCTCCGAGCGGATCGCCTTGATCTGCTGGCGGAGGAAGTACTCCCGCTGCGCCTTGGAGATGTCCCCCCGGGCCTTCTGCTCGATCTCGCGCGCGATGCGCGCGACCTCGACCTTCTCCCGGAGGCGGTCCTCGACCAGGTGCAGGCGCTTCTCGATGTCGAGCTCCTGGAGGACCGCCTGCCGCTCGCGGAGGTCGAAGGCCACCGTGAGCGCCACCAGGTCGGCGAAGCGGCCCGGGTCGTCCACGTTGGACTGGAGGAGCCGGACCAGCTCGTTGGAGTAGGCCTCGTCGAACCGCACCAGGGTCTCCACCAGCTCCAGGAGCGAGAGGATCCGCTCCTCCGCCGGGGCGGCCGGGGCGGCGATCTCGGGGGCGGCGGAGAGCTCGGCGAGGAAGAGCGGGGAGGTCGAGATCCACTTCCTCAGGGTCACCCGGCGGATCCCCTGCATGGCGACCTGGAGGGAGCCGTCCGGGAGGTTCAGGCGGGAGATCACGCGCCCGATCACGGCGATGCGCCCGAGATCCGCCTCGGTCAGCTTCTCCGGGTCCGCCCCGGGGGCGGAGGCGAAGGCGAAGATCTGCTCGTCGGACCGGAACTTCGCCAGCAGGTCGATGTTGCGGCGGGTGCGGATCTGCGCCTGCGCGGTGCCGCCCGGGAAGAGCACCGTGGAGACCAGGTAGACCACGGGGACCTTCGGCGGGATCGGGATCTCGGGCTGCGGGTCGCGCGCCAGGGGGGCCTCCGGCCTGGGCTGGGACATGTGCGATCTCCGGGGGCGGGGTGCGGCGCGAAACCCTTTCCGTGCTTTGACTTCCGTTCGGCGCGGAGTCTACCATGCAGGTCCCGGGCGCGGCCCGTTCCGGGCGGGAGGGAGGCCAGGGAGGGTGTCCCCGGGCGTGACCGTCGCGCTGGACGACCCGCTCGCGGGCGAGGGGGCCGCGGCGGCGTCGGCGCGCCTGCGCGAGGCCGCGGGGGACGCGGGCCCGGTGGTCATCGACCTGGGGCAGGTCCGCCGGGTGGACACCTTCGGCGTGGCGGCCCTGGGCGAGGCGGTGCGGCGGTTCCGTGCCGCGGGGCGCGACGTCCGCGTCGTGAACGTCCCCCCCGAGGCCGCGCGCCTGGCCTCCTTCCTCAGGCTCGACCGGGTGCTCGCGGTCGAGCTGGCGTCCGGGGCCGCGGCCCGGGGGGGCCTCGTCGCCTGGGCCGGCGACCTCGGGATCCGGGTCCGGGACGACGCGATCGCGATGCTGGCGATGCTCGCGGAGGCCTACCGCGTCGCCTTCGTCGATCCCTTCCGCGGCGGCGCGGTCCGGCGGGAGCACTTCTTCCGCCAGCTCGCGGAGATCGGCGCCGGCGCGGTCCCCATCGTGGTCCTCATCAACCTGATGCTGGGGGTGATCCTCGCCCTCCAGATGGCCTACGTCCTGCGCGACTACGGGGCCACCTTCCTGGTGGCCCAGGTGACCGCGGTGGCCGTCACGCGCGAGGTCGGCCCGCTCCTCACCGCGATCCTCATCGCCGGGCGCACGGGCTCGGCCATCGCGGCCGAGATCGGGACCATGAAGGTCACCGAGGAGGTGGACGCCCTGGAGATGATGGCGCTCCGGCCGCGCCGGTTCCTCGTGTCGCCCCGGTTCGCCGCGCTGGCCCTCTCGGTGCCGGCGCTCTGCGTCATCGCCGACGTATGCGGGATCCTCGGCGGGGCCGGGGTCGGGGTCCTCTCCTTCGGGATCCCGTGGGCGACCTACTACAACGAGACCGTGTCCGCGCTCCACATGAGCGACATCGGGTCGGGGCTCCTCAAGTCCTTCTTCTTCGGGAACATCGTGGCCATCGTGGGCTGCCTCCAGGGCCTCAGGCTGCGCGGGGGGCCCGAGGCGGTGGGCCAGGCCGCCACCTCCTCCGTCGTGCGGGGGATCATCGCGGTGATCCTCTTCGACGCCTTCTTCACGGCGCTGGTCTACTTCGCCTTCTGATGGAAGACCCCCCGGTCGTGGTGGAGACGCGGGACCTGACCGTGCGGTTCGACGACCGCGCGGTCCTGGACCGGGTCTCCCTCCGCGTCCGCCGCGGCGAGATCTACGTCATCATGGGCCCCTCCGGCTGCGGCAAGACGACGCTGCTGCGCTGCCTCGTGGGCCTCCTCGCCCCGACCGAGGGGTCGGCCCTCCTCCGGGGACGCGACCTCGCCTCGCTCGACCAGGAGGAGTCCGAGAGGGCGCGCCGGGCGACGGGGATGGTGTTCCAGGGCGGGGCGCTCCTCAACTCGATCACGCTCCGGGAGAACGTGGCGCTCCCGATCCGCGAGCACCTCCGGATGCCGCCCGGGGTCGTGGAGGAGGCGGTCCGGATGCGGCTCGCCCAGGTGGGGCTCCTCCAGGCGGCGGGCCGGATGCCCTCGGAACTCTCGGGCGGGATGCGCAAGCGGGCGGGGATCGCCCGGGCCCTGGCCCTCGATCCGGACATCGTGTTCTTCGATGAGCCCACGAGCGGGCTCGACCCGATCACGGCGGACGGGATCGACAACCTGGTGCTGGAGCTGCGCGACGCCCTGGGGGTGACCATGGTGGTGGTGACCCACGACCTGCCGAGCGCCCGGAAGATCGCCGACCGGATGGTGGTCCTGGCCGAGGGGCGGGCGCTCATGGAGGGTCCCTGGGAGGCGGTGGAGGCCGCGCGGGACCCCGCGGTCCGCGACTTCCTGGAACGCCGCGCCCCCCGCGAAGAGGCGGCCGCCGCCTCGCTCCTCGGTCCCGTCCCCCCGGAGGGCCCCCGATGAACCCCGCCGAGGACCGGCGCCGGGCCGCGGTCTTCGTCCTCGTGGCCCTCGCGATCCTCCTGGCGTTCCTCGGGACCGTCGCGGGGGTGCGCGTCCTCTCCCGCGAGAAGCGGTACACCGTGGAGTTCACGGAATCGGTGGCCGGCCTCGAGGTGTCGAGCGCCGTCAAGTACAACGGGGTCCAGGTCGGGAGCGTCGAGTCCATCGCCTTCAACCCGGAGGACATCGGGAAGATCCGCGTCGGGATCAAGGTCCGGCCGGACGTCCCCGTGAAGGTCGATACGCGGGCGGCGCTGAAGCCCCAGGGGATCACCGGGATGTTCTTCCTGGAGCTCTACGGGGGGACGAGCCGCTCCGACGTGATGCCCGAGGGGGACCTCATCCCCACGGACCCGTCCTTCGGGTCCTCCATCACCGGGATCGCGAAGAACCTGGGCGAGCTCGTGGAGCGGCTGAACCTGTTCTTCGCGAGGAACGAGCAGGCGCTCTCCCAGGCGATCCTGGACATCCAGGCCTCCGCGGGCCTCGTGAGGAAGACCCTGGAGCGGGTGGACGCCATGGCGGTGAGCGGCGGGAAGGCCCTGGAGGAGGCCCGCTCCGCGGTGGCCGACGTCCGCGCGGAGGTGCGCGCGACGGCCGCGGCGGTGCGCACGGCGGTGGGGGAACTGGAGGCCTTCCTCAAGGACCCGGCGCTCCGGGGCCTCCCGGCCAAGGCGGGGGAGGTCCTGGACGGGGCGCGCAGCGCCGTGGCCCGCGCGAACGAGGTGCTGGAGGGGGTGGACGTCCGCGGCGTCGTCCGCAAGGCGGAGGAGGCCGTGGCCGAGTTCCGGCGGATCGAGGAGTCCCTCCAGCGCGCCGCGGACGCGATCGCGTCCACGGCCGAGAACGGGCGCGAGGACCTCTCCGCGGCCCTGGCCAACATCCGCCGCGCCTCCGAGCACGCGAAGGAGATCGCCCGGATGCTCCGGGACGATCCGAACCGGATCCTCTCGGGCAGGCCCGCCACCGACAAGGCCATCCCCGAGCCGGCCCCGCCGCTCCCGGAGGACAAGCGATGACCCCGACCCGAGGCCTCGCCCTCCTGCTCGCGGCCGCGGCGGCGGCCGGGTGCGTGCGGATCGGGTCGGCGACGACGCGGGAACTGCGGACCTACGACCTCCTCCCCGAGCCTGCGCCGGGCCCCCCGGCCCCCGCCGCCGGCCCCGAGGTCCTCGAGGTGAGGCCCTTCACCGTGGACCCCGCGCTGGACCGCGACGAGCTGGTCTGGCGGCGCGGGGCGGTCGAGAGCGGGGCCTACGAGGGGCACCGCTGGGCGAGGCCCCCCGCGGAGGCCGCGCGGGCGATCTTCGCCGACGCCTTCGCCCGGGCCGGGGTCTGCGCCGTCGTGGCCGCGGAACCCGCCCCGCGGGAGCCGGACTTCGTCCTCCGGGCGCACCTCGCGCGGTGCGACGAGGTGGACGCGGGGGCCGCCTGGCGGGGCCAGGTGGAGGTGCGGGTCTCGCTCGCGCGCCGCCAGGGCGGGGAGGAGCTCCTGCGCAAGACCTACGCCGCCACCGAGCCCGCCGCGCGCCGCAACCCCGGCGAGGTCGTCGCGGCCCTCGGGCGCGCGCTCCGGCGGGTCGCGGCGGAG